>CAZBDA010000070.1:0-27409 GCA_964490445.1 uncultured Rickettsiales bacterium | reverse complement strand
GACCACAGTGGTGATGACGACACCGCAGGCGACGACGACACTGCAGGCGACGACGACACTGCAGGTGACGACGACACTGCAGGCGACGACGACACTCACGGCGACGACGATTCAAGCCCCGGTGACGACGATTCCAGCCCCGGTGACGACGATTCCAGCCCCGGTGACGACGACGCTCACGGCGATGACGACACCAGTGGCAGCGGGGCGACCCTGTCCGGCACGATCACCACGACAGTGGCACCACTGGGGGATGGAGTCGGAGAGCTTTGGGTCGTGGTCTACACCGCCCAGATCATGGGTCCGTTTGGTGCGTCGTTTGTTGCCGCCGACCACATGCCGTCGGATTTTTCCAGTAGTTCTGCGTCTTACAGCTACGAGATCACGGGCATTCCCCCGCGTGCCGCTCCCTATGCAGTGCTGACCTTCCTCGATGACAATGGCAACGCGGACCCGAACTTTCCGGCTCCAGACGGCCCCGACCTCTTGCACGCAAACGGCTTCGATTTACCGGAGCTGGTCATGGATGCCGGGACGTCCTACACCCTGAACCTCGGGTTCAACATCGCAGGCGTGTCTCCTCACTAGACGCTGCCGCGGTGGACCGGCTCAGGCTAGGTCAGAAAGCCCGGCCACAGCTTGCGGCGTGCCGCTTCGGTCAACAGGGGTAGGGTCACAGGTTCGGGGCACTCCCGGCAGGCCTGCAGCGAGCAGTTGCCGCTGAGCATCTCGGCCCGCAAACGGCGCTGAGCCTCGCCTCGCCAGTGGTGGTCGAGGTCCCCATCTTCGATCAGCTTGCCGAGTTCTCCCTCGCCGGGTCGGAACGTGAAGTTGCAGCAAGGCAGGATGGTTCCGTCCACCCGCACGAACAGGCTGAGCCAGGGGATGAGGCAGGGGGAGTGCGGCTCGGCTCGAGCCTGGGGGTCCGCGCAGGCGAGTTGCGCGCGGGTCTTGTTGAGCCAGTGCCCCAGGTTGGTCTCGACACCCAGCGAGCGGGCGGCCTCAAGTCCGTCGGCGAAGGCGTCCGCTACTGCGGCGAGGTCCTCGTCGGCTCGAATTTGTCCCCTCAGTCCTTCCAGGAGCAGAGCCCCCTTGAAGTACACGGTGTCGACACCGCAAGAGTGAGCCACCCTCACAGCCGGGCCGATCTCCTGGAAGTTGTCTCGCGTAACCACGTAGTTGAGCCGCACCTGGGGACCGTGCCCGGCTACCTTGACGGCCTCCATCAGTGCACTGAGGCCGTCGGTTACCGTGTCCATGCTGCGCCCCGCCGCCAGTCGCGCGAAGGTCTCGGGTCGGCCGCCGTGGAAGGACACCTTGACCAGTCCGACTCCGGAATCCACCAGGCGCTGTGCGTTGTCGCGCAACAGCGTGCCGGTGGTGGCCATGCCGACGCCTGCCCCATGACGCTCGACGGTGTAGCGGGCGATCTGGTCCCAGTCAGGATGCAGGAGCGGTTCGCCGATGCCGTTCAGCGAAACAAAGCTCGGCTGCACGGCGTCGAGGTAGGCCTTTGCTCGCTCGACTGGCATGTCCTCTTCGCTATCGATCTGCTGTGATCGGATGCAGGTAGAGCAGATGTGATCGCAGCGGGTTGTGTGTTCGAGGTGCATGTGCACCGGCCGGGGCGGTCGGTCCGGTGACTTCAGTAGCAGCCCCGGTGCCACCCGGAGCCCGCCGAACAGGCGCTTGATGCGGTTTCCCTTCACGGTTCAACTGTAGCAGCGGTGCTAGAATTTCCACGATGACCAAGTCGGAAGCCCTCGTCCTCGTCTTGCTGCTGGTCGCGACGATGCTGAGCAACGCCTTCTTCACCAGGGACAAGTTTCACAGGTTCTGGCGGGCGCGGCCCTCGCTGCCCACTCGTGCGGTCTCCGAGCGCTTCATTCCCCTGGTTGCCTTGCTGTTCTGCATGGCGGCGCCCGGGTTTGTGTTCAAGGTCTACCCAGGGTCCAGGGGCCCGGTCCTCGAACTCTGCGCGGACTATGACCATTCCCTGAGAGCCATGCACGAGCTGTCCGCGCGCGGTCCCTGGGAGAACGAGGACTTTGGCAAGCTCGATGTCTCGCTCACGCCGCTGGAAGTGCAATTTCGGGGTGTAAGCGCGCCGACGCGGTTGCTGCTGCCGAAGTTGGACGGAGTGCTCGCGTTCCGTTGGCCGGCAGGCCTTCATTCCGAGGAGGGACTTTCAGTGTTCGAGGGAGAGGTGCAGTTGATGCTCGAATGCCGGCCCCCGCACGGCTACCAGGTGGGGCAGGAGGGTGCTTCACTGTCTCTGGATGGGGGGCGTTCCTACTCGTTGTGGCTTGCTCGTTCGGCTGGCAAAACGGGTGTGATATCCAAAACCCGGTAGGAGGCGGTTTCCCCGAGGCAACTGAGTCGGCTGTCCCCGACGCGATGTCCCTGGATCTCCCGGCACGGGACCTCGGGCCCTGGAAGTGACAGTGCGAAGACGCTCTCTCCTCCTTCCTTGACCAGGACGAAGAGTGCTCTCGGCCAGCCAAGGCGGACCTTGTTCAAGTCCTCGCGCCACTCGGGGTCGTGTGCACTGGAGCGATACAGGTGCGCGATCCTGTCTGGTGGAATGGATGCTCGCCAATAGAGATAGGAGGCAGTGCGCAGGTTGGGTTCGATGTAGACCATCAGGTCGGGATGTTGCGCGCGGACCGCTCGGAGCAGTTGGGCGGTTTCGTCGAGGGTATGCCAGGCCTGGGTTGCCAGCGTCTGAGATCTCCACAGCAAGGCGTCCTCGTTGCTGGCGGGCTGCCAATGCAAGGGAGGGTCGCCTTCGGCCAGCACCTCCTTGATGCCGGCGGGTGTCTGCACCGCCATGGGGACTACCAGGAGTCCGACCAGCACGGTCACTACGGCGGTGGGTGCGAGAGCCCACTGGATGCGGGACGACTTCAGCAATTGTCCGCAGCCAACCGTGCCGATGGCTGCCGTCGTGGAAAGCAGGGCTACTGGCATCTGCAGGTAGCGCTCGAACAGGGGGACGTGTCCCAGGAGTGCAGAGATGGGTGGGAATGCAAGGGTCAGGGCGGTTGCAGCAGGCAGGCACAGAGTCTCGCGCTTGCGAACCAGCAGGAACAGCCCGAGCAGCGATAGTGGCAGCAGCAGCGGTAGAGTGTTTTCCAGCAGTGCTCTGAAGATTCCGAGGATCGCGTCGGTTCGCTCCGGGGCCAGGCTCGGCACGATGTCCGCCATCTTGTCGCGGGTGACTGAGTTGAGAGCGAGAAATTTGGGTCGATTGATGACCCACAAGGAGCTTGGTACTACCGCGGCCGTTGCCAGAAACATGCGGTCACGCAATCGCAGTGACGAGCAGAGCAGCAGCAGGGGGGCGAGGAGCCACGCCTCGTAGCGAAGACCGCAGGCCATCGCCAGACACAGCAGCGCCCGCCACCAGCGCGCTGGACGCCCCTTCTCGTCGGGCAACAGCGCGGCGCAGGCGGCCAACACGAAAAAGGTACAAGGGACTTCGGCGTAGGTGAGCGTCGCAAAGCGCAGGCTGAGTGGCGTTAGCGCCAGTAGGGTTGCGGAGAGGGCGCCGGCAACGACGGCCGAGGTCTCAGCCTTCGGCCACAGCAGCCGTGCGCTCCGGTGGACCACCAGGAATGCAGGCCAGCAAGTGAGAGCTCCCAGCACGACCCCTACGCCACGTGCCCCCACCTGGGGGTCGGTCCATGGGAAGTTCTGTCCCCAGCTCAACAGCCAGAAGTGCACGGGCGGCCAGACCGTCGAGCGGTACACCTCCGCCCAGCCGAAGATGGTGAGCTTCTCGGCGAACAGCGCGCGAGTTGCCGGATCCGAACTGTAGAGGTTGGGGGTCTGCAGTAGCCTGGCTACGCGAATGGCGAAAGCGGCGATGGTGGGCAACAGGATGCCTGCAAGCAGCCAGCGCGGATGGATGCCGAGGCCGGCGGAAGAGGTCGGGCTCGCAGAGTCCGCTGTTGCGCCCTGCTCTCGAGGGTGCTCTTCGGGTGCTTGTGTCTGGGTTGCCAAGGCCTACCCAGGATAAACGACTGCGAGGGGATCCGGGTAGACTGGGCGCGAGTGCGTCGACACCTTCCTCTACTTGCGGTGCTAGGGGTACAGCAGGCCCTTCTGTGGGCGGTCCTGCGGGGACACAACCCGGAGACGACGGTGACCTTCGACTGCGTCTCGGGTGCCATGGGCTACGAGGCGCTGCGGGGCTGGAGCTTCTCGCCGTTCGACAGCTACGACGGGGTCCTCGGCGGCATGTTCGTCGCCTCCCTGGTCGGCCTGCCTCTGTTTGCCGTGTTCGGCGTCACCGGCTTGAGCGTCAAGTTGGTGAGTGCCCTGCTCAGTGCGCTGTTGACCATTGCGACCTGGTGGCTGTGGAGTCGCCACCGCTCGATGCTCGACGGCGTCCTTGCCGCGGCAGCCGTCGTCCTGGTGCCCCCGCTCGTATTCATCTCTTCGCTGATGATGGGACATTGGCACTTCACGGAGCTGCTGTTCGAGACGCTCTGTGTCCTGTTCCTGTACCACCTGGTGTTTACCCGTCCTGCCGACACTGCCCCTTCGGGTGCATTGCTCGCGGGATTTGGACTCCTGCTGGGACTGGCACTGTTCAATTGCTTCGCATCGGTCGTGTTCTTTCCGGCCTTTTTGCTGTTCCTGTGGGCTGCACTCAAGGAACGACTCAGGCCTGGGCATGGGCTGCTGCTCGGGGCGGGACTGCTGGTCGCTTCCAGCCCGCTGTGGTGGAAGCTGTTCGTGCACGTGCCCTATGGAGTCGAGCAGTCGATTCGTCCGGGCATCCCGCCGCAAGTGACGCACAGTCGCTTTCACTGGGATGAGATCAGGGACATGTTTGCCGGCGGTGGTTTCAGTGGAGCGATGCACTTCGACACCGCCTTTGGTGGCAATCCGCCGAACTCGGTGCTGCTGGGACTTGCGGCCCTCGTGACGGCCGGGCTGTTCCTGGGCTGGTTGCTGATGATGGTGAGAGTTGCTCCCTCGGTACGCCTGCTGCTGGTCGCGTTACTTCCCGGGCGGCCGGCGCTGGACCGCTCCCGAATCAGTGCCGCCGCGATGCCGCCGGTCATGGCCGGTTTGTACGGACTCGCCTACATCCTCAGTGGCTTGCACCTGCGGCGCTTGCCCTGGTGGCTGAGTAATCCCCGCGACCATGCGCACCTGGCCCTGGTTCCGTGGGTCGTTCTCATGGCGGTCTGTGGTGCACTACTGGTCGCTTCCCTGGTGCGGGAGTCTCGCAGCGGTGCGGCTCCAGCGGGAGAGTTGCCGCTGCCTGGCTGGCTTTCCTCCAAGGAGGCGATCGTCGTGTCTGCGGCGCTGGTTCTGGCTGTGCAGCTCCCCTCGGCTGTGGGCATCGCCGCCATGGTGCAGAGCCCGCTTCCCGGAGTCGCGGTCGGCGACACCTATCGGGGGCACTGCTGGGATGTGTTCGGCTTCTACATGGCGCCCTACCTGTCCCACGACATCGGTCGGGTCAGCGAGTCCTGCGACCGGTTTGGCGAGGTGGGCAGGGTCGAGTGCTACCGGGGAGGAGCCTGGGCGCTGGGCTTCTTTTCCACCTCGCGGGCCTTGCTGGCCGGCGAGCACGGAGACTCCGGTCCGCTCGGGGTCGATCGGGCCGGGGGCAGCGCCGCTGTTTGCCTGTCGTTGCCCGTGCCCTGGCGGCAGGAGTGTCTGCGCGGCGTCGGCTGGGCGCTTCGAACCGGCGGTACGGGCGATGTGAGCGACGTGAAGGTTCGGTCCGCAGACTGCGACATCCTTGTCGAGGAGGAAGACCGCCGTGCCTGTTGGTGGGGAGTGGGCTTCCCGCTCGGCGATCACCTCGCCTCCACCCCGGCCAGGCTGCGCCAGAGCCTGCGCAATATTCCGGCCAAGCGGCAGCAGTGGATGGTCGAGGGCGCAGGTGCCCAGGTAGGTCGGACCTATGGCTCACTGTCTGTGATGGAAGCTATCTGCAGTAGCTGGGGCGAGGAGTACAAGGACAGTTGCCTCGAGGGGGTGAACAACAGCCTCAGCTTCCGGTCGAATCCGGGCCCCTGAACCAGGCTCAGCATCGCGTTCCACGGTCCTGGCGGATGCGGGCTACACTGGACCGGCCCATGCACGTCTGTTTCGTCACCCGCCTGACCGAGCACCTCGGGATCCAACTGCTCTCGGCCCTCTGCAAGGAGGCCGGTCACCAGGTAAGTCACGTTTTTGATCCCGGCATCGAGAGCGCTGGAGTTGTGCCGGGCAACTGGCTACCGAGCGCCCTCAACACCGACGCGCGCACCGTGCAGGCGATCCTGGCCACCGGGGCAGACATCGTCGGCTTCAACCTCGAGATCAACACCTTCTCCTGGAGCGTCCTGATCGCCCAGCAGCTCAAGGAACTGCGGCCCGATTTGCCGGTCATCGTCGGTGGCGTCCACGCGACCACCGTGCCGGCGGTGGTCATGGGCTTCGATTGTTTTGACTTCCTATGCGTCGGTGAAGGGGACGATGCGCTGGTCGAGTTGCTGGATGCGCTGCAGGGTCAGGGCGATGTCCGCTCCATAGCCAACATCTGGTCGCGCAGTGAGGGGGGAGTGGTGAGCAACGCGCCCCGGCCGCTGCGCAAAGACCTGGACTCGTTGCCGTTTTTCGACAAGTCCATTCACTACGACCTGGTTCCCGAGATGAGCCACGAGTATCACACCAATGCCAGCCGGGGTTGCGTGTACTCGTGTTCCTTTTGTTTCTACCAGCCCATCCAGGAAGTCTACGGGGGGCGCTTTCGCAACCAGCGCAGCCCTGAGAACGTCTGCCAGGAGCTCGAGCAGGCGCTGGAACGTTGGCCGTCGATTCGCACGGTGACCTTCCACGACGAGGTGTTCACAGCCAATCGCCCCTGGCTGGCCGAGTTCGCCGAACTGTGGCCGAAACGGGTGGGCTTGCCCTTCTCGATCATCACCCACCCCGAGCTGGTCAACGAGAACATCGCCGAACTGCTGGGCAAGGCCGGCTGTGTTCACTGCATCATGGGCACGCAGACCGTCAACGAGCGTATTCGCAAGGAAGTCCTGGCGCGTACCGAGAGCAGCGAAGACATCGACCGCGCAGTTCGCTCGTTGCGTGCGCAGGGGATCTGGGTGGTGGTCGACCACATCCTCGGCATTCCGGGAGAAACCGAGGCTGACCAGGACGAGGCCCTGCTGTTCTACGCAGCCTGCAAGCCGAACCTGGTGAAGGTGTTCTTCCTCACCTACCTGCCGGGCACCGACATCAACGAAATCGGCCTGGAGAGCGGAGATTGGACGCTGGAGCAGCTCCGCGAAGCCGAGCGAGGGCACCTGGATTCCTGGCTGTTCAAGGGAGTCGGTGACATCCCACGCTGGCGCGCTCACTACCAGTTGTTCACGCTGTTCAGCGTCATTCCGCCGCGCGCCATGGAACTGCTGGTCAAGAGTGGATTGCACCGGAGCATGAAGCTCATGGACCCGGTCTTTATGCCCTCGCTCTTCCTTGCGCCGCGCATCGCCCGCTCGCTGCTCGGCGGGCACGAGGAGCAGCCGCGCAGCTATCTCAACTATCTCAAGGGACTGTCCCGGTATACGCTGGAGCAGCGTTTTGAAGAGCGGCCGCTGCTCCGTGCTGGTGTGCGGCGGTTGTTGAGACCTCGAGAACGCTTTCGGAGTTGGCATGGCAACCGCACTGCTGGTTCAGCCGCCGCCGGTCACCCGCAATAAGGGCGGTGCACTGGCCGAGCCCATCGGCTTGGAGTACGTCGCCGCCATGTTGCGCTTGCGCGGCCATGACGTCGTGATCTGCGACGCCTGGATCGACTCCGCTTCGGTGGCTGACGTCGGCGCCCAGGTCCGTTCGCTGAGGCCAGACTTTGTTGGAATTACAGCCACTTCGGTGCTTATTCCCAACGCCTGGCGCGTGGCCGAGGCGGTCAAGTCTGTCGACGCTGCGATTCCGGTTGTCATCGGCGGTGCTCATGCCATCTACGAGCCGAATTGGACGCTGGAATGCGAGGCCGTCGATGTGGCAATTACCGGCGAGGGAGAGGACGCAATCCTCGAGCTGGTCGACGTCTGGAACGGTACGGGCAGCTACGCGGACATCGCGGGCATCGCCTACCGCGATGCGGCCGGCCAGTGCGTGGTCAACAAGGGCCGCGAGTATCCCGACGACCTGGACCGGCTGCCCTTCCCCGCTCGCAATGAGCGGCACGCGCACAGCTACACGCTGTACGAGGTCGTGGCGAAGCGCGGCTGCCCCTTCCGCTGCACGTTCTGCAGCGCCTCGGCGAACGAGCGTCGGATGCGCTACCGGAGCCCGGCCAACGTTGTCGAGGAGATCGTCGAACTGTTCGCCCGGTACGGACCCAAGAAGCTGTACTTCAACGATGATGTTTTCACCATCCACAAGCACTGGACCTGGGAGTTCTGCGAGTTGCTCCTGGCTCGCGGCTTGAACATTGAGTGGGAGTGTCAGACCCGCGTCGACCTGGTGGATCGGGACATGCTGCGGCTGATGAAGCGCGCCGGTTGTGGTTCCGTGGTGTTCGGCATCGATGCCGGCAACCAGGAAACACTCGACCGTCTCGACAAGCAGATCACCATCGAGCAGGCCTACAGCGCCGTGCGCGAGGCCAGGCAGGAGGGCATCGCAGTCTGGTGCAACTTCATCATGGGATTCCCCTGGCAGACCGTGTCCGACGTCGAGGACACCATCGGCCTGGCGCGCAAGCTCAATCCGCACTTCGCGCGCTTCTTCATCGCCACCCCCTACCCGGGCTCGCCTCTGTACGAGTACGCCCGCGACAACGATCTCATCACCACCTATGACCTCGCTGCCTACTCCCAGGACAGCGGTGAGAGCATCTTGAAGCTCGAGCACATGGACAAGGAGAGGCTTCGCGCCCTCGTGTACCGAGCCAACATGCGGTTCTACCTGCGTCCAGAGGCCCTGATGGGGGTGGTCAGGGGCTACCGTCGTCGCGGCCGACTCAGCGCTCTGGTGCGGGCGCTGCCTGCCTTTGCGGAGTATGTCGGTAGGCTTCGGGGTGTTTCGGGGCCCGTCGTTGCAGGCCCGCTACCCGGCAAGATTTTGGGTCGCGGCACGGGCCAGGGCGCTAACCTGTGAGCATGCGCTTGTTCAAGCCGATCACTGCCGCTGTGCTGCCGGTCCTGTTGTTCGGCTTCGGCTGTGGGGATCAGAGCCGGATCGTCGCGGCCCCCAACAATCCGCCGCAGATCGTGCTGACTTCGCCCATCATCGATGCCGATGCCGACCCGCTCGAGGTCGAGGAGGAGTTGGGCCTGGGCGTTATTGTCCAGGTGGATGATGCCGAGGATCCCAGCGAGCAGTTGACCATCTCCTGGGGCGCAGTGGCCAGCGATGCCGAGGCCGAGGAGCAGGAACTCGGCAGCATGCATCCGGATTCCACTGGCTGGGCGTCGATCCAGGTGGTTGGCCTGCCCGGTGGCAACTGGCACCTCTGGATCCGGGTTGAGGACAGCGACGAGGCGACCGACGAGGTGGGTTTGAACCTGTACGTGGTTCCCGCCAACAGCCCGCCCGTCGCGACCGCTGCGGTCCTGGGACCGGAGCCCGCCTTCGAGACCACCCAGTTGCTCTGCGAGGGGGTGGGCTGGCATGACGTTGATGGCGACGCCCCGTCGTGGATGGCCTCCTGGTATGTCGATGGCAGCCTGGTGGATGGCCAGATCGGCTTGACCCTGGATGGCAGTGCCTTCGACAAGGACCAGCAGGTGATGTGCGAGTTGACGCCGTTTGATGGTCAGTTGGCGGGTGAGGCGGTGGCCAGCAACGTCGTGTCCATCCTCAACTCGGCACCCGGGGCACCCACGGTGGTCGTGGAGCCGCAACCCTCGGCCGAGGTCGACGAGGCGATTGTCTGTGCAGTCGATGACGAAGCGACCGATGCCGATGGTGACCTGATCGTCCTACCTGGCGACTACCTCGTTCAGTGGTACGTCGACGGGGAGCTGGTGCCCGACCTCGAGGATCTCTGGGAGGTCCCCGCCGAGATGACCAGCTTTGGTGAGCAGTGGACCTGCGAGGTCACGGCGACCGATGGCAGCGAGTGGAGTACGCCGGCTTCCGCGAGCACCTATGTCCTGCCCGAGGACGGCGACCTGGTGATCGTCGAGGTCATGGCCTTGCCGGGCCAGGTAGCCGACGCGGCCGGCGAGTGGCTCGAGCTGTACAACGCCTCGGGCCGACTCATTTCGCTGCTTGGCTTCGAGCTGTACGGCGACGACGGCGACAGTCACGTGATTTCGCAGGATCTCCAGGTCGGGCCCGGGGCGCGGGTAGTCCTGGGGCGGAACAGTGACTTTGCCAGCAACGGAGAGATCAACGTCGACTACGAGTACTCGGGCTTCGCCCTCGACGATGCCGCGGACGTGATCGGCCTGCGTTTCGATGGCGTCGAGATTGACCGCGTCGAGTATGACCTCAGCCCCTTTGGTAGCTCGAGCCTTGGGCGCTCGCTGGGATTCGATCCTTCGCTGGGGGTGCCGTCGGCAGCCCTCAACGACGATGCCGCCAACTGGTGCCTGGCCGGCGATCCCGTGCAGGGACTGAGCGGCGACTTCGCCAGTCCTGGCAGTGAAAACAGCCACTGCGATTGCTTCGACAGCGACGACGATGGCGACGGCTGGGGCGATGATCCCAGCTGCGCTGCGCCCGACTGCGATGACGCCGAGCCTCTGTCGTTTCCGGGCAACCCGGAGATCTGCGACGCCCTCGACAACGACTGCGTCGCCGGTGTCGACGACCTGTTCGACGAGGATGGCGATGGGGTCACGACCTGCGGCCCCGATGGCTTGCCCGGCAACAGCGATGATGACTGCGACGACGCCCCGGCGACTGGTGGCCACACCTTCCCCGGCAACCCCGAAGTCTGTGACGGCATCGACAACGACTGTGTCGGCGGTGTCGACGACGGCTATGACCTCGACGGTGACGGAGTGCTGACCTGTGGCCCGGACCTGGTCCCCGGTACCGCAGATGATGACTGTGACGACAATCCGAGCACCGGGGGCAACACCTTTCCCGGCAACCCTGAAGTTTGCGACGGCATCGACAACGACTGTCTCGGCGGTGTCGATGACGGCTTCGACCTCGATGGAGACGGGGTGACCACCTGTGGCCCAGACGGTGTGTTGAGTACTGCAGATGACGACTGCAATGACAGTCCCGGTAGCGGTGGCAACACCTTCCCCGGCAACCCGGAGGTCTGCG
The DNA here is from genome assembly GCA_964490445.1 of uncultured Rickettsiales bacterium. GTDB lineage: Bacteria > Myxococcota_A > UBA796 > UBA9615 > UBA9615 > UBA6601. The sequence goes on along the minus strand of CAZBDA010000070.1, from coordinate 16,165 downwards.
ATGCCGTTGACAACGACTGTGTGGGTGGCGTCGATGATGGTTTCGACCTCGATGGCGATGGCGTGACCACCTGTGGTCCAGACGGCCTGCCGACTACTGGCGATGAGGACTGCAACGACAGCCCCGGCAGTGGCGGCAACACCTTTCCGGGCAACCCCGAGGTGTGTGACGGCATCGACAACGACTGCATCGGTGGCCCGGACAACGGCTTTGATGTCGACGGTGACGGTGTCACCCTGTGCGGCTCGGACGGCATCTATGGCAACGGCGACGACGACTGCGACGACGGCGACCCGCTGCGCAGCCCGAACCTGCCCGAGGCGTGTGACGCCATCGCCCCCGACTGCTACTTTGTTGCGGACTAGGACTTTGACCAGTCCGCAGATGGAGTGACCACCTGCCATGGGGACTGCAACGACAGCCCCGGCTCAGGAGCCTCGGCTTATCCGGGCCATCCCGAAGTCTGCGACGGCACCGACAACGACTGCGACGGCACCAACAACGAGGCGGGCGCGCTGGGCTGCCAGGGCTACTACCACGATGCCGACAACGACGGCTATGGCATTGGCAGCAGCCAGTGTCTGTGTGCCCCCAGCGGACCGGTTCGCGCCACCCAGTCCGGCGACTGCTTTGACAGCAACGGCTACGCTCGCCCCGGACAGAGCTCGTGGTTCCCGGCTCACCGTGGTGACAACAACTGGGACTACAACTGCGATGGTCAGCAGACCCGGCGCTGGACACAAACGTCCGGTTCCTGCGCATTCTTCAGTGACCTGTGCAGCGGTGGAGACGGCTGGCGCAATGGGCTCCCGGGCTGTGGTTCCACCAGCAACTGGGGAACCGGCTGCTACTACAGCACCTCGGGCTGGCCCTGGGACTGGGGTTGTTACTTCAACTCGAGCGTCTCGCGCACCCAGGAGTGTCGCTGAGGCAGGACTCAGAGTGGGTCGGGAGGCCGGCGCGCGGGCTTCCGTAGGCGCAGCGCGACCACCGCCAGGATCAGCAAGGCCAGCAGTTGCTCAAAGACGCCCCTGGCCAGGCCCGGTGTGCGCCATGTGCAGACGGCTTTGCCGCTGTCGCCAATCTCGACGCTGAGGAACCACTTGCCGGTGAAAGGGTAGCGCTGGAAGGGGATGGCCTCGCGTTCGCGTCGCATGTACTCCAGGTCGGGCTTCAGTTCGCCGCCGTCGCAGGCCCAGCCGGGCAGGTCCCGCTGCGGCACGGCGACTACGCTGCCCGGTGGCCCCTTGATGGTCCACTCGTTGAGCACGGCCGAGACCTGGATCTCGGGTCCTGTGGAACGGAACTCGCCGCCACTGCTCAGCCAGGAAAGCCCCTGCCCAGCCACCTCGGGCACGGTCAGCTCCCGGAACTCGCCGCCGTCGCCGTACTCGATGGGAATGATGAGTCCGCGCAGCGGCGCGCGGGAGTAGACCTCGCCGCCGGCCGCCCAGCCCGGCGCCCAACCATGAATCTCTCCGACTCCTTCAGGGAAGACCTCTTGCGGCTCCTGGCCGGTCTCCAGCTCGGCCGGAAGGTGATAGGCGGGTGCCCCGTAGTAGACAATGCCGGCGGCGACCAGGGTGGCGATGACCCAGTTGCCCCAGCGGCCAGTGAAGCGTTCCGCGACGAAAGACAGGCCGGCAGCCAGTCCCAGCGGCGCCATGAGCAGAACGATCCACTGCATGCGCATCTGCTGGTCGGCCGCGGCGATGCCGGGAACTGCGGAGATCAACTCCCAGGGCCGCAGCGGCAGGCCGAGGCTCCAGGCCAGGGCCAGCATGATCGAGGAGCTTGCCGCCAGGGCGGGTGCGCGCAGAGCGCACAGTCCCAGGCCTGCGATCAAGGCCAACCAGACCAGGGGGTGCGCGAAATTCAGATAGTTCTCGAGGTCGCCGCCGGTGTTCGCCATGTTGCACAGCGCCCGGCCGATTTCGCTGCCTTGTCCGAGACAATCTTCTGCGTCGGTGATCGTCCAGTTGGGCTGGTCAAAGACCTTGAGGGTCAAGCGGCCGAGTTGTCGGGCTCGCTCGGCGGCGGCCACCAGGAAGAACCCGGCCGTACCGAGCAGTCCCAGGCCGACTCCGGAGAGTGTCGCCAACTGGTCCCGGTACCGCCCACCGCGAACGACAGCTGCCACGACGATGGTCCAGGCCACCAGGTCGAGAATGTAGCGGCTCCACTCGGGTCCGCTGCGGATCAGCAGGGGAATGCAACAGAGTGCAACCAACGCTGCCTGCAAACGCCCAGGTGCAGCTGCCGCCCAGATGAGCAGCAGCACCATCAGCATTCCGTAGGCCAGCGGGTAGTGGGCGCCGTTGAGGCCGGCGAGGCCCAGTGCCAGCCCCGCGACTGCGCCGAGCAGCAGGCGCTTTTCCCAGCGTGTCTTCTTTGCATCCATCGCCTGGAGGCTTGCGGCTGCTGCGGCAGGCCAGAGGCAGATCCCCAAAACCATCGGATGACCGTGTCCGAGCCGGTTGAACCACTCGCTGCTTGTCAGCAGGAACAGGGCGGTGGCCATGGCCAGCGGGAAGGGCACACGCAAACGATGGCCGAGCCAGGCCAGCCCCAACAGCATCAGGAAACAGTTGAACCCGTAGATGGCCTCCAGGCCGGCCCGCATTCCATGCAGCGGTGCGACGATGGCGTAGGCAGGGTGGGTCAGGAAGGACTCGGGCTCGCTGAGCAGCGGAGTGCCGAAGTTGAGAAAGGGGTCCCAGTGGGGCAGGACTCCGCGTTCCCTGGCGACTGCGCCGGACATCGCCCATAGCCAGCGACGGTCCCAGTCGGAGCCCTGGCCCATGCCGGGGTCTTCGGCCATGGGACCGGCTGGCACCCACTCATCGGCGCTGGTGAGCCAGCTGGCAGTGGCTGCGGACAGCAGGATCGCCACCAGCACGACAGCCAGCTGGCGTAGGGCAAGCTTCGACATGGCACAGAGCCTATCCCGAATCCGGCCCGATCGTCTTCGCGCCAGCTACTCGCGCAAGGACTTCCAGGGTGCTTTCTGGTCGGCGTCCCCCGCTCAGCTGTCGTCGAGGCTCTCGAGGACAAACACGTCCCCGTTGACCGCCTGTAGATAGATTCGCCCCTCGTGGACCGTGGGCGTGGCGATGATGCGGATCTCCAGCGGCACAGTCCAAAGCACCTCTGCGGTCACGAGGTCCAGGGCGTGGACGACACCGTCCTCGGTGACCTGGAGGACCGTCGTAGCATCGACCACGGGGCTGGCAAGGGCATCACTGCCCAGGCCGGCTGCGGCGACCACTTCGCCGTTGTGTCGGTCCAGGAAGTAGAGTTGCCAGTCCCAGGAGCCGACGATTACGAGGTCTTCCGTGACGGCGGGCGACGCCGTCACGTTTGCACCGGACTCGAACGACCAGAGTTCTGTGCCGGTCTCCTGGTCCAGGGCGAAGACCTTGTTGGACCAACTGCCCACGTACCAGGTGTGTTCGAGCCACGCCGCTGAACTGAGAACCTGCTGCCCGGTGTCGAAGTCCCACAGAACCTCACCGTCCGAGACCGCCAGGGCCGAGACCAGTCCGTTCCGTGCGCCAAGCAGCATCCGTTGGCCGCCGTCGTCGAAAGAAGCGCTGGCCGAGACGGTGCTTTCCAGGTTGGTCTGCCAGGTCAGGGTGCCGTCGAGTTCGTCGAAGGCATAAATTACGCCCTCCTTGGTCGAGGTGAAGATCTGGCCTCTGAGCAGGGCCGGAGAAGACAGAGAGTCGGATCCCAGGTTCTCAACCCACCTGGCTTCTCCTGTTTCGGCATTGAGGACATGGAGCAGCCTGTCGACGCCACTGACCGCCAGGGTGCTGTCGCTGATGACCGGCGTGGACCAGATCATGGGCCTGTCCAAGGGCACCCCGGTCTCATACTCCCAGCTTTGCTGTGCAGTCTCGAGGTTGAGTCGATAGACCGAAGCGCCGGTAGCCGAGATGTAGAGGCTGTCCCCGCAGACCAGCGGTGAGGCGCCGATGAACATGCCAATGTCGGCCGGGTTTGGGGGGTCGTCGGGCTCGGCTCCGTGGGGCAGGCCGCCAAACCACAGGTCGCCGCTCCACGGCTCGCTGCCCGAGGGGTTGAAGGCCAACACCAGTTCGGGCCGACTGCGGGGAATCACCTGGTCGGTGCGGCCCTGGCGATGGAGGCCGCCACGGAACGTGGCCTCCTGGCAGATTTCTTCGTCGATGTCTTGCTCGTCGGGCTCGGGCTCGGGCTCAGGGGAGGGAGAAGGCTCGATGAAGTCCTGCTGTGACGAGGGACTGCAGCCGGCGAGCATGATGGCCAGCAGGTGTGTAGTGGCGCACTGGCGGAGTCTTGTGTGGGACCAGTGGCGACGTTTGAGCATGACAGGATCTCTCGGGCGGGTAGCTCCGATCAGACTAGTTGTCTCGAGACTCTATATCCACTTTCGGTCGCCGCCGCGCGCGAGCAGCAAACGGCGTTCCCGCCCCCGGTCTCAGCGTTTCAGCGTGCAATACTCGCGCAGTGACTTCTTCGGCTGGCTCTGCCCGCTCTCGGGCGCTCCGCGCTGGGCTAGCCCTGCTGGTAGGTGTGTTCGTTGCGGCTCTGGCAGCTGAGGGGGTCGCTCGCTGGCGCTACCTTCACCCTGCTCCTCCCGGGTCCGAGCGTCGCCCTGCTCCCCGCGGGATCTTTCAGAACCATCCTGCTGCAGGCTATGCACTCAGCCCCCTCTACCAGCATCCAGAGAAGCCGTTCTCGACCAACGGACTGGGCTTTCGTGACCGTGCTCGAGTGCCTGGAGCGGCACCCGAAGGCACTGTACGCGTCGCAGTGCTGGGGGATTCGTTCACGGCTGGAAGCGCGGTTGGCGACGCGCAGCACTATTCCTACCTGGTCGAGGATGTCGTGGCTTCGCTGCGTAGCGACGGCTCCGGCGGGGCCCTGGAGTTGTGGAACCTGGGGGTGCCCCACTACGGCATCGAGCAGAGCAGTCTGCAGCTTCTTGATCGATGGGACGAAGTACAGCCTGACGTGGTGGTGCTGAACGTCTTCCTCGGCAATGACTGTTGGGACGATGTCCAGGGGCCGAGCATGTACCGGGTCATCGACGGGGATATCCGCCGCGTGGGTTGGTCTCCCTGGGCAGCCAGCAAGTACAAGGCGCGCCGTGCACAACTCAATCGCTCCCGGCTTGCCTATGGTCTGCCCGGTGATGGTTTGCTGCAGCGCTTTTCTTATGCCTACCGCTTGGCTCTTGGAGCCGTTTCTCGGGCTCGCGAGAAGCAGGCTGAAGATTGGCCATGGGGGATGGAGCCCTTTGACTACGAGGTCTTTGGAGGGGTCGCCTGGTTGTTTCTCGACCCACCGCCGCCCCCCGTTCGCGAGGGCTGGCAGTTGAGCGCGGATTTGCTGGCTGATCTGCGTCGCGAAGTGGAGGCGCGTGGCGCTCGCCTGCTGTTGATGGACTTTCCCAGTCGGATCAGGGTGGAGCCCGGGGAGTTGGCGCCCGCCCTGCAGGGAGGCTGGCTGACCGGAGATCGGCCAGGCGGCGGCAGCCTTGATGGACGCAGGGAATTCCTGGCCGAGCTGCCAGAGGAGAAAATGCGTGGGATCGCCCAGAAACTGGGACTACCGCTGCGCGAGTTGCAGCGGCCACTGTCCGAAGCCGCCCGGACTGAGCCGGTTCACCATGTCGACAACAGCCACTGGACTGAACTGGGTCACAGGGTCGTCGCTGCAGAATTGGTGGCTCTGCTGGCAGAGAATGGGCTGCTCGACGAGCAGTTGGCGACCGCTGCTCGCGCCCGGTTCCAACAGCCGCTTCCCCTCGAGGGGGGGCAAGTCCTGCCTCCCCGTTCTGCCCGAGGCCGCCCCGGCGAGTAGTGGAGTCGCCCGAGCAGAACGGGACTCCAGGGTCTACAGCCATAGCAAGGGTGTTCCGCCTCGATGCCGACTTTCGGCAGTGGAGTTTCGGCGAACAGATGGGCTACTGAACCTGCAGGTTCTCATTGGACCTGTGCGAGGTGGCCGTGTTCCTGGCCGAGCTCCGGCTTATGGCTTGCTCGTGCCAGGCATCGCTCGCTGCCGCTGGCCCTGAGCCTCTCGCTGGCTGTCCAGCAGGGCCCTGAGTGCTGGTTCGGGCCTGCCCTCCGGGCAGATCTCGGATAGGCGTTGTGACAGCAAGCCCTCCAGTCGACGCTGCTTTTCGGGGTCGCCGAGGATCCCCTTCCGGGCGGTGGTGAGCATCTGCAGGGTGCTGTTCGTATCGCTCAGGATCTGCTCCTGCAGCTCTCGCCGCATCTGTCGGCTGGCGATGTTGTAGGGCGCCAGGCAACGCAGCTTCGCCTCGATGTCCAGGAAGCTGTCGAAGTGAATCATCTCGTCGACGCTCTCCTGCGCCACGTGTCGGATCGTCGGCAGTCCCGACGCGAGCACTCCCACCAGTAGCAGTGTCCCGTACCCAGCGATGCGGCGGGTGAGCACGGTCGGCGAGGAAAACGGAATACTGGCGGCGAGTCGAGGTGAATCCGCAGCGTCCGTTTGCCGCTGTCGTACTCCGAGAGCGAACAGGGCAAAGATTGTCAGCAGTGCGGCCGCGCCTGCCGCCATGGAGAACTGCAGCCCGGGTGGGGTGAACCGGTATTGCAACTCGTGGCTGCCGGCTGGGACCAGCACGCCCGTATGGACAAGGTTCACCGGCAGTGTCGGTAGCGAGACCCCATGCTGGTCCCGCACCTGCCAGCCAGGATGGTGGCGGATGCGAAGTACCACCAGGCTGTCGCCCTCGGTCTCGACTGCCACGCTTCCCGGAGTCACGCAGCCCAGCGAGGAGGCGGCACCAATCGAGTCCACCTCGAGGGAAGCCTCGAGCAGTGCCGGCCCGCGGGTGCGAAAGGTCCTTACCAGGAGTCGGTCTGCGAGTTCGTTGCGGTCCTCGATGACTGTCACCGATTGCGGCGAATAGCAGAGCGGTGCGACGGGCTCGAAGCGACCGATCAGCCCTCTTCGGCCGACAGCGACAGGAATTCCGTACAGGGCCATGATCCGTGGGGCTGCTCCGTGTTCCCTGGAGAAGATCTGCTGCAAGGTGTTCGGGTGCGGATTCTGGGAGTACTTGCCGGTGCTCGTTCCTGAGGACAGGACGTCGGCTAGCGGTTCCAGCAATGCTGTCGCCCGGGGCGGTGCCAGCCGGGCGGGCCGGGCGAGGCCGGTGATGCGGTAGCTATTGCCCAGGTGCACGGGCCACAGGCGGCGCGCCAGCTCGGTAGCCGTGCGAATCCTCTGCTGCCGATCACTGTGGAGTTGCAGTTCAGAGAGGTTGAGAGCGCCGTAGCGGGGACTGTCCAGCCCTTGCAGATCGGTGGTGTCCAGGTAGCCGTCGCGCAATTGCTCGAGTTGCCCCACGTGAGTTCTTGCCACCAGGTTGAGGGGCTCGCTCGGTACGTCGTGGTGCATTCGAACTGCGAGGACACTGAGGTCGAGGAGGGCGAGTGCGAACAGCAGCAACAGCCGTCTTTGCAGGCCAATGGATTGCCTGGTGACGAGCCAGGCAGCGGCAACTGTGACGACCAGGAACTGCACGATGCTGTGCAGGTAGCGGCCTACTGAGTCGTCGACAGCGAAGGCTTCGGACTGGGGCAGGAGCCGGCTGGCGACGGCGATCACCAGCACGAGGGGGACAACAGCGGCGGGACTACGTAGGCGGGCTCGCCAGGCCGCAGGATCCATCTGGGCGAGGGCCTCCAGGCCTGCCGCTGCGATCACCACGGTGGGGATCATCGCCAGCGCGCCGAGGGCGAGGTTGTCGGGCTGGGTGACCAGGAGCAGCGGTGCGAACAGGTAGCGTAGGCCTGGGAGCTCGGGACTCAAGGATGCCAGGACCAGGAGCAGTGCGAGGTAGCCGAGCCGTCGCAGTGGCCCCCGCAGGTCCGTAAAGCCGAGCAGGGCGGACAGTCCCAGGATCGCGCCGATGGACAGGTCCCCTGCAGTCACCGAAGCCGCTGGCGCGAGGAAGCCCGGCACGTTCCATAGGCCGATGCCCTGCTGGGCGGGGCTCGAGAGGAGGGCGAGACGCTCGCCGAAGTCAGTGATCTGTGCCAACTGCTCCAGGCTGGGCAGGTAGCCGGGCATGCCGCCCGACAGGCCCAGAATGCCAATCAGCAGGGACCAGCGTAGATCCAGCCCGCGTAGCAAGGACCACAGGGCGAAGGCGCCGCAGGCAGCGGCCGACCAGCGCGGATGGGATCCGAGTAGCAACAGGGCGAGGGCTCCTCCCGCCAGCGCAGCCCAGAAGCTCCGTCCGCGCCGAGAAGGACAGTGCGACAGGCGCTCCTGTGCACCGAGGAGCACAGGGAACCAGAGCAGCGTCGCCATGGTGTCGGCTCGCAATTCGATCCAGGTGCCGCCCCCCACCGTGCCGAGCATCAGCCCAACTCCCGCGAGCGTCGCGGCCAGCCTGCCGACCCCAAAGCAACGACACATCCAGCGAATGGCCAGGACGATGGCGAAGCCGTGAAGCAGGGCCACTAGTGGCAGTGCCGAAGTGGCGCCCAGGAACTTCAGTGACCACGCAGCGGGGTAGAAGGGCCCCATCGGTACGACGTTGGCATACAGGCTGACGCCTCCCAGGGTACCCGGCACCCACCAGGGGTTCTGGTCGTGGTTCCACGCATAGTGGAGCCATTCCCAGCTGGAGAGATGGAAGTACAGGGCGTCGACCGGCATATCCACGCCGGCGCCGAGCAGTAGCGGTCCGGTGACCAGTAGGGTGGCCAGCAGTGCGCAGAGCAACGCTGCTTGTGCAGGACCGTCTCCTGCGGCGGTGCTGCGCATGTGCTTGCTTCGTAGAGTCCTGTGGCTCAGAGACTCGCAGGGGAGTCCGCCGGAGCGGCCGCAGGTGGAGGAGCTTCAGCCGCGAGTATGGCTACCAGCTCTTCGTTGGGCTTGTCGCTCGGGCACACCGTGGTGCGAGCTTCCTCCAGCAAATCTGCGGTCTTACTGCTCTTCTGGCCGTCGTCCTGCGCCAGCTTCCGAGTACTCTCGAGCCATGTCGAGTTGATCTTGTGGTGAGCGAGCACCTTGAGGGTCGCGGCCTGCGATCCCGCGGGATCAGCCGCCAGGTGTTTTGCGACACAGCGGATCTGGGACTCGATGATGATGTACTCGAGGAAGGTGATCTGCGGGCCTTTCTCCTTGCCGGGCTGCTTGCTGGCATTGGCGAGCCCGCTGGTCGCACCGTGCGCCGTTTCGGAGACCTCGCCTTGGGGCTTGGTCGAGTCTTTTGCCTCGGCCTGTATGGCGGGATCCGGGCCCGCTTTGCAGCCGCAAATTCCGGCAGTGAGAAGAGCGGCGAGCAGGGCGATGAAGCTGGTTCGCATGGCATTCACCTTATCGCAAAGCCCTGCAGCGGTGCAGTGCTTGCCAAAATCTCAAGGGGCTGGAGCGTGCACCGTGATGCGGCAGTGAGCACACAACTGTGTGAACGTCTCACTGTCTCCGTTGGGCCAACGGATGGTCAGGGCGTCCACCTGGCTCGCATCGCCCAGCCCAAAGAGAAGGGCGGGGTCGCTGCCGCTGAACGGGCCCGGGCCGTCTGCCGAGACCTCGCGAACCTGGGACCTACCTCCGGCGGTGACTGTCACCAGGGCACCGATGGCGAAGCGGTTTCGGCTGTTGGGGTCGCGGAGATTGACTACCAGGCGTTGTGCATCGGTGCAGCGGCCGAGCAGCACAAGTGGGCTCGCCTCGATGCGGCCGATGACCACGTCCGGGACTCCATCCCGGTTGAGGTCGGCTCGAGCTACGCCGCGAGAGTTGCCTGTGGTGTCGACAGGGAACACGTCATCGGTTGCCACGAAGCGCACCGTTCCGTCTTCGTCGCGCTGCTGGCGTAGGTAGCGGTCGCCCTGGTTCAGCCATTCCTGTTGCTCCTCAGCCTCGAGTGAATGTGACAGAGGCCCGTAGGTGAGCAGTACGCCAGGGTCTCCGTGGCCTGCCAGGTCCAGGTCGACGACCGCCCACGAGACGGCGTGCTGCCACGAACTCAGGTCTTCCGTCCAGGACAGGCTGACATCGAGGAATTGCCAATTGCCTTGCCCCAGGTAGGCCTGGGTCCTGCCGATGTTGCTGACCCACAGGTCACGCAGCCCATCACCATCGAGGTCGATGATCGATGCGCCCATCGGCTGAAGTAGGGGGCCGGCAAGGGCGTCTCGCAGTCGCTCCAACCAGCGGCCCCCGGGTAGCTCGTCGTCGCCCTGGTTTTCGAGCAGCACGGAGCTTTCCAGCACAGCGCCCCGGTCGTTGAGGACCAGCAGGTCTGGGTCGCCGTCATAGTCGAAATCCCGCCAGCTGGCGTGGATTGTCTGGCCCGGTCGCTCCATCGTGCCGCGAAGGCTTTCGCCGATGTCGGTGAAATGGTCCCCGTCATTACGCCAGAGGCTGTTCCAGCCATTGCTCTCGGGTCCCGGCTCGGCTGCCTCTCCGTAGTTGCCGACGAACAGGTCCAGGTCACCGTCTCCGTCGAAGTCCGCCCAGGCGCTGGAGGCGCTGGTGCCCGGCTCGGGCTCGAGTCCCATCTGCTCGGTCACGTCTTCGAACCGGCGTTCTCCCTGGTTGCGCAGCAGGGCCAGGCTCTCTCGGCCGACAATCAGCAGGTCGAGCAGGCCATCGCCGTCAAAGTCCGCGACGCTGCCGCCTTGAGAGAACTCGTCCGCGAGGGCAGCGATGTGGTCTGTCCCGGCAGAGGTGTAGCTCGTGCCTGGCCCGCCCCAGTACAGTCCGTTGGCCCCCCCCAGTTGGGGCAGGAACAGGTCGATCCAGTCATCGTTGTCCAGGTCTGCGGCGACCACGCCAGCGCTCAACTCTTCGACGTGTCCGTCAAGACGTGAAAGCTCGATGTCGAGGCCGGCCGGGGAATGAACGAAATCGACCGCTGAGTCCGTCGTGCTGTCGGTGAGTGCGCCCGGCTGCTCGACCGGTTGTTCGCAGGTAGGCAGTTCGTCCTGTTGTAGGCGTAGCTGGGGTTCAGGTTGGCTACAGCCTGCCAGCAGTACCATGCATAGCGGAGCCAGCCGCCAGGACAGCGCAACCGTGGCAGACATCATGGGCCCTCAGCCATGACCAGGCGAACTTCTCGTCGGGTGGGAATGTCGGGGTGTACCGTCTCCCGGCCGTTCGGCCAGCGAACCCGGAGCTCTACCTGGTCGTGCAGGCCGAGGCCCAGGTGGACCTCCGGCGGGCCGGCAGTCATCGCGCCTGTCGAGCCGGCAGTCATCTCACGCAGTGCCAACGGCTCCCCGTTGGCCCAGGCCTCGACGCGGGCGCCGATAGCGTCGCGGTTCAAGGTACCGGGCATATCCAGGTGTACGAGCAACCAACTGCGCTCACTGCAGGCGGCCTGGTACAGACGAGGACCGTCATGAATGGCCCAGGTGACCACGTCGAGGAAGCCGTTTCTGTCGAAGTCCGCGGCGATGACGGTGCGCGTGCTCAGGGGAGAATCGATCCCTACTGAGGTGGCGATGTCCTCGAAGCTCTCGCCATCCTCGTTCCGTTGCCACAGCGCGTCATGTTGTTGCTCGGCGTTGACGGTGCCATTGGGGTGGTGTCCGCCGGTTTTGGTGGGCATGTGTCCAAAAGCGCAGAACAACTCCAGTTGGCCGTCGTTGTCCTGGTCGAAGAACTCGGTGCTCCAGGAGATGTCGCCGCGTGGGCCCTCACTGTGCTCGGCGAGGCTCAGCGAGATGTCCGTGAACAGCAGGTCTCCGTCGTTGCGCGCCAGGAAGGTTCGGCCGGCGTTGCTGACGTGCAGGTCGAGATCAGAGTCGCCGTCCAGGTCTCCGACAGCCAGTCCCATTGCGAGCATGGGCATGCTGAGGTGGCTTTCCGTTCCCTCCTCGAAAACAGGTTCCCCGCCCTCGTCGAGTCCGAGGTTGTGGGCGAAGTAGTTGGGCGGATTCCCGTTGCCGACGGCGGCGAGGTCATTGACGATGTACAGGTCCAGCAGGCCATCGTCATCGGCATCGAACCAACCTGCTGCAAAGCCGTAGCCGTCGCGGTCAACTGCGGGGTAGATCCGGTCGATCCGATCGTCGAAGAGGTCGCCTTCGCGCACGAAGAACTGGTCTTCCTGGGGAGGGTCGGACATGTGTTGGGCGGTGGACCCACGGCCGTGGTTGACCACCAGGACGTCGAGGTCGCCATCGTGGTCTACGTCTGCCCAGGCTGCAGTTGCCGAGCGCCGCTCGCCGCCAACCAGCCCGTACTCCTCTGCGCGCTCACTGAAGGTGCCTTCGCCCTCGTTGATGAACAACAGGTTGCCCTCGCTGGCCAGCAGGTAGAGGTCGGGCCGGTCGTCGCCGTTGATGTCTGCTGCGGAAGCGCCGACGAGGTAGGCACCGCTCGTGTCGATGCCACGCGCCGCTGCCGAGACCTGGGAAAAATCACCGTCGCCGTTCCCCAGGAACAGGCGAGCTGGCTCGCCGTGATCGGTGATCAGAAGGTCGAGGTTTCCATCGCCATCAAGATCGGCGGCCACCATTCCCCCGGCCAATTCGATGTCGACGGAAGAGTAGCCGTTCTGGCTACCGTCCCAGGTTGGCGTTGCCGTCGCGTAGCGCATCGTCGCGGCATCGGTGATGTCGCTGTAGGGGATGGGCTGGTCGTTGGCCACGGGTGCCTCGCAGAGGACCTCGTCGCCCAGTTCGATGCTGACCCCATCGTCGTTTCCGGGGGCGCCTGGCGGAAGCTCGGTGGTAGGCGCTTCGCAACCCAGCGAGAGGGACGCGGCGAGCAGAGCGAGGGTCCGGTGCGGCGACATCCAGTCGAGCTTAGCCCGAAACCTCTCTATGGGCGGACTGATTGGATAGCTGGGGGCGCCATGGAGGACGAGCAGGCTGCGGGCTTGCGCCACCGCACCCGGTCGCTAGGATGCGGCGGCCAGGGAGCGCGGCGAAGTCGTTCTCGCCGTGGTGGATCCTCGGCCCAGCAGGAGCGTAGTTCGGTGCAGTCCGGCGAGCACTACGAGGCAATCATCATTGGCGGGGGAATCGCCGGCCTGGCGACGGCCTTTCACCTGGCCGGCCGTGGCTGGACAGGCCTGTGCCTGGTCGAGCGCGAGCCGGCTCTCGCGAGCCATTCTTCGGGCCGAAACGCCGCCATTTATCGCCAGCTGGATGATGACGCCAGTGGCGTGCAGTTGGCCCTGCGGACGGCAGAATTACTGAACGAGGGGCCCGGTGGATTGCAACAGGACTGGTTGGCGAAGACCGGTGGAGTGTATGCGGCGAGCTCGTTGCAACCCCTGCAAGCGCTGGCGGCGCACGCCGAGCCTATGGGAGTGTCCGCTGAACTGGTCGAGGGCGAACAACTCGAGGCCCGCGCAGGGGTCCTCAGCGGTGGCGGAGCTCGTCACGGCCTGTGGGTCGAGGGCGACGGGGTCATCGACATCCACGCGGTCACCGAAGCGCTGGCCCGGGCGGTACGAGGGGCCGGGGTGCGGGTCAAGACCGGCTGCGGGGTGGAGCGCATCCTTTGCGAGGGTCCGCAGGTTTGCGGGGTGGAACTTGACGATGGCACGGCTCTGAGCGCAGCGCGGGTAGTGAACGCCGCTGGCGCCTGGTCGGCCGGGCTGGGAGAGGCCGTGGGTGCGCCTCTGCCGCTGACTCCCCTGCGCCGTCATCTCGCCGTGCTCGACGCGGAGTTGCCGGCCAACTCACCGGTGGTCTGGAATCTCGGTGAAGAGGTCTACTTTCGGCCCGAGACCGGCGGGCTGCTTGCCAGCCCCTGCGACGAAACCGAGTGGCAGCCCTGCGTGCCGCCGACCTCGCTCGATGCGCTGGAATTGCTCGGTGAGAAGCTGCGCGCCGTGGCGCCGAGTCTCGCCGATCTGAGGGTTCGTCGTTCCTGGGCCTGCCTGCGGACCTTTGCTCCCGACCGACAGTTCGTAGCCGGCGCCGATCCACGCCTGGCTGGGCTGTACTGGCTCGGTGGCTTCGGGGGCCGCGGCATGACCGAGGGGCTGGCTGCCGGCGAAGTGCTGGCCTGCGTCATGGATGGAGAGGCTCACCCTCTCGCCGAGCGACTCTCGCCGGCCAGGTTGCTCAGAAGTACGAGTTGATCTGCAGGTAGGCCGTGTGCGGGTAGAGGCCGAACTCGCTGCGCGGGCGGAACACGCTGCTGATATCGTCTTCGCCGATGGGGGATCCGTCCGGCAAAAAGAGGTCCTGCAACTCGATGTCCGCGGGCCTCTTGCCCAGGGCGAGCATTGCGCCGACCACGAGATCGGCGTTGTCGGAGATCGACCAGCTCAGTCCCGGGCTCAGCAGGGCGCTGGCGTCGATCAGGTTGACGGTGAGACCGGCGTTGATCGAGACGATGGGATTCAATTCGGCAGCCACGCTCAGGGCGGCGTAGAGGCGGCCCATGGACCACAACTCGCCGCGCTCGAAGCGCGCGCTGCGGGCGAAGTCGAGGTATCCACCGGGACGCAGGGCGCCGACGCTCTGGTAGTACAGCTCGCCGAGCAGCGTGATGCCGGCGGGAAAGCGATGGTCGAAGCCCGCCACCAGTCGCAAGAAGGGATCTGCGTCGCCGTCTTCGAAGCCGGGCGGTAGGGTCACCGTGGCAGATGCGCGTAGCGAAACTCCGGCAATGGAGCCGGTCAGGTCCAAGCCGGCGACGAAGTCGCGGTGGATTGAGCCCAGCAGTAGCGAGAAGTCCCAGGTGCCCAGCGACAGCCGCCCATGGCCGGCGAGCACCAATCCGTCCAGGTCCCAGCTGCCGGCATAGGCTGCCACTGCGGTGATCTGCCCCCCGGTTCCGATGTACACGTCGGCGCGTACGGCATCGACGCCGGGCTTGTACTCACGGTCAATCACCGTGGGGCTGAAGGGGGCCACCAGGTCCAGCGGCGTGAAGAAGTACGAGCTGCCGAAGGACACAGGCTGGCGACCTACCTTGAGGTCGAAGTGCGGCAGACGCAGGCGCAGCGCGAAGCGGTCGACGCGTCCTCTCAGCGTGAAGCCGCTGTCTTCGTCGAACACGGCCCAGCTCAGTTTCAGGGCCTCGGGCACTCCGGCTGCGGTGGGGTCGCCGAAGCCGGCACCGGTCATCGGCAGGTCGCCCGAGACGATGTCGGCGCCGAGCTGGTGGTGAGCACTCAACTGCAGCAGACGGCCGACTCGCATCTCCAGGCGCGCTCGGCCCAGCAGGCCTGCCTGGCCTACCGGTTGGTCGGGCATCAGCAGGTGCTCATAGGGAAAGACGGCGACGAAGCGGCCCTTGATGTCGCCGCCCAGATCGAGGCTGAATTTCTCGCTGTCGACCACCGAGAGGGCGGCGGCCGGCTGTGGCGCGGAGAGGACGGCCAGTACGCCGCCGAGCAGCAGCGCCCCGATGGGCAGCCGAAGGTGCGCTCCTGTCAACGCCTCTCGTCCGACTGTACTTTGCCGTCGACCAGGGTCACCACTCTGCGCGCGCGGTCTTTGACCCGCGGGTCGTGGGTGGCGAACAGGAAGGTGATTCCGTGCTCCCGGTTGAGAGATTCCATGGTGTCGAGGAGCTCTTCGCTGGTGGCGCTGTCGAGGTTGGCGGTGGGCTCGTCGGCGAGCACCAGGGCCGGGTTGGCGGCGATGGCGCGGGCCACGGCGACCCGCTGCTGCTGTCCTCCCGACAGCTCGGTGGGGCGGCGGTCCTCCATGCCTCGGAGGCCGACTTCGCCGAGCAAGGCCATGACGCGCGTGCGGCGCTCGGCCGCGGCCACTCCCTGCAGCAGCAACACGAACTCGGCGTTTTCGTAGGCGCTGAGCACCGGCACCAGGTTGTAGGCCTGGAAGACGAAGCCGAGGCGATCGAGACGTAGCTTCGCGAGCTCGCCTTTGCTCATGCCTGCCAGCTCGCGACCCTCGACCTTGACCGAGCCGCCGTCAGGCAGGTCCAGGGCGCCGATCTGGTTGAGCAGGGTGGTCTTTCCGGAACCAGACGGGCCCATGAGTACGGTGAACTCGCCGGGCTCGATGTCGAGATCGACGCCGCGCAGTGCCTGGACTTCGAGGGAGCCCTGCTTGTAGGTGCGGGTGAGGTTGCGTACCTGGACGATGGACATGCTTGTTACTCCCTCAGACGTGACGCATTGCCTCGACCGGCTGCAGCTTGCCGGCCTTCCAGGCGGGGTAGATGGTGGCGGCAACCGACAAGA
>CAZBDA010000069.1:0-27581 GCA_964490445.1 uncultured Rickettsiales bacterium | reverse complement strand
TGGTCGCGGGCGAGACGTACCTCGCTGAGCAACAGCTTGAACCACAACTCCATGGTCTGGTGCACCAGGATGAAGTGCAGTTCATCTGGGAGCAGGTCTCCCTCGCTGGCCTCGAAGCCATCTTGCAGCGTGAGCAACTGCGGCAGCTGCAGGTAGTCCCAGTAGGTGCGGGGCATGGGGTGGCCTTACTGACGAACGTGGCTGTCGAACTGTGCGTACAGGAAGTCTAGGGGCTGTGCGTTGATGCCCTTCTTCGGCGGCGCGATCCAGTTGGCGAACTTACCCGCTTCGTACACCTGTTGCATACAGGACTGGACGTAGTCGTAGTCGGCCTGGGTGGGAAGCAGCGTGTCACGCTTCGCATCGTAGTCCTGTTGGCTGAGCAACTCGCCGTCCGTATCGAAGGGCATCCCCGCGTACAAGCCCTGCAGGCGGTTGAAGCGGTCACTCGGCAGAGCGAGTTGGAAGTCGACGCCGTGCTCGTCCAGGGTCTTGTTCCACTTGTCCAGGGCACGCACGCAGTCCTCGACGTAGGCATCGCGTAGTACAAGGTTCATGGCACGGCGCAGGGGCACGTCTTCGTCCACCAGTCGGCCGCCTTCGGGACGCTTCAACGTGTAGTGACCCTCGAGGGCGACGTGGTCGTCGTAGCGGTTGCTGCTCTCCTTGAACCGGCCCTTGAGCCCGCGCGCGAAGTAGCTGGCGGCGTTGGAGCTATCCTCTGCACCGAACAGGTCGAGCGAGGCTGAGTACCACTCGTTGATGTACTTCTGGAGTATGTCCAGGGGAATGCCACCGCGCTCGCGGACGTCCTCTCCGGGGCCCTCTTTCATCAACTCACAGGTGCGCTGTACGACACGGCGCAGGCCGGTCTCACCGACGAACAGGTGGTGGGCTTCTTCGGTGAGCATGAACTGGGTGGTGCGCGCGAGGGCGTCGAAGCCACTCTCGGCGAGAGCAGCTAGTTGGTACTTGCCGTCGCGATCGGTGAACATCGCGAAGCAGAAGAATGCCAACCAGTCCTCGATGGGCTTGTTGAAGGCACCGAGAATACGCGGCGAGTCGACGTTGCCGGAGCGGCGGATGAGCATGTCTTCTGCCTCTTCGCGGCCATCGCGGCCGAAGAAGTTGTGCAGCAGGTAGACCATCGCCCACAGGTGGCGGCCCTCTTCGACGTTGACCTGGAACAGGTTGCGCAGGTCATAGAGGCTGGGCGCGGTCTTTCCGAGCAGGCGCTGCTGCTCCACTGATGCCGGCTCGGTGTCTCCCTGGGTGACGATGATGCGGCGTAGTTCCTTGCGGACATCGCCCGGCACCTTGTCCCAGACGGGTTTGCCCAATTCGTCACCGAAGGGGATGGTGCGCTCCTGCTCGGGAGGAGTCAGGAAGATCCCCCAGCGGTAGTCGGGCATCTTGACGTAGTCGAAGTGTGCCCAGCCACCGCGCTCCACCGAGATGGCAGTGCGCAGGTAGATCTGGTCTTGCTGGAAGCCTTCGGGGCCCATGTCCATCCACCAGTCGATGAAGTTGGGCTGCCAGGATTCGAGCGCTCTTTGCAGCTTACGGTCCCCCGACAGGTTGACGTTGTTGGGGATCTTGTCGTCGAGAGCTACGTTGCCCATCAGGTTCTCCGGTAGTCGAATACGGCGCTCTCAGGCTGTCCGTACAAAGTCAAAGCACCCTTCGTTCCGACGGCATTGGGCCGCTGGAAAATCCAGTTCTGCCAGGCCGAGAGTCGGCCGAAGATCTTGGTCTCGAGGGTCTCGGGACCGGCAAAGCGGAGGTTCGCTTCCATCCCCGTGAGTGCGTCGGGTGAAAAGCTCACGCGCTCTTCCACCGCGAGGCGGATCTCGTCTTCCCAGTCGAGGTCGTCAAAGGCGGCGGTGACCAGGCCCAGCTCCTCGGCCTGCTCGGCATCGAGGGAATCTCGGTTGCTCTTTAGCGAAGCAGCGTGGTCCGGATCCGCAAGGAAACGGGTCTGCAGCCGGTTGAGGCCGTTGCCCATCGCCAGCTGGCCAAAATTGAGATCGCTGAGCTGGAAGGCTACGCCGTCCTCTTCGAGCATGTAGCTGCGGTCGGCAGACAGCGCCAGTTCGAACAGGCTGCCCGAGAAGCAGGATCCCTCGTCGATGAGCGCAAACATGCTCTTGGCGCTGACGTCGAGCCGCTTGAAGACTCTCTTCATGTGCAGCAGCACTTCACGCACGAACCAGTGCTCAGCGTGTTCGACCAGTTGTGCGTCGAGCTCCAGTACCACCTCAGAGTTGCCGCGCGTGTGCAGCAGAAGCAGCCCGATCTCGGGGTAGTGGAAGCGCAGCCGAAGCAACAGGTCGTCCAGCTCCCGGAAGGCCCGCAGAGCGAACCAACTGGCGCCCAGGTCTGCTGGGTTGGTAGGGATGGCTGGCAGCGAGTCCGGCACCGTCATGGTGATGGTTGCAGTGCGGTCTACCGGTCCAAAGCTGAGTTCGACATGCTTGTAACGAATGCCATCGTCGTCGATCTCGGGTTCGACGGCGTCCAGGCTGATGCCCGTGCAGTCGGGGTGGCCTTCGCCGGCGGTTGCAGCTGCACGCTCGTGGACCTTTTCCATGAAGGTGGACGAAGGGAACACGGCGTCGACAAGCCCCCACTTGACCGCCCGTTTGCCCTTGATGCCCTCAGCCAGGGTCGAGAAGATGTCCGCCAGGTCGCGCCGCACCATGCGCTTGTCGACCACCCGGGTCAGGCCGCCGGTACCGGGCAGGACGCCCAGAAAGGGCACCTCGGGCAGCGCGACAGCAGAGCGTCGGTCATCTACCAGGCAGATGTCAGCGCAGGCCAGGGGCAGCTCGTAGCCGCCTCCCGAAGCGGTGCCGTTGAGCGCCGCGATGTAGGTCTGGCCGCTGTGCTCGGTGGCGTCCTCGATGTAGAGCCTGGTTTCGTTGGTGTACTTGCAGAAGTTCACCTTGAAGGCGTGCGTGCTGCTGCCGAGCATGAAAATGTTGGCGCCCGAGCTGAACATGCCGTCCAGTGCGCTGGTGACTACCACCGCGGCTACCTCGGGGTGCTCGAAGCGCAGTCGCTGCACGGCATCGGCCAACTCGATGTCGACGCTCAGGTCATAGGAGTTCAGCTTGAGGGTGTAGCCATCTTTGAGCCCCTGCTCCTCCTGGATGTCGAAGGTGATGGTCGCGACCGCTCCATCGACGCTCAGATCCAGGTGCCGATAGCGCGATGGATGAGTCTGGAACGAGAAGGTCTCGGGAGGATTGGTGCTTTCCTGTGCCATGGCGCGGACAGTAACCAATAGAGAGCATCTGATCAATACAAAAACGCAAAATAATGCTTTCAATCTAATATATATGCAGTATATTGCCTTCTATGTTGGATGGAAGAACCCGCAAGCTTTTGAAACTACTAGCAAAACGAGTGCGATCGGCGCGCAAGGAGCGAGCCGAGACCGCCCGAGAGGTGGCCGAGCGTGCTGGCCTCAGCCTGCGCTTCTACTCGCAGCTCGAGGCGGGCGAGGCGAACATCGCTATTGGCCGCCTGGCGGCGGTTGCCGAGGCCCTCGATCTGCGGCTTCCTGAGCTGTTGGCCGACAGCGACGTGCCGGTTCCGCGTGCCATCGCTCTGGTGGGTCTTCGCGGCAGCGGAAAGAGCACGGTGGGGCCGCTACTCGCGGCGCACTTCGGAATGGACTTCATCGAGTTGGATCGTCGGGTCGAGAGCGAGGCCGGCCTCAGCCTGCGCGAGATCTTCGAACTGCATGGAGAGGACTACTATCGGCGCCTCGAAAGTCAGTGCGTGAGTGCTACGCTGAAGTCCGATCAGCGGGTGATTATGGCGCTGTCTGGCGGCATCGTTTCGAACCTCGATGCCTACCAGCAATTACTGCGCGTCTGCACCACGGTCTGGCTGAAGGCGCGCCCCGAGGACCACATGCAGCGGGTCGTCGACCAGGGTGACCATCGTCCGATGGAAGATCGTGACAACGCGATGTCCGAATTGCGCGCGATTCTCGCCGCCCGCTCGCCCCTGTACAGCCAGGCAGATATCCAGATCGACACCTCTGCGGACAGTCTCGATGGTGTCCTGGACCAACTGGGTCAGCGCCTCGTGGAGTGCGGCTGGCAGGTGGTCAGCGACGACTGGAGTGGCGTCGAGCGCCGGCAGAGCGTGGTGGTGCCAAGTAGCGACGACTGAGGGGGCGGCTATTTGCCGTCAATCCCACGAGTAGAAGCCCTGGCCGCTCTTCTTGCCGAGCTTGCCCTGGTCCACCATCTGGCGCATCAGGTCCGGGGGGCGAAAGCTCTCCGAGCCGAGTTCCTGGTGCAGGTACTCGGCGATCTTGAGCCGCACATCGAGGCCGACGAGATCCGTGAGTTTCAGCGGCCCCATGGGGTGCTTGTAGCCATGCACCATGGCCTTGTCGATGTCCTCGGCCGAGGCGACGCCCTGCTCCACCATGCGAATTGCCTCCAGCCCGAGGCACAGTCCCAGGCGGCTGCTCGCGAAGCCAGGTGAGTCCTTCACCACCACCAGCTCACGGTTCATGCGGCTCCCCACCGCGCGCACCGCGGCCAGGGTGGCATCGGAGGTCTGCTCGGCGACCACGATCTCGAGTAACTTGAGAATGTGCACGGGATTGAAGAAGTGCATGCCGATGACCTGTTCAGGCCGCTGCGCAGCCTCGGCGATCTTCGTTAGGCTGAGCGAGCTGGTGTTCGAAGCCAGGATCGCGTGGCTCGGCGCCAGGGAGCTGACCTCCGCAAACAGGCTTTTCTTGAGGGACATGATCTCCGGGACGGCTTCGATTACGAGGTCCGCTTCGTCTACCGCGGCGCCCAGAGAGGTGTGGCCGTCGAGACGAGCAAGTGCCGCTTCCATTTGTTCTTCGCTGACCTTGCCCCGGGAGATACCCTTGTTGAGGTTTGCCTGCACCTGCGCGAGCCCCTTGTCGAGGGCCTCTTCGTTCAGGTCGAACAGCGAGCATGGGTAGCCCGAAACGGCTGCCACGTGGGCGATTCCGTGGCCCATAGTCCCCGCTCCGAGCACTGCGATTCGTTGGATTTCGCCTGTCATCGTGGCCTCCCTGCTGTGCGCCGCGCCTGCGGCAGGCTGCCACTATATCGACGCTTTCGCCGACGAAGGCAAGAGCGATGGGCAGGCAGCTACCGCTGCTGCAGAGTGACTCGCTCCGAGAGCAGGCGTGAGCCGTCGAGCAGTGACAGCGTGTCGGCGCTGAAATCGGCCAGGGCATGGTGGCGGGCAAAGGCCAGGGCATAGGTGGAGACGAGCCAATAGCCCTCGTCGGTGGGAACCTCGTCGCACGAGCCCAGGGCGAACAACTGGTGGCAGCCGCCCTCGATGTCGACCCAGGTGAGGTCAACGCCCTCGGTTCGTTCCCAGACGCCAGCTACGGCACCGGCATCGAGGCTGCCGCTGAGTTGCAGCATGGGGCGATCGACGACGCGCAGGCCGTCCTCGCCGAACCAGTCCTCGCTGCCCTTGCCGGCCAGCGGGATTCCGGCGGCAAAGCGCTCGTCGCTGGCCCCGGCCTCGAAGGCATCGAGCAGCGCGTCGCTGCACTGGTCCTGGGGGTAGTCGCCGGCGGCGCAACGGGCTTCGATGCGCGGCCGGTCATAGGCCGCACCCATGGCGGACCAGGTGGTGTAGCCACCGAAACTGTGGCCACTGAGCACCGAACGGTCGGGATCGACCTCGCCGCCCAGCAGTTCCGGTGCCCGCTGCAGCAAGGAGTCCAGGGCCGCGCTCACGTCCCCGGCGCGGTTCAGCCACAGGCTCAGCGGCCGCGGCTCGGTGTTGGTGCTCAGCGTGTTGCCGAGGTGGTCTGGGGCGACCGCGACCCAGCCGTGCGAGGCAAAGGTGCGCATCAGGAACGAACTGCTGCCGGCAAACCCCATGTGTCCGTGGCTGTACGCATGCACGGGGTAGCCGCCCTGGTACACGGAAGCTGCTGGAGCAGCGTCTAGCCAACTGTCGTCATCCGCGAAGATGAACTCGTAGGTGATGCCCTCACCGCTTGTATCCTCGGTGGGGTACCAGAGGCTCACGGGTACGGTCCGTTGCACGTCCGATCCGGGGGGCAGGTAGCTGGTTTCCCAGTGGGCGAAGCCCACGCCGTAGGGCCCCGGTTGTTCCAATGACCAACTTAGCGGGTCGACATCGCCCGGCGGTGGCTCGTCGTCGGCTGCAGTGCAGCCTCCGCACACGGCGGCGCAACACAGGGCTAGGACTACCAGGTGCAGCAGGAGGGCAAAGTCGGGGCTGGCGGATTCGCGCAACGTTTCGTCTCCCGGATCGAGCCTACCCGATCGCCTTGGGAACAGGCTGCCAAGGTGCGCCACCTGCATGGCGGATCCGGGCTAGGCTGCAGGTTCGGCGCCATTGCCTCGGCGCCGTCTGAACAGTCACCTGGTAGTTGCCCTTCGGGGGGACGGTCATCGTCGTCCTGTTCGAGGTCCTTGAGCTTCCCATCGACATCTGTACACGAAGACTAGCTCAGCGCATCCTTACCCAGATCACATGCCTTGGCTGCGCTGAGTGGAAGGAGTGGAGAGCACGACTCGTACCGCCCCAGCTACCGCCATCACTGCTAGCGCTTGCAAGCAATATTAAGAATGTCGGTCAGCCCAAAATAGAAGGTGCACTCGGAAAGGTTCGAGCGGTGCTGGTTCACGCGGCATGTTGCCCTTAGTGGGTAGCTCCGCAGCCTGACTGGGACTGCGCGGGGATCATCCAGCACCGAGGGGGGCCAGGATCCGCGCCGTGGCCACCACTCGTTCCATGAAGCCGTAGCGTCGGAAGGTATGGGCCATCATGTACAGAGCCAACCGATTGACCACGAGGTCGTTCAAGGCCCATCGATAGCCTTCGCGCCAGGTGATGGGATCGATCTCCTGTCCGGAGCACTCCTGTAGTGTCAGCCGATGTAGCTCCACGTAGCGACTGACATCTGAGGCCTCTGGATTGTCTCCGAGAACGAAGAGCAGGAACTCCGCGAGGTCGTGCTGCGGCAGGCCCAGGGTGGCGAGCTCCCAGTCGTAGACACACAACTTTGGCCCGTCCTCGGTGGGTCTCAGGCACACATTTCTCGGGTTGAAGTCATTGTGGATCAGGGTCCGCGGCATGGCCTCCATCTTCGGCCACCAGTCGCCGAGACTACGGACGAGGTCCAGGTGGTATTGGAGCATGCCCCTGGACAGCATCTCAGGAAATTCTTCGGCGCTGTGTAGCTCCAGGGCCTCCCACAACGGGGTCATCTCGACCATATCTGCACTCGTCAGGACGGGACCCAGCCAGGGCTGTTTCCCCAGCTCCTCTTCGCGTCCATACCAGACGCTGTGCACCTCGGCGATGCCCCTGACCACCGCCTCGATGTGCTGTGGTTGCCAGCCGCTGACATCGTCGGCGGTGTCCATGAGTTCCATGCCCTGGAGCAGCTCCATCACGACGATGTAGGCCTCGCGGGTAGGGTCTTCGTGCAGACCGTAGACTTTCGGAAGGTACTTCAGGAAGCGCTCGTCGGTCTGCGAAAAGACCCCCAATTCGCGGGTGTGGCAGCCTGTGAAGCCGAGCTTTTTCTTGAACTTGTTGTGGGCAGAGGCGAGCTTTCCGCCACACATCACCGCCATGCTGTTGATCATCAGCACTACTTCGTCGTCCAGGGGCTTCACCTTGGCGAGGATGTCGACGCTCTGTTCGTTTCCCGACTTTGTCTTGAAGTCCAGCGTGAACGGAAAGTGCCCCACCAGCTTGTCCACCTTGCGCGCCGTCAACTCGGTGATGATGCTGCTCCCCATCTTGAAGGTCTCGATGGGAACGACGCCGGTCACCTCGATGGTCTCGTCAGCCAAGGCCTCTCTCATGCACTGGCTGAAGAAGGAAGCATCCAGGTCCTGGCGCTTCAGCCATTCCACAGGGCGGTTTCGCCCCAGTTTTTCGTGGGCCGTCGCAAATTGACCGCTGGCTATGGCGCTGAGAGTCGACAGGTCGAGGCTCAGGCAGAAACCGGCAATGATCTCTGCCAGGCGGCGCGCGTTCCCACCACCAGCGCAGCCCATGAGCTGCAGGTATTCCTGCTGGTTGTCCAGGTGCGTACCGCCACCCACTGTGCCCACGATGAGGCTCGGCATGAGCAGGCTGGCGTAGAGCCCACCCTCGACAGCTTCGATATGCAGTTGGGCGAGGCTCGACTCGTGCACGCACGCAATGTCTTGACCACAGGCTGTGAACATCGCCGCGACGATGTTCGCCACATTGATGTTGTAACCCACCATGCCCACCTGGATGCTGCCACTGAGAAAACCCTGGTGAGCTGCCACGAGCTGCTTGCTCTCGACTTTCAGTACGGCCTGGAGGACTTCTTCGCTCAGGAACGCTTCTGCCAGTACACGAGTGCCACGCCCCTTGATGAAGCTGTTGTAGTTGACCTTCTTGTCGCCCGACATGTTGGCTTCGACGATGAAGTTGTCGAAGGTAATCTCGTCGTAGTGCTTCATCTGTTCCAACATCCACTGGCAGGCTTTCCACGTGCATGTGGTCGTCATGTTCTGACCAGCGGCATCACCGGTCTCGTAGACAAAGGCCACGTGAACCATGTGCCCCAATACCGTTGGCTCGACCGAGATCAGTCTTGCGTGGCGACTCACCGTTTCGACCTGCTCTCGGATCTCGTCGGCATGGTCAGGGATCCAGCGGCAGAACAGAGAGGCAGCCCGGGTGTCCGACAGGATGAAGAGCGGGACCCGCATCATTCGTTGTCGGATCACCCGTGTGCTGACCCCACCGGAACGAGTAATGGCGTTCGCCCCTCGGGTGGCCGAGGCCACCAGCGCTCCTTCCGTGGTCGCCAACGGTGCAAGGACAGGACCCTGAACATCCTCACCCCGGAACAACAGGGGGCCCGCGACACCCACAGGGATCCCCACGCTGCCAATGAGGTTCTCGACGTTGCCGGTCAGCCGCTCCGGTCTCATGGTGAATGTCTCGATCGTGTCGAGCGGAGCACGGCTTTGTTGCCTCACGAAGTTCAGCCGTTCCAGGCGAGCCTCTTCCGTGTAGATCCCCCGGGCCGGAATTCGAGGCGGCCTCGTGGCCAGAGCCCCGCCGCCGTCCTCCTCACTGCTCAGTGCACTCCCGGATAGCCCTGCGAGCAGCTTCCACAGGTCTGCGCGCGTCGTGTCGTTGTGGGCGCGCAGACAGAGTAGCTGTGGCTCATCTGCGGGCAGGACCGGACCGACTACGCAGAGTGCAATGTCCCGTTCGACCTGTGGCTTTCCACCGAAGAGCCGAACCGAAGACAGCACAACCCCATTCTCGAGGGCGGGGTGAATGCCTTTGGCAAAGCTCACCCGAAGCTCTCGGTGGCTGATCTCGACGACTCGCCCCTCCCGCAGCTCACCATTGATGTCAAATGAGATGGAGTAAGCGCCGGTCTCGAACCGAGTTGCCGTAATCTCTCCAATATCTGACGAAGTCATAGGGGTCCTATTCGCTGTCTTGAGAGTGATGTGGCCAGACCTTCAACAACAAAGGCAGGGCGAAGAGGTCACTGAATAGAGCCGCGGCAGCAGCGATTGTAGTGAGCAGTCCAAAGAAGAACACGGTCTTAACCTGTGCCAGCATGAGGACGGGGAAGCCCACCATCAGGAGTAGGGTCGTGATCACCGCGGGGACACCCGCATGCTCGTAGCAATAGTCCAGGCACTCGTCCCAGCTCTTTCCCGCCCGCTCCGACTCACGCCAGTGGTAGAGAAAGTGAATGGTGTCATCGATCGCCACGCCCAACACAATGGCGGCGATTGTGGCGCTGGCAATGTCGAGTTCCAGTCCCATCAAGAACATGGTCGTCAACATGATGCCGACGGGCAGTGCATTGGCGACCAGGCTGAGAAGCGCCAGCCGCAGAGAGCGCAGCCACAGCAACATGAGCACAAAGATGATTCCGAGGGCGATGAAGAAGGCCCGTGTCTGGCTCGTGAGTACATAGTCCACGATCTGCACATAAAGCGGCGTGTATCCGGTGGCATGGACCTCGGCGAGATCGCCAAAGCTCTCTTTGGCCAGCACATCGACCTGGTCGAGTATTCGGCCAAGAACTGCCGCACTCTGCATGGCTCCGACCATGGTGATTCGGGCGATGTCACCATCCTGGGTGATCCGATTCACAAACACGTTGTCACGGGACTGGGGTAAAGCCCTGTCCCACTCGAGGTCAGACACGTCGATCGCCGGCGTATAGCCACCCTGCGCCTGGCGATACAAGGCTGCATGGCTGAAGCTGTTTCGAATCTCTGGCAGCGCCGTTGTGGCGCGCTCGAACCCCTCGATGGCGTCAAGTATTTCGGGACTGTGAACGGTCAAACCCTGCCGCGGTGACACCAGGTATTCCACCGGAAAGTAGTCACCCCAGCTCGTTACAATTCCGTGGTGATCGGTGACCACCTCGTGGTCGTCAGGCAGGTAACCCAGAGTGTAGGTGTCGGCTTCGAGGTGGAGTGCTCCGTAGAGGCTCAGAGCACACACGCCGACAAAGAGCGCTGCCACCAGCGAAAACTTCGTTCGCAAGAGGTTGGCACAGCCGCCCAGGAACGAGTTGATGCGCGGGTGATCCGGCAAGCTCGTGCCTTCTTTGATGGTCATACCCACGTGCAGCATGAACACCGTGCTCGCGAAGAGCGCAGCAGCGACCCCGATGGCCGCGAATATCCCCAGGTCACGCACCACGGCCATGGGAGCGGTGGCCAGCGCAAGAAAGCCGGCCACGGTGGTCAGTGTCGTCATTATGCAAGGGAGCAGGATGGCGGCCATCCCTCGGCGAATCGCCGCATTCCGGTCCCCGGGTGTCTTCTTCACCTCGGCGAGAAGGGAAGTGGGAAAGTGAACAGCGTCTGCGATCCCCAGCACAATCACCAGGGTTGGAAGGAGCACTGTGACCATGTTCAGGCGGTGGCCCAGCAGCCCGTAGGTGCCCAGGGACACCACGGTTCCGACCGTGATGACCCCCACGGTTGCGAGCACGAACTTCGCGTTTCGGAAGATCCACCACAGCACGCCGAACATCAGCAGGTAGGTGATCGAAATGAAAATCCCGAAATCCCGCTGCGTGATCCTGTTGAGTCCCGAGTAGATGACCCCCATGCCTCCCATCGCGTGATGGGTGGTCGCGAGGTGGCTGTCGACGGTCGCGTTCACCCCGTCCACGATCCGGTCGCGTTGATTGTCGAAGTCCTCCATGACCGCCATCTGGATCCACAGCATGGCCTGGGTGGCGTCGGCCGAGATCAGCCGGTCCACCAGGAGCTCGTTGGCCGTGGCCAACTCCTGGATCGAACGCAAGGATTCGGCGTCCTCGGGGATGCCGTCGGGAAAGAGTCGAGTGACTTTCGCACCTTCCGGAGTCGTCAACGCAGCCTGTGCGTTCAGAATCGAATACACACGGGCGACCCCTTCCTGGGCTTCTAGGGCGCTGCTCATTTTCTCGAGCTGCCGGAGCAGGACAGGCTGAAAGATGCCGCCGGCATCTGTCACGTGCAGCAGGATGACTTCGTCGTTGCCGAACAGTTCGTGGAAACGCCGATACTCTTCGAGCTGCGGGTCATCCTCGAGGAACCACACGCTAAGGCTGTTGTCGGGCTCAGCGGCCGTCTTCACGCCGACACTCAATACAGCTGTGACCAGGAGGACCAGGATCAGCAGGATGCGGCGATAGCGGATCAGCGAGTTCATCTGGCCTCCACCGACTCGACATGGAAGGAGCGATAGAACCAGGAACGGTCCTGGCGATGGATCCGCGCACTCAGTTCGTCGTGGTGTCGAAGCCCCTGCTGTGTCGCCGAACTGCTGCGGGGAACCAGCAGGTTCCAGTACGCGATGCGGCCCCCTACCCGGAATTGACTGGCCAGGGCCTGGAACACAGAGTCACTCAGTTCGGGACTCATGTACTCGAAGATGTCGCTGAGATTGGCCTTGGAGAACCGTTGAGGCGGTTGCTCATAGAGGTAGGTCTCCAGCTCACCCGTGTAGATGTTCACCCTGTCGACAAGGCTCTTCAAACGCTCGAAATTCCTCGGCCGAAGATACGGCGGGCCGATGTCCAGGTCCCGATGCTTCGCGGTAAGAAAGGACTCCATGTAGAAGTTGTCGTGAAGCGGCAGCCTTGTGCATGCATCACAGAAGCGTGCGAAGAAGTAGGCTCCCACGTCTCCTTCGGTCACGTGCTCAAACTGGGCTGGATCCCGACCCTGTTCAGCCATCTTTTCGCGACCAAAGTACCAACGAAAGCACTCCTCGAAGGCGGGTGTAGCTGCCTCGCTGCGGAAGATCTCGGCCTGGCGGCCAAGGTTGCGCTCTGCGAAGAGACGAGTCATCAGCTCTTCGGACCAGAGCTTCGAGAGATGCTCCTGCCGGAAGGTTTCGAGGTAGGTCTCGAGACGGCCGCTGTGAATGAGTCCCGCCTGCAGTGCTTCGAGCGTGGACTCCCAGAACGCGACTGCGGCATCAGACAGTTCGCTCTTCAGGCGAGAGAAGAGAGCCAATCGGTCGTGCCCCTGCCGCGCCCCGACGAGGCAGGCGAACTCGGGGTGGCTGAGCACGCGGATCCCGGCGAGCTTCAGTTCGAGTAGCGCACTCTGCGCGGGATTCATGTCAATGGTGGTGACACTGTGCGGCTCCATGAGAAGCAGCGCCAGGGCATTGCAGCCGCCACTGCAAATGGACAACACATCATCCCCAGGCCCCACCTGGAGACCGCGTTCCAGGAGCAGGTGGTCCTCCCATACCTGGGAGTAGCGCACCTGCTCGAAGTCCATCTTCTCGGCGATCTCACTCTTCAGCGACGGGGTCTCTCGCATCAACTCTCCAACCGTGCGCGCAGGCCGACCCGGTCGATCTTGCTGTTGTGTCGATAGTCCATTGGGATCGGAGACACGAGTGAGATTTTGATCCCCTGCAGCTGGAAGCGCCCCAGTTCCCGGTCGAGCTCGGGTTGCAGGTCGTCGAGACTTCTCGATGCTTCCAACGCCAACACACAGCGTGCGCCCTTCTGGGTTTGGATCAGAGCTGCCCTCTCGACCCCTTCGACTTTGTCCAGAGCCGCCTCGACGGGAAGGGGCTGTAGTTGCAGTTCGCCGTACTGAACCAGGTCCTTGACGCGACCCTGGAGCCAGAGCCGGTTCTGCTCATCGAAGGTGGCTACATCACCGGTGCGGTGCCAGATCACCCCATCGTTGCCGTACAGCTTGTTCGCCTGGTCGGCCGTTGGATTGTTGAGGTAGCCGCGGTTGACGTGGGGGCCCGACACAATCAGCTCCCCGGGTGTGCCGGTAGCCACGCGGTATGGTTCGATGCCGCGTTCATCCAGTCGGGACTGGTCCGCCGGCAGTGATACCAGGGCTACCTCGGCGACGTGGGCACAGGTGCCGACCAGCAGTCCCAGCTGCTCGGCTCGTTCTGCTTCAGCGACCACTTCAACCATTCCGACGCTGGCAATGGGCTCGGCCTCAGTGGATCCATAGACCACCTGAGCGTCGCAGTTGGGAAAGACAGCCAGGATGCGTTCGCACAAACCGATGGGAACGGGAGCCCCACCCACTGCAAGGCCCCGAATGCGGGTTTCTCTGCCGTCCGTGGCCTCCAGGTGCGCCACGATCTTGTCGATGTAGGCGGGCGCTCCGCTCATCCTGGTAACACCCCAACGTTCGATCTGCTCGAAGACAAAGATCGGGTCTACCGTGGCCGGCGCCCTGAAATCGACCGCCGGCAAGATGGTGGGGATCCCCGAACACAGGTTGTGCAGTGTCACCACCGGAAAACAGGGCATGTCTACTTCATGGTCCTGGTTCGGAAAGTGCTCGGCGAGCGCCAGGTGCTGTGCAGTGAGCAAACCCTGGGTGCGGTCTGCTCCCTTCGGCCGGCCCGTGCTTCCAGAAGTGAAGGTGATCAGCGCCTGCTCGTCGGGATCCGTAGCCACGCAGTCCCGTTGCGCTGCGTCTTCGGCAAACAGGTTGGCCATGGGCGAAAGCCCCCAGCCACTCGAATCTACGCTGAACTTTTTCAATCCCCACAAAGCGGGTAGCAACAGGCGGTATTTCAGCAGCGCCCCGACGCTGACAATCGCATCGGCCTGGGAGTCTGAGATGGCCTGCATGACCTTCTTTCTGCTCATCCCCGTGTCGATGAACACCGCGGACATTCCCGCGGCAAAGATCCCCAGAAGAAGTGCATAGAGGTCTACTGACAGAGGAGCCATGAGGATGATCCGTGATCCTCTCTTGAAGCCCTGCCCAGCCAACCCGCTCTGACACTGGGCGATGCGCTCTCCGAGCTCTCGGTAGCTCATCGTTGTCTCGGAGTACGTGGTCCCATCGGCGCTGAGCTGCGGCACCACTAGGGCGATCATGTCCGGCACACGCCGCACGTGCTGAAGTACGGGTCCAGCAATGTTCACTGAGCCGCCGCCAGCGTCCTGCATCTACTTCTCCGACATCCGAAGAGCTTCGGTGTCCGAGAGAGTACCTCAGCGGCGCGAGAGAGTATGATCGGGCGCCAATGAACGGTTCAGCAGACGAAACAGGCTTGAATTCCGAGGCCCCGGTGTTGTTTCGACTTGGTGCTTGGGCGAACGAACGTTTTCCCCTTGCGAACGCCGTTCTCTTCCTCGTGCTCTACCTTTCCGCGCTGGCGCTCGGCCGCATGTGGGTCACCGACGGAGAGATCAGCGTCGGTGCACGTGACATCCTCGGATTCTTCGCAGTCTGGGCCTTCTTCCTGGTGTTGCGGATCTTCGATGAGCACAAGGACTACGAACTCGATTGCCACAACCACCCTGAGCGGGTGCTTCAATCGGGTCGGATCACCCTGGGTCACCTCAAGGTCCTGGGGGCGATGGCAATCGGGCTGCAGGCTGGAATTTCCTTCTACCTCGACGGGGGTTGGGGCCTGATTCCATTGTTCTGGCTCATTGCTCTTGGTTGGAGCCTGTTGATGGCCGCCGAGTTCTTCTGTGGAGAGTGGCTGGAGAAGCGCCTCTTGCTGTACGCCATCTCACACATGGTCGTCATGCCACTGGCTCTGCTCTGGATGGCTCAAATCGGTGCCATGAAGCAGACCCTGCCCGCAGAGGTGGGTCTGCTGGCAGCGCTGGCCTTTCTGGCCGGTGCCTCGCTGGAAGTTACCCGCAAGCTCAAAGCTCCAGGAGATGAGCGAGAGACCATCGACTCTTACACGAAAGTCTTCGGCACGACCCGTGCTCCGGTCGTGGTCATTTGCCTGCTCATCGCAACCATGGCCACATCTGCTCTCATACTCAGATCCGTGTTTTCGCAACAGATGCCGCTCTACCGGGGGGGGCTCTTGTTGGCCACGATGGTGCCGGCCGTGTGGGCTCTGCAACAATTCAGGAAGAGCCCATCGGCCCGTACCGCGAAGACCTCCGAGGGGATGGTGGGCCTGGCTATGCTGACTACGTACGTACTGGTGCTCTCGGCGACCCTGGTCGAGCGCGGACTGGTCTGGTCTTAGAGGCCCAGGCTTATGACACTTCTGACACCAGGCCAGGCGCTGGCAGCCGGCGAATCCAAAGTGGGTGGCAAGGCATGGGGCCTCGCCCGACTCCACGATGCCGGTGCACAGGTCCCCGAGTGGACGGTCGTCCCAGCGGAGTTCTGCCTGGCAGGCATGGAAGCGTCGGGGTTGACCGAGATTCTGCTCGAGAAGCTGCGCTCTCTCGAAGGCGTGGACGTCACGTCCAGCGAGGGACGAAACGCCCTGGATGCCGCCTCGGCATTCATGCGTGAGCAGGTGGAGTGTATCGACATCGCGCAACGCAGTGGCATCGACTTCGCCGCCAGACTCAGCGAACTAGGAGGAGGGCCGTGGGCAGTTCGAAGCTCTATGGTCGGCGAAGATTCAGAGGCCCATTCCTTTGCAGGACAACTGGATTCCTTTCTCTTTCAGGGCGACGCGGACGTGCCTGGGGCCGTCGCCAGGTGTTGGGGCTCCGCGTTCTCGGCCCACGCACTCCTGTACCGATTGAATGCGGCTCTGGACGGGCTGCCGGCAGTCGCGGTCGTGATTCAGCGCATGCTGTCCGGTGAAGCCTCAGGAGTAGCCTTCACGGCACACCCGGTGACCGGGCGCCGGGATCACTGCCTGGTAAGCGGTGCCTGGGGCCAGGGGGAAGGTGTGGTCCAGGGGCTGTGCGACACGGATGACTACGTGTGGGACCACGCGGGCAAGGAACTCTCGGCTCGGATCGCAGACAAGGACATCTGTGTAGTTCCCGACCCGAGCGGAGCGCCGGGGACGCTCGAGGCTGACGTACCGCAGGAGCGCCGAAAACAGCGCTGTCTTACACCCAACCAACTGTCGCAGCTCGGCAAAGAGTTGGTTCGCCTGGAGCGCTTCTTCGACGCACCGATGGACATCGAGTGGACCGTGGAAGATGGCAAGGTCTACATCCTGCAGGCTCGCCCGATCACCTCCCTGCCTCCCGAGCCCGATCTGGCAGCTCCAGTGATCGTCTTCGATAACAGCAACATTCAAGAGAGCTACTGTGGTGTAACGACCCCACTGACCTTCAGCTTTGCTCAACGCGCCTACGCCAGTGTGTATGAGCAGACCATGCGGATCGGGGGGCTCTCTGAAGGCACGATTCGCGCGCACGACGGGATGTTGCAGAACCTGCTCGGCCTGGTGGGCGGCCGGGTCTACTACAACATCAACAACTGGTACCGCGGACTCCTGCTGTTGCCCTCCTTCGGGAGGAACAAGGCCGACATGGAGAGGATGATCGGCTTGGAGGAGCCGGTGGATTTTGTCACCGGTGAAGAGCTGAGCTTCGCAGAGAAGATGCTACGTGCACCCGGAGTGCTGCGGACGCTTGTGCGCCTCCTGGTCGAGTTCCGACGCCTCAAGACCGAGGTGGTGAGCTGGCTCGGCCGCTTCGAATCGACCTACTCCCAGATGGACCGTGATGGCATCAGCGAGGCCAGCTACAGCCAACTGATGGACAAGCTGGATCGACTCGATCGCGAAATGCTTGCCGATTGGCACACTCCCATCATCAATGACTTCTACGTGATGATGTCGGTGGGGCGATTACGCCGATTCCTCGAGAAGGCCGGGATCGACGAGCCCGATGACCTGGTGAATCGCCTTCTCGCGGGCGAACAAGACATCGAGTCCACCCAGCCGGTACGCCAACTCATGGGCATCGCTACCGCCATTCGTACAGACGAGCAGGCTCGGGCGATACTGATCGGCTGCAAGCCTGGTGACGCGGTTGAGCAACTGTCTGACTACAGCAGCGAACTGGCCCGGTTGTTCGGACAATACCTGGAGCGGTACGGCGACCGGTGTATGGGGGAGTTGAAGCTGGAAACCATTACTCACCGCGAAGATAGTTCCTTCATTGGCCAGGTGCTGGCGAGCTACGTCGATCGGGAAGACCTGGTCCCGGAGAAGCTCACCGAGCGGGAACAGGTACTTCGATCTGCCGCAGAGAAGACCATGGATGAGGCTGTGGGTTGGTGGAGTCGGCGACGGGTGCGAAAGGCCCTCGTCGCTGCCCGCGTCGCCCTGAAGAACCGCGAGGCCATGCGCCTGGCCCGCACTCGAATGTTCGGCCTCTACCGCCTAGTCTACCAGGCTCTGGGCGTGCACCTCAGCCGAATGAATATCCTGGCAGAAGGCCGGGATGTCTTCTATCTCAGCATCCAGGAGATCAGGGACTACTACGAAGGCCGGGCGACCACCAGCGCCCTGGGGCCGCTAGCCAGTACGCGCAAGCAGGAATACGCTTCCTACGAGGCGCTCGAAATGCCTCACCGTATCGTCGCCCCGTCTCCGGTGTATCAAAACCTGCCGAGCCAGGACGAAGAGATCCCCGAAGCAGACAAGGATGCTCGAGTGCTCCAGGGAGTCGGCTGCTATCCGGGTGTGGTGGAAGCAGAAATCAGAGTCATCCGGTCACCCGGTGATGAACTGGATCTGAACGGACGCATCCTCACTGCCTTACGCACTGACCCCGGCTGGGCGCCACTGTTCTTGACGTGCAGCGCAATCCTGATCGAACGGGGAAGCACGCTTTCCCACTCTGCCGTGGTGGCAAGAGAACTGGGGATCCCTGCGGTCGTGGGGGTGAAGAACCTGCTGGGCATCGTCGAGAACGGTGAGCGGGTCGTGATCGACGGCGAACACGGACGTGTTACTCGTCTTGATCGGGGAGAGAGCTAGCAGTGGCTTCCGGGGTGCCCGCGGGTGCTGCCCGAAGCCGCTGTGCCTCGTCGAGACGCGCGTTCAGCAGGAGAGTGGTTTTCGAGTCTTTGGAGAAGTCCTTGGGGCAGTAGTTCGCCGAGAGCCGCTTCTCGGTCAAGAGCCCTGCTCGCCGATAGGCTTCCGCCACCAACTCGCTGCAGAAAATCGAGTCCGAAAACGGCTGGGTGTTGGCCTGGTAGTTGGCTCGGAAGATGCGGTTGACTTCCAGCGTGAACGGAAAACCGTGAACCTCGCGCAGAAGGCTCTCGATGCCTGTCATGTCCAACTGAAT
Source organism: uncultured Rickettsiales bacterium (assembly GCA_964490445.1). GTDB lineage: Bacteria > Myxococcota_A > UBA796 > UBA9615 > UBA9615 > UBA6601. The sequence continues at coordinate 9,028 of CAZBDA010000069.1, read as the reverse complement.
CGAGGCTCGGCTCTCGTACATCCTGAGCTGGCGGCAGATGAGCAGCTTGTAGGGCATGTGCTGTTCCTTGGCAGCCATCCACGTACACAGGGGCGTGAGTGCCACAACCGGGCGAACCGCCTCGAATACGTAGAGTTCTTCGTCCAGTTCAAGTTGGAGCCGCTGCAGAAGCTGCGCAGACTCCTGTTCTTGCATCGGATTGGAACGTCGGCGTAGCTCTTCGATCTCTGCCGTCAGCTCTTCATGGGTGGCGATACCGTAGAGCTTCTTGATCGAGTCGCTCAGGTTGCTGACCAGAAGCCCAGAATGGGTCCACGCGGACCGCGACCACAGGCTCGTGATTCGACTCGGTGCAAAGCGATTCTCGCTCTCGAGGATAATGTCGAGAGGCTGCAGGTTTTCACGAGCCTGCTTGTAGTCCCACCACGTCTCATATTCCGCCATGCTGAACAAGGACCCGCCGCTGCGATAGCTCTTCGCGATCCTCATGATGGCGGCCGATCCGGTGCCAAAGGTGACAGCTCCAAAGAAACCGGAGTACGCCACGTTGTCGATCACGGGATACAGAGCCGTAGCGACCAGGGTGATGATCAGGACCACCACAAAGACGATGACCCTCTTGCGATTGTCTCGGCGGCGGCTCATGTAGAAAAAAAACGGGGCCGCCATTGCTGGTGGGAGCCATAAGACTGGCACGACGGCGAGCACCAGTAAGCAGACAAAGGTCATGGTCAGTCCGCTTATTTCGATCCGGCTGAGGGGAGTCCCGTGCGTACGGAGGAGAATGTTGCTGACGAAAAAGGTCGCGAGAACCAGCAGCCCCATCGCGACGCGGAACTCGTCTGACAACTCCGTGAGCTCGTCGTGATGACGGTAAAAGTCCACCAGGGTGAAGATGCTGAAGGCAACAAGGCCGTAGCAAACCAGGTAGAAGAGCTTCAAACTCCAAACAAAAGCGGCGACGCTCTGATCGACTTGCTGATGTTGCTCCGCAAGACGCTGGTGCGCTCCATCTACGTTTGTTGCGAGCATGAGCAATGCTAGCACCAGTTTCCTGGTGGTCGTGCGCCACTGGCAGGCAATGTTAGTGCACGATTCGCCGCTCGATTTAGGCAGCGGGTGAGCCCTGCCGAAAGCCCCGTCCTGACTGCGCTGACGTCTCCAACGCCACTCCAAACGAGAGACGGAGTGATCTTCTGCGACGATTGTGGCGCTAGTCTTCGTGTTCGGAGGTGGTGATGAAGTCGCAGCTGTGCAGCGTCCTGGTTGTCTTGTTGACCGCTGTGTTGTCGGCCACGGATCTGCATGCTGACGAACTCGACGCTGTCGGCGCGGAGGAGACCATCAGCGAGACTGGCGAGCCGGCCTCCGCCGGGTCGGACTCGTTGCCGGCGACCAAGGCTGCCTGGAAGACTAAGCGAGACCAGAGGGTGGGCACTAGGCTGATGATTTCGGCGTTTGTGGTCCAGGGGCTCAGCTTTGGTATGACCTTCGCCAGTATTTTCGGCGGCAACTCCGGAGTCTTGGCCGGCAGTTGGGTGGTCCAGTCCATCACGATTCCCTTCGCGCCCATGGGCGTTCACGGGTTTGCTCTTCGATTTGGTGGGACGAATAGGTCCCAACGTCTTCATTGGACTGGTGTCGGTCTGCTGCAGGCTGCTGCCTTTTCAGGGTTGGTGGCAGGAGTCGGTCTTGCTGCTGTCATCTCTCCGTTTAATGCCCATTTTGATGGTTTTTCGCCCATCTACGGAGGCGTTCCCAGTGGGGTCGCGCATTTCCTCGCAAGTATGACTTTTGTAATCTCCGGAGGGGTCTGTGTCGGGAGCGCCAGGGAACAGGCGCAAAGGCAAGGGAAGTCTCAGTCTCGGCGCACCCCGGCTAAGTCCTCTCACCGCGGCTTCGTGGTGCCGACCATTGCACCCAGGCCAGGTGGCGTGTCGTTGGGACTTACGGGGGTGTTTTGAGGTCGCCCTTAGTGGGGCAGGGAACTCCCAGTTTCCACCCACCTTCCACTCAGCCCAGCCCAAGTGTGTGATCCTAGTAAGGATCTGTTGCATTAGTCTTCGTGTTTGGAGGGTTCGGGAATGTCCAGAACGGTGGTCTTTGGATTTAGCCTGGTCTGTGTGCTCGTGATCGGCGGCACCGTCACGGCCGCAGCCCAACAGGATCAGGCGGAGGCCGACACCCAACCGCCCACCACCCAACAGGATCAGGCGGAGGCCGACAGCCAACTGCCCTCCACCCAACAGCCCGCGCCGCCCGCCGAGCTACCCTCTGCTACCTACCCAGCCGGGGTGCTACCGGATGACTGGGCTGTGCCCGGCTCCTACCAGGCAGCGGTGCAGCGCGATGGGCTCTCGTTGGTGGCCCGAGGTTACGAGGGGCTCGCGCTGCTACGGATCTCTGGCGAGCACAGCCGCCTCGTGTCGACCTTCGGCGCCGGCCTTGAGATTGTCGGCGTGCGCTGGGCCGGCGATGACGCCCTGGTGCGGACGGCGCGCGGCGAGGTGCTCTTGCTAGACGTGAGCGATGCCGCCTTTCCGCGGGTATCTCTCCTGCTGCCAGCAACAGCGGTAGAGTCCACTGACGAGGGGATACTGCAGCGCACCGGCTCTGAGGTGCCCGTACCGCCGGTCCCCGTCGCCGGGCGGGTTGTCCAGGTGCAGCGCGGTGCACTGATTATCGACCAAGGCGCCGAGCAGGGCTTGCGCGCTGGTATGCACCTGAAGATCTCCTCGGTCCAGCCCGTCAACGCCATCGACATCGAGAGCAACACGCCCATCGTCCGCGAGAGCGGCGCCACCGTGGGGGTCGTTGAGATCATAGAGGTGTCAGCAACCCGCGCACGCGCATGGCTCGGGCCCGGTGACGACGCGAGGGCCGGTGATCGAGCGCAGTCCACCAGCGAGCCGAGCACCGGCAACCTGCTCACACCGCACCGCACCCCAGCGGTTCTAACCGTCTCCGCGGTGGTGCGGCCGATGCTGGGAATTGAGTCCCTCTCCTTCGGCATGATCAACGACCTGCGCGTCGACTATCGCTTTCACAAGCCCATCCGCCTCGGTGTGAGCCTCGCACCGCTGGCCTTCGACGTAGGCCGCGACGGGGCCGGCTTCCTGGGCGGGGTAGCGGCAACCGCCGATCTCGACGCCAACTTCTTCAGCCTTGGCGCGGGCGTCGGCTACAGTTGGAGCCGCTATCTCGACAAGGGGTTGGTGTTCCGGCAGTCGGTGCGCTTCGGCTCTCTCGATGGCCTCCACTTCGCCGGCTTCAACGAGTTCGTCCTGGCGATGCCCAACGACGACCTCCTCGTCGAAGATTTCAGCAGAGACGAGGCGACCTTCATCTGGGGTGGCTTCCACGCCATGTTTCGCTGGCCAACCGGCAAGCGCGCCCGCATGGCCATCGACGGCAGATATGGGGTCAACGGCCACGCCTACACCCTGTTCGACATGCACATCAGCCTCTTTGGGCGCGGCGGCCCAGGCACCCTGTGGCTCAAGACTGGCGGCGGCGTCGGCTGGCTCTGGGACGTCCCACCTACAAGCTCTACTACCTACGACTTGGGCGACGAGCCCGGTGTTCAGTACTGGCACCCCGGCCCCATTCAAATAGGCCCGGTGTTCGCCATCGGGCTGGAGTGGGTGGCGCCGGTCCCGCGCTCGCGCCCACCTCTTAGCTCAGCAGAGTGAACATCACGCCTCTTATCGGACCAAGATCGCCGCCACCTAGCGCATACCCCCCAGCATCAGCAGAGGTAACATAGGCTTATCTCATTGCCCCCAAACGCCACTGGACGACCTGGCACCATGAAGACCAAGCTCCGCAGTCGCCGTGCAACCCTGATCTCCTTGTCGGTGAGCACCGTCGGCGCGGCCTTCGTAGGCTGCTTCGGTAGCCGGGAATCATCGGCTCCTCCCCCAGCGGCCGACGACGACGATACGACCGCAGCACCGATCGACTGCGATCAGACCGGCCACCAGACCGAGGGCCCCTACTACCCGGGTGAACCTGGGAATCTGCTGGACATCACAGGGGGGCGCGGCGGCGTGCCCCTGCAAGTCGAACTCCTGGTGGTCGACGTGCAGGCGGACTGCGCTCCCATCGCAGGAGCAGAGGTCGACCTCTGGCACGCCGATGCCAGCGGTAATTACTCGGGCTACGAAGACTTCAACACCGAGGGCGAGGACTGGCTTCGAGGCCAGCAGATCACCGGCAGCAAGGGCCAGGTGCACTTCGGCACGATCTTCCCGGGAAGCTACCCTGGGCGCTCTGTCCACCTGCACGTCAAGGTCCGCGCAACCGGCTTCGACGAGCTCACGACCCAGGTCTACTTTCCCGACGACCTCGCCGCAGCAATCCTCGCGAGTGCCGGCTACGCCGGCGCCGGTATGACAGCCATCGGCGACGACAATTTTTACTCTCCCGAGACGATGATGGAAGCCACGGGCGACTCGAGCAGTGGCGTGGTCGCGTCCATCGTCCTGGGCGTCAGCTGAGGCGGACGGGTCCGACAGGAACGAACTGCCCGCGGGGGGCCAGGTCCTTTTCGAGGAGTGCGGTTCGCCGCTAGGGAAGAATGGGCAGGGGATTGCGCACCCCCGAGCGGTCAGCGGACGGTCCGTTCTCGAGCGCCAACACCCCCCGCGGACAGACGCTCGCACAGACGCCGCAGCCGACGCAGGATGAGCGGACGATGTTCTCTCCGCGCTGGGCGTAGCTGCGCACGTCGATTCCCATCTCGCAGTAGGTGGAGCAGTTGCCGCAGGAGATGCACTGTCCGCCGTTGGTAGTGATCCGGAACCGGGACTTGAAACGCTGAACCAGCCCCAACCAGGCCGCCAGCGGACAGCCGAAGCGACACCAGGGCCGACTGCCCAGCAAGGGGTAGAAGCCCGTTCCCACGATCCCCGAGAAGACCGCGCCGATCACGAAGCCGTAGTGATCACGAATGGCGTAGGACGAGCCCCCGAACCAGGCTCCGTCAGACACGTAGGTGCCTAGCACCATCCCGGTCATCACCACCGCAAACACCAGCACCCCGTGAATCATCCAGCGCTCGAGCTGCCAGGAGGCGAGGCTCTTGCTGGAGAGCTGCCGGTACGGATCGCCCACGGTCTCGGCCAGGCCGCCGCAGCCACAGACCCAGGAGCAATACCAGCGCTTGCCGAAGAACCAGGTGAGCACCGGGACACCCACCACGAAAAGCCCCACGCCCCAGACCAGCAAGGAGGTGCCGAAGGCGCCCGCCGACTGCAGCTCCTGCAGCCGGTAGTCGAAGAAGAAGCTGTAGTCGAGAGGCCACATCATCTTCAGGTCTGGGGCGGGCAGCCGCAGCAGTTCCAGGCCCTTGGGAAGGAGGAAGGCAAACACCACCTGGAAGAACACCACCGAGGCCGTGCGCAGGGTGTGGTAGCGGCTGTGGGCGTACTTGTAGAACATCCGTACGCCCATCACGGCGATCGCTAAGGTGTAGACCAGGCCGTAGAGGTCCCATTCCCCTGCAGCCCGCCCCACCAGGCCCTGGGTCACCGGGTCGGCCAGGGCGATCCAGGGCACCAGGTACCAGGGAGCCTTGTAAAGGGCCACGTAGAACAGAGCCAGCCCGATGCAGGTAAGCCAGGCCGTCCATCCCCGGGAGGTGGCCCCCTGGTGGTAGATCCCGTTGTTCTTGATTCCCCGGGGTAGTCCCCAGTAGCCCGGCAGGACGTGGAGAAAGGTGCCCAGCACCACCAGGGCGAGGACCAGCGCAAAGAAGAATCCGGCCCGGTCCACCAGGAAGCCCCGAGCCGAAGCGCGCCCCAGACCCAGCTTGTAGCGACCACGCTGGTAGCTATAGATCGTTCGCTCCGGCCCGGCCTCGTTGGCCCGGTCGACCGCCGCGTCCACCGCCCCCGAAAGCGACCACGCACTGCCGTGTTGGCTGCCGGCCAGTGAAGCGAAGTAGGGCGCAGGGCTCCCTTCGTCGCCCGCTGCGCCCACCGCCTCATCGAGGTGCTCGGCGCTCAGCTCGAAACGTACATCGGCCAGGCCGACCAGCAGGATCGCCAGGCCGGCGAGCAGCAGGACCAAGCCAGCACGCGAGAGGACCTTGCGCATGGCCTAGCCCCTGCCTTCGGCCGGCCGCTGGCCCCAGCGGAATTGGAGCAGGCTTTTCAGGCCACGCCTGGAGCGGAGTTGCAGGCCAGCATCGGGGTGCTGGGCGTTGAAGGCCTGCACCATGGCCGCCTCGTGCTGGACGAAGAACTCGGGGTCGAAGTTTGCTTCGCCGAGGCGCTCGAGCACTTCGGTCACCGGTGTCGCTTCTTCGATGAAGCGCTGGAAGACGACCTGCCGGTACCGGATCCCGAAGGCGTTCACTCCCAGCAGGGCCTGCCCCTCGTCGTCGGCGTACACCAGGCGAAGGCACTTCGTCCCGTCGGGGTGCTCCCAGTAGAAGCTCGTCGCGCCTTCGGGAAGCTCGGGAGGCGCCCTGCCGTAGGTCTGGTACTCGATGTCGAAGAACTTGGCCGAGTTGAACCAGGTGCCCCGGCAGTAGGGAAGTTCATCCCCACAGAGCACGCGGGCCAGGGCTTCACCCTGCAGTCGCCCCGTGTACCAGAGCGACTCGACCCGGTTGGGTTCGCCTTCGGGGGTGGCGATCTCCGCGCAGTCTCCGCAGGCGTAGACCCCTGCGATGTTGGTGCGCTGCTGCTCGTCCACCAGCACCCCCCGCCCGCAGGCCACCTGGCTGCTGCGCACGAACTCGATGTTCGGCCCCACCCCGGCCGTGAGTCCGACCAACTGGCAGGGGATCTCCTCGCCGTCTTTCGTGACGACCGCCCGGACCCGTCCCTGGCCGTCGTCCAGGATCGAGTCCAACTCGGTCGACAGTCGCAGGTCGACGTGGTGCTCGCGCACGTGCCGTCCCACCAGTTCCGCCTCCTCCTTCGGTAGCACCGAGCCCCAGTAGCGCTTCTCGCGCACCAGGAAGGTCACGGCGATGCCCTCGACGACCAGCATCTCGGCCAGCTCGATGCCGATGAGGCCGCCCCCTACGATGACGGCCCGCTGCACCTGGTGCTGGCGGGTGTTGCGCTCGAGGAGCTCGAGATCCTGGAGCGAGTAGAGCCCCTGCACCCCCTCGAGGTCCTGGCCGGGCCAACCGAAGCGATTGGGCTTCGAGCCGCTGGCGATCACCAACTCTCCAAAGGCGAGCGACTCTCCGCTCGCCAGCTGGACGCAGCGCGCTTGGCAGTCGATCTGCTCTACCCAGCCGCGCACGAGGTCGATCCGGTTTTTTGACCAGAAATGGTCCTCGTAGGGCTTGGTGTGCTGGTACTGCATGTGCCCCATGTAGATGTACATGAGGGCCGTCCGCGAGAAGAAGTGGTCCGACTCGCCGGACAGGATGGTGATGGGGCGGTCGCTTCGCTTGCGCACCTCCCGGGCCACTGTGGTGCCGGCAATCCCGTTGCCGACGATCAGTAGTCTGGCCCGGTCCCGCGATTCTCCAGCCATCGGTGGCAGGCTACCAATGTTTTTTTTTCTGGTCCCGCATTGCACCCAGATCCACACATCATTTTGGCGCCGTTACCGGGTGTGGGGTTCACGATCAATCGGAATGTTGGGGGGCTTGCGAGACGGGCTCAAAACTCGAAGGCTGCCGCTTCAAATCGTCTCCGCCGGCACGAGCCACCAATCGAAGTGTCCGTCAACCAACTGGGGGTGAAGACCGTGGTCCGGGGTGCTGTCGGCGACCAACCGAGCCTGCGTCGCCAGCTCCTCCAGGTGCAGCCCGGCGAAGACGACAACTCCCGTCCGCTCGCGGATGTCGTCCAGGATTCCGGCGGTTGCACGGCAGTGTTTCCGAACTCCTCCTGGGACCTGAGAGCGCGCCTTCACACCGGCGGCAGCCAGGCGGATCAGGGCCCGGAGCAACTCCGCGACTTCCCCCTTGCGCCCGTGAGCATGCCAAAGCGCCTCCCACCACACATGGGACTCCCAGAAGTAGCCGTGATTGAACAGGTCGAAGCCGAACAGGTAGGCCTCTGAGTCGGAGTGATCCGCCGGGTCCAGGGGCGACACTGTGGGCTCGGGCTGGCCGTGGCTGTGGCCGTCCTCATGTCGGTACGGATGGGGTGTCTTGCCCGGGTCGTGCATGTAGGGAGGGAATGGCTGGTTCGGCAGCAACCTCGTGCTCGGCACCAACTCTGCTCTCGTCGTGATCATGTCCCTCTTCTCCCTCACCTTTCTATAGCACCCGCACCCGGGCTCGAAATGAGCGCTCGTGGTGATGACTCCGGACCCCTCTTCCAGGAGCAGCCCCTGGCCATTGCCTTTGCGAGTTGTCGTTCACTCCTGGCGGACATCAGCACGCTGTTTCATTGCAGTGACACCGAGCGCCGGCCCCTACCGGGCGAAGGCACAAGGGGCGCGCACTTGGAATTCTGGTGCGGCCGGACTGGTGAAGTGGGGGCAGGTCCCGCTAGGATTCGTTCGTGTCTGACCCTCGCTCTGCCGATACTCGCTACTGGCGAACCAACCTGCGCTACGTGAGTGTGCTGCTGCTGGTCTGGTTCACCGTCTCGTATGGCTGCGGGATCCTCTTCGTCGATCAACTCGACCAGATCCGCATTGGGGGATTCAAGCTCGGTTTCTGGATGTCCCAGCAGGGCTCTATCTATTGCTTCGTGGCGCTGGTCTTTGTCTATGTGCAGCTGATGAACCGTCTCGACCGAAAGCACGCGGCCGAGCGAGAGGAATCCGAGTGAGCGTCCAGACCTGGACCTTCATCCTCGTTGGCCTGTCGTTCGCCCTGTACATCGGCGTGGCGATCTGGACCCGAGCCCGATCCACCGGGGAGTTCTACGTCGCCGGGGGCGAGGTGCCATCGGTCGTCAACGGCATGGCCACGGCCGCTGACTGGATGTCCGCCGCGTCGTTTATCTCGATGGCGGGCTTGATCTCCTTCATGGGTCGGGACGGCTCGGTGTACCTGATGGGCTGGACTGGGGGCTACGTGCTGCTCGCACTCCTGCTCGCGCCC
>CAZBDA010000068.1:0-27612 GCA_964490445.1 uncultured Rickettsiales bacterium | reverse complement strand
CCAGTCGTCACGATGCCGTCACCAGGCGGAGAGCCGGGTGGAGAGCCAGTCGTCACGATGCCGTCACCAGGCGGAGAGCCGGGTGGAGAGCCAGTCGTCACGATGCCGTCACCAGGCGGAGAGCCGGGTGGAGAGCCAGTCGTCAAGATACCGTCACCAGGCGGGCCACCGGGGGGCAAGCCTTCGAGCTGCACAGACTGGTGCCCTGAAGAGACATGCTGGTTCGGCCGCACAGGCTCAATGCCACCAGGCCAAGCGGGGCCTTCGCAACGTCGCCTCGGACAAGCGTCCGGCGGCGAGTCGCTCAGCGGCGCACGATGCGCGCTGTTACAGCGAGCCTTCGAACGGTGCCTGGCTTTGGAGTGGTACGTCGTCATCGTCATCTCGGTGCGTTGCTGGTGCAGCCTTTCAGTGGGTCATCTCGTTATGCGCTGGTACGCCGGGGAGGAGGTGGCTGTGGATAGCCCCCTGGCTCGTCCAGACCCAGTAGGGATTGAAAGCTCGCGGCGGCTTGCTGACGGCGGTTGAAGCGGAAGACGTACTCGTCCAGGTAATGGCCGATGTTGTCCGCCCCCACGCGACCGTAGGTGGTGGCGAGCCAGTTGCTCAGATCGTCAAAGATTCGATGCACTCTGGGGAGAGCTCTGACAGCACTCGCTGTGCCGGGTTTCACAACTGAGGCGTGCTCGTATCCCCTGCAATTCAGAGGCTGATACCCCATCAGATCGTCGGTAAGGACGGTGGATGAACCTGGCAGGATCGCCTGCTCGACAAAGCCCACCAGGGAACGAGAAGAGAGATTTTCGACTGTTGCGAGACGAACTCGCCCGATTCCCCTGCCCCGAACCTCAGCAGCGCCGAGGATGAGCAGTTCACCCTCGCCGATCGGCACGGGCCTCAGGCTGCTGTCATGCGATGAGAGTCCGGTTTCATCCACCTCGACCGTGCCCGAAAGGCGATCCAGGTGGGGCTCTGCCATCGCTTCCCGCAGACGCCGGAGCATGTTCCAGGCGGTCTCGTACCGCTTGATGCCGAGCTGCTTCTGCAGTTGCCTGGCCGATAGGCGCGGCTGCTGGCTTGCTACCAGGTAGGCGGCATGGAACCAGAGTTTCAGTGGCTGGCGACTGCCGTGCATCGGCGTACCGAAGGTCATCGGCACATGCCTGCGACAGTCGGTGCACTTCCAGGTGCCGCGTCGTTCCAGCCAGTAGGCTCTCGTGTTGGCACAGGAGGGACAGTTGAACCCTCCCTGCCGCTGCTGCCGCACGAGGTAGTTGCGGCACGACTCTTCGCTCGAGAAGCGAGCGAGGAACTTAGGCAGTGTCTTCGGGATGATGGAGGGCACTGTGTTGGTCGTTCCAGCGGTCATCGTCTTCCTCGTCTCCTGAGGCGCGCGGCTGCGGTGCTGCTGCCTGGCCTCGTGTCTGCGCTTCCTGTGTCCGCCCTCGAGCGGACTCTTTCCAGGACTCGCGGTTGGCTCCCTGTGCCCCCTACCTTCGGGCGCACCTCTCCTGTCGACCCGGCTGCGGAAGCAACTGGGCCTAGTAGGTGACGGTGGCCGCCGCGAGGGCGGCCACCGCTACCTCCCCAGAGTCTTGGTGTCCGCCACGAGGGCGGACATCAAGACCTGGGACCAGGAGTTATTGGAGGAGCTGGAGGGCTGACTGACTACTCTGGTTAGCCTGCGCGAGGACCGCGATGCCGGCCTGCTGGAAGACAGAGTTTCGGGTCAGGTCAGAGGTCTCCGCCGCGAAGTCGACATCCCTGATGCGACTCTCGGCAGCAGTCAGGTTCTCGGCGTACGACTGGGTGAAGTGGAGTGCCGAGTACAAGGCGTTCTGGGCAGCACCATAGGCAGCGCGGCTGGTGTTCACGCTTTGCAGCGCTGTGTCGACCAGGGCGATCGTAGTCCTGGCATTGGCCGCACTGGTCACGTTGACCGGTGTGGCGGCGGCAACGCCGAGCGTGGCGGTTGTACCGTCCTGCATGGCGACCGTGATGCGGTCGTTAGCAGCCACGTTGTTGATGCCGACCTGGATGACAATCGACGGAGTCGCCGCGTTGCTCAGGAAGAGCCCGTTGAACTCGGTGGAGTTGGCAATACGATCGATTTCAGTCTGCAGCGCAACGAACTCAGTATTGATGTACTGACGCTCAGTGGTGGCGATCACGTCCGAAGCGGACTGAACTGCGAGTTGACGCATACGCATGAGGTTGTTGGCGATCTCGCCGAGGGAAGCTTCAGCAGTCTGAATCACGCTGATGCCGTCGTTCTGGTTGCGCATCGCCTGCTGCAATGAACGTAGTTCCGAACGCATACTCTCGGACATTCCGAGACCAGCTGCATCGTCAGACGCACGAGTGATGCGCATACCCGAACTGAGGTGATCAAAGTTCGCGGTCAACCTCTCCTGGTTACGGGAGAGGTGCTTTTGCGCGAAAACGGAAGGAACGTTGTTGTTGATACGAAGAGACATGATTTTCTCCTGGTGTTGAGCCCTGCTCCCGCGGGAATCCCGAAGGCAGCACGAGCATGTCTGTCAATTGATCTGGTCGAACTCTCGAAGGTCTCGAAGGTCTCGAAGGTCTCGAAGGTCTCGAAGGTCTGAAGGTTGAAGGTTGAAGGTTGAAGGTTGATTGGAGCGGAAACAGACTGTTGTTTGTGTCTCCGGGACTTTCGTTACAGGTGACCTATCGGAGTCAGACCCTCCGGCTTGAGACTTTTCTATATCCGGTTCTCTCACCCAAATTCAGATCCACGCTTAACCTACTGTTTTTGCTGAAGTTTTTTGGAATCTTCCTGCGGCAAAGAAAAGTGTGGCGACCGTCAACATGCTCCTGGAAGCACGCCCTGACCGCGTAGATCAAACGCCCCTATAAGCCTTCTTATGCCTCGATTACTGCCCGCCAGAACGAGAAACGGCCGGCGCAAGGCCGGCCGAGAATCGGAATGGGTGAGAGTATCGGATAGGTCTGCGGCCAATTGACCGCGCCTGCCAGGCCCCGAGATGGGTGAGTCAGGACTTAGATGGACACCGCGCGCGTGGAACGCGCGTGAGAGCAGCCCCGCCGAACTAGAAGAGCAACTCGAAGATGTTCTGCATCCGCGAAGCGGCGCTGACCTGCATCGCAACCTCGAACGCGTGCTGGGTTCGAGTCACCTCGGTGAAGGCCTCGACGGCATCGGCGTCCTCGATGTTCGAGACGTCTCGGGCAACGTTCAGCTCCAACGTGGAGAAGTAATTGTCCAGGTTGTTCAATTGTGTCATTCGACCGCCCAATTGTGTCCGCTGATTGACGAGGTGATCAACACTCTGCCCCATAAGATCCGCAGCATTCTGAATGCCGGCGGTGTTGTTGGCTCCGAGCGCTGTGATCAGGTTGTCAATCTCGAGGATGATGTCGGGACCACCCGAGGCGCCACGAAGTACGTCGTCACCTCGCAGGGTTACCTGGGTCGAGGCTCCCTGCGCTAGCTGCACCGTCACTGCGGTGGCATCACCGAGGTAGTTGCCCAGCGCATCGAATGGGTCAGCACCCGTCAACTGCCCCGCGAACAGTCGCTTCTCGCCAAAACGCGAGTTTCCCTGGGCAATTACGACATCCTTGAGGGCTGTCACCTCGACCAACGCATTGTTCCGATCGTTGACAGTCATAACCTCACTGGCCATCTGCACCGACAGTTCCTTGAGACGGGAGATCACAGTGGTCATGTCGGCGATGGCAGCCTCCGCCGTAGCCAACTCGGAGTGGGCAAGGTCCATCTTGTTCCGAGCAACGCTGACGTCACTTCTCAGCTCGCGCAACACCACCGAGCGCTGTGCACCCACGGGGCTGTCGGAGGGCTTGTTGAGCCTGCGACCCGAGGCCGCGACCTGCTGCGCCTCGAAGGATTCGTTGCGAGACCGACGCATATTGCGGATCTGGCTACGGAACAACTGTGCGGGTGTCATGCGAATAGGCACTGGTTTCTCCGTCCCACTAGACGATGCGCATCAGCTCATCGAGAAGGCCGTTAGTGATCGACACAACCCGAGTCGAAGCGTTGTAGGCATCTTTGAAGCGAATCATGTCCAGGGCCTCTTCTTCGAGGTTTACCCCGGAGATCGAATCGCGCAGGTCCTCGGCGCCGCTCAACTCGAGATCAGCTCGGGCTTCGAGCTGGTAGGCGCTTGCAGCGTCCTGGCCAAGCCCCGAGAGGAAGCCACCATAGAAGCGCCCAAAGGTCTGGGTCGCGCCCGCCATCAGGTTCTGGGCAGAGAGCGCTGAAATTGCCGCGGCGTTCGTATTGTCGCCCGGCACGCCGGCGGCGGTAGTCGCGGCAGCGATGGCATCGGGCGTACCGACAACAGCAGCATCCAGGGCAATCGCCTGCGCCGACCCCGCAACTACGCCTAGGGGATTGAAGAAGTCTCGACCCGTCAATCCGTCAAGCCCGAAACCCGGGTTATGAAGCGTGTTCACCTGGGTTGACAACGTAAAGGCGAGATTGTCGAGAGAATTCAGCAGCCCCACGGTGACGTTGTCACGGACATCGATGTCCGCACCAATGCTGCCACCTGTCATGGACGCCGTGATGTTGAAGGTGACCGAGCCCTGGGCAATGTGCACCTGGCTGAAGCCTGTGATGGGATCGGCGGCCACACTGAGCGTACGCGGATCATCGTTCTCCACCAGAACGTGATTACCAAACAGCACACGTGCGCTTCCGTCCGGCCTGTCTTCCGTACGCACGGGGCCGAGTTCTGCGAGCTCTTCGAGGATCTGGATTCGGTTCGCGCGCAGATCATTGGCTCTGCCGCCGCTGGATTCGAGCCGAACCACCTGGGCGTTGAGCGCTGCAACCTGACCCGCCAACACGTTGGCTCGCGCCACCTGTTGGACCACTCGCGATTCGGCAGTGCTCTGTTCGAAGTCCAGTTGCGCAGCAGAGCTGTTGAAGCGCTGCGCGAGGTTCTCACCCCTCGCCAACAATTGCTGACGCCGCGAGGTAGAACTCGGATCCGACTCCAGGGCCGCCCAATCGTTGAAGAAGTCGGACATGGCTGCCGCCAGGCCTCCATCCACACCCTCGGTCAAGTTGGCCTCGATCGAACTGTAGGTGCTGGCCCGGGAGCTGGCGTAGCTGTTGCCGCCCAGTTGGCTGAAGACAGCTCGCTGGCTGAAACTGTCGTAGGCCGAAGTGACCTGGTTCGCGGTCACACCCTGTCCAAGCAGCAGTCCACCCCGCCGCTGAGTACCAGCGGTCGTAATACCCAGGGACTCACGCGAGTAGCCCTGCGTGTTGGCGTTGGCCACGTTGTTCGAGGCCGTCGCAACCGCAGAGGTCGCGGTCCGCATGGACCGAGAACCCTGGTTCAGGATGGAAAACAGGCTCACAGCCGTCTCCTAGATAGCCCGCGAGTAAAGGTCGCCGGCGCCCGCGTTGTCGGACATCTGGCCGGTAGCGTCGTACGCGTCCTCGCGATTAGCCTCGGCGAGGCCCTGGCCAAAGTGGTCGGTAAACTCGACCACCTGCTTGATCAGGATCTCGTTGCGCGTGGTCACCAGGGCGATTTCGTCACGCAACTGGCGCAGGGTGTCACCCTGTTGACGAAGCCGAACACCGAACTGACCGGGGGCACGGCCCACGAGGGCGTGGAGGGTTACAGTCGAAGCGAGTGGACCGCTACCGCCGACACCACGAACCTGCGCGGGGAGGCAGTCACGCTGGGCACGGGCGCGGTCGGAACCGGCAGTGGCCAGGGCGGACAGCAACGCACGTTGGCGAGTCGTCCACTCCTCTACAGCTGCAACGTCGAGTTCGACCAACGGCCTGTGACCTGCGCGAGCAAGGTCACGAAGCCTGGTAAGGAGAGTGATCTCCTCTTCCAGGGCCGAGATGAGAGTCTTCCAGGAGGTGATTGCGCTCATGATTTCTCCAGCATTCCCGACATCCAGTCGTCGGCTGAAAGGGTCAAGTTGCAGAGTGCGTGCCAGCTCCCCAAAAAAAAGACGCCGAACCTCGACTAATCGAGACTCGGCGCAAGTTCACACCCGCTTTCGCGGTCGTGATTCGACTATTCAGCAACCCTGAGAGAGTTGCTCTTTTGTAACGCTGCTCTAGAAAAGGTCCCGAGCGATGCTCTCGGCAAGACGCATCGGATCGGCCTCGAGTCGGCCCGCGGCCAGGTCGGCCTTGGCCCGCTCGACCACCTCGTTGCGCACTTCGGGTTCGGTACGGGCGATCTCTCGTACCCGCTCGGCCTCGTGCACGCGGTCGCTGACCGTCACTTTGCCGTCGGCAAGGTTGTTGGCGATCGGTCCCGTCAGGCCCGCCTTCTCTGCTCCCTCCGCAGGAGACATGTCCTTGGCAGCGGCGGACTCTGCCGAATCGCTGCGTTGTAGGGAGGACGTCGCCGGCTCTACACCAGTAATCCTCATGGTGGGCTCCTTCATTACACCGTCCATTATCACCGGACCCCGTTGGTTCAGAGTTGGACCGGCGTACCCCCCTTATCGGAGGTTTCTTAGACAGCTTTAGCATTTTTTCCACTTTTTCGGAAAACCTTAGATTGCAGCCACGCCGCACACTTAGGTGTGTCCGCAGCCGGATTCGGTCCGCAGCAGGAGAGGGAAATTCGTCTCCACATCAGCCGCGTTCTCCATTCAAGAAGTCATATGGGTCGATCGCTCGACCCTCCACTCGCACCTCAAGGTGCAGGTGAGGTCCAGTAGCCCGGCCGGTGGACCCGACAGTCCCGAGCCGGGTTCCGGCGGTCACGCGCTGGCCTGGTTGCACCTCCAGGCTGTCCTGGTGCGCGTAGCGGGTCACTACGCCGTTGTCGTGGCGAAGTTCGACGCAGTTGCCGTAGCCGCCACGCCTGCCTGCGCTCACCACGGTGCCGGCAGCCATCGCCAGCACTGGGGTGCCCCTGGGCGCCGCGAGGTCGAGACCGCTGTGGCGTTTCGTGGTGCCGTGGAAGGGATCCTTGCGCAGGCCGAAGCGTGAACTGACACGGCCGGGCTGATCCTCGGGCAGTGGCCAGCTCCAACCAGGGCGATGCTGGGGTGCGGCAGTAACCGCCGACGGTAGATTTCCG
The DNA here is from genome assembly GCA_964490445.1 of uncultured Rickettsiales bacterium. GTDB lineage: Bacteria > Myxococcota_A > UBA796 > UBA9615 > UBA9615 > UBA6601. The sequence goes on along the minus strand of CAZBDA010000068.1, from coordinate 20,530 downwards.
GCGTAAGTCCGTGCCGCGAGGGCATGAACGTGGCCTTCGTCAGGCTTGTAGCCCTTCATGGAATTGACAATCATGTCGGCGAGGCCGAGGCCCTTTCCTTTGGATATCCTCTGCGAGATCTCCTGGTCGAACATGCTGTTCCAGGTTTCCATCTCGTTGCCACCCTCCGGTTCACCGACGATGGTTGTCGTCTTGCGCATGTCCTTGAGCATGGTTTGCACGAAGTAGGACTCAAACTGCTCAGCAGCCTCGCGTAGCTTGCTCTCATCGCCTCCTACGGCAGCAGAGCGTAGCCGCGACGCGAGCCTCTGCGCTGCGTCGCCTTCTGGTCCCGCCCGCATCGAAGCGAGCGCCGCATTGTGCTTGATGCTGGTCATTGCGTGCCTACTTAGAGAACCTCGATCTCGGCATCCAGGGCGCCCGCTGCGCGGATGGCCTGCAAGATGCTGATGAGATCACGAGGGGAAACGCCGAGCTGGTTCAGCGAACCGACCACCTCGCCGATGGAAACACCACCCAGGATCTGCAGATCCCCGGCTTCCTCCTGGACATCTACCGACGTCTCGGTGACCACCACGGTCTCACCACCCGAGAGGGCGCCTGGTTGTGAAACCCCGACGTCCGTATCTACCTCGATGCTGAGTCCCCCGTGGGCCACGGCCACCGGTGCAATGCGCACCTGCCCGCCCATAACCACCGTGCCGGTACGTTCGTTGACGACCACGCGCGCAGGCACGTCGACTTCGACCCGCAGGATGTCGAGGGCGGCCACCAGTTCGGGGACGCGACCCTGGTACTGAGGAGGAACCTTCACCTGCACGGTGCCAGAGTCCAGTGCGTGCGCGAAGTCGCCGAGAACCTTGCGATTCACCAGGCGAGCAATTCGCACCGCAGTGTTGAAGTCGGCTTCGCGCAGTGCAAGATGCAAGGTGTCACGATTGAGCAGCGCCGGCGCGATCTCGCGGACCACCTTCGCGCCACCAGGGATGCGAGCCGTAGTCGTGTGGTTCTTCTGCCGACCGCCGCCACCTGCTGCAGCCGCGAAACCGCCAATCACCAGAGAGCCCTGGGAAACCGCCCAGACCGTCCGGCCTTCCACGTCCCGCAGGGTCGTCGCCAGCAGCGTGCCACCGGTCAGTGAACGAGCATCGCCCAACGACGACACGGTCACGTCGATGCGGTTCCCCTGCCTGGCAAAGGGCGGAAGGGTCGCGGTCACTGTCACCAGGGCAGCGTTCTTGGACTTCAGGGACTTCGGGTCGATTTCCATCTCGAGAGCGGACATGGCGTTGCGCAACATCTCGCGAGTCGCGAGGCCACCGTCACCGGTCCCTTGCAGACCGACGACGACGCCGACGCCGACAATGGGATTGGCTTCGACGCCTTCCCAACGAGCGACGTCCTTGATGCGACCTGCCGATGCCATGCTCGGCAGCAACAACAAGACACCCAGCAAAACCAGCAGAGCCGAAGTCGTACGCATGAGTTTCATGATCTTCTCCCTGGTTCCTAGAAGGGGCTGACGATGTCGAGGATTCGGGACAACCAGCCGGGACGCTGCTTGCCTGCAACCACGCCGGTTCCGCCGTACTCAATGCGAGCATCTGCGATGGATGTGCTGAGCACGGTGTTGTCGGCGAGGATGCTGCGTGGATCGACAATGCCGCGCAGTCCGAGCACCTCGACCTCGTTGTTGATCTTTACGGCCTGGCGGCCGGCGATGACGAGGTGTCCGTTGGGCAGCACCTGGAGCACCCGCGCTGTGATCGTCCCGGACAGGCTACCGCTGCGGTTGGTGCCACCACTGCCGTCGAAAGTGTTCTCGGCGGTAGCATCGAGATCCAGGGTCGGTCCCCCGCCGGGAATCTTCGCGACGGCGGTCTCCAGTCCAAACAGGGCGGCGATGCCGGCCTTGGCCTCGTTCTTCTTTTTCAAGCTGGTGCCGGCCTTGCTATCAGCTGCGGTGCTCTGGATCACCAGCACGGTGACCATGTCCCCTACCCTGCGCGCACGGCGAGGTGAGAACAGCGAGGCTCCGCCGTACACAAAGCCGCCGTTGTCATCGTAGGAAACAGACTCGGCGACACCTTCCACGTCATACAACTTGTCCGGACGCCAGGGTTGATTCTGTGATGCCGTGACGCAGCCAGCCAGGCTCAGAGCCACGGCGAGCAGCACCACCAGCGGGGCGATGTCAGTTCGTTGGCAGGTCATGGGGCCTCCGGGAGAGCCGCAACGGCGGCGGAAGTAGATGGTTGGGACTCGTGCGCCGACATGCTTCCGGCATTGAGCGTCGGAACGCCGGGCAGCCGGACCAGGTCCGGACTCACCAGGATCCCGTAGAGCAGGGTGCGAGTGCCGGTAGCCAGTACCTGCACCAGGTCGCCCACCATCGCGTCGTGGCGCAGAATTGCGGGGGCGGCAATCGTCAGGGCGCCCCTACTGAGGACGAGAGTGACCGCACGATTACGACGGGCGTCAATAGCCTTCTCCAGGTCACCCTGGCGAATCACCTTGTTCATGCCGAGATCGCGCTTTGCAGTCCGGCCGATGAGCCGACGGGCATCACGAACGACCCCTCGGGGCAGCGTGCCTGCCTCGCGCTGAACGACACCGACATCGGTGGCTCTCAGGACGCTGCCGCGAGAAACCGCTGCCTGCAGCACCGGTACCTCGATGTAGGCAGCGACTTCAGCCGTCAGAGGAATGGCGACGAGCTTCTTGCCAGCAACACGCACCAGCGCCGTAGCGGCGAAGCGCCCGATCCAGTCTTCGTCACCGTCCGCACGAATTCGCACGGAAACTGTGGCCCCGTCGGGAACGTCCACCTTGCCGCGCAGGTAGAGATCGTGGACCTCTACTGCGACCACCGTCCTTGGAAGGTTGCGCACCGCAGCCTTCTTGACGGCATCGACCAGTAGCTGGTGATCCAGGGGAGCGGCCGTGGCCGTGGCCGCGGTTGCGAGCACGGCGCACAGGGCCATGGCTGAAACAAGGGTCTTCATGTCAATCTCACTACTTCAGACGGTTAGTGACCTGCAGCATCTCGTCGGCCGTAGAGATGGCCTTGGAGGTCAACTCATAGGAACGCTGCGCCATGATCATGGAGATGAGTTCCTCGGCGACGTCGACGTTCGACGACTCCAGGGCTCCGCCCATGAGCTCACCGAAGCCCGGATTACCGGCGTTACCGATCTGGGGCTGGCCGCTGAGTTCGTTGGCTCGGTACAGGCCGGCTCCCAGGGCCTCGAGGCCCGCCGGATTGATGAAGCGACGCAACTGGATGGTGCCGACCTCCTGGGGATCTTCACCCTCGATCTGGGTCACGACGAGGCCGTCAGCGCTGACGTTCAGCGTCGCGCCCTCGGGAATCGTGATGGCCTCCGAAAGCGTGTGGCCCGCGGTAGTCACCAGGTTGCCCTGGCCGTCCACGGAGAAGGCACCATTGCGGGTAAAGAGTTCCTCGCCATCAGCTGTCTGGATGGAGAAGAAGCCTTCACCGCGGATGGCAACGTGACTGGCCACATCGTCCTGAACGATGGAACCGGGGCGGAACTCTCGTCGCAGAGCGGCAGTGCGCGTCCCGTGTCCGACCTCGACCACGTCGTTGCGGCCGGTACCGGCCTGGGTCTGACCAGAACCGGTACGGATCTTCTGATAGTAGAGATCCTCGAAGTCGGCTCGGCTCTTCTTGAAGGCCGTGGTGTTTACGTTGGACAGGTTATTCGCAATGTTGTCGATACGAAGCTGCTGTGCGGACATGCCGGTAGCTGCTGTGAATAGGGCTCGCATTCTTTACTCCTTTGCTACTGGTCCACGCGTCCGACGCGGGAACTGAGCTTCTCGTCCAATTTGCTCGAGGTATCGAGGCTGTCTTGAAAGGCCTCGTAGTAGCGGCTGACGGCAATGAGCTCCGTCAGCGCGTGAATGGGTTGTACGTTCGAGGCTTCCAGGTGTTTCTGCAGGACCTGCGACTCGGAGTCCAAGAGGGCTGCTTTGGGGTCCACGGTCCAGCGGTTGCCGCCGGCCTTGGATATTTCTGCAGCTGCCGCCTGTACTACGGAGATTTGGCCACGGGTGTCGTCGCCGACCTTGACCTCGCCCTTCGCGGTGACGCGAAAGTCGCCGGTGCCGACCTGTACACCCCCGCTGCCCTGCTGCTGTACCTGGTAGCCGTCTCGACTGACCAGGAAGCCCTCTGTGTCGACCTGGAAGGCTCCGTCGCGCGTAAGGAAGAGGTTGCCGGCATCATCTCGGAGTTGGAAGAAACCCTCGCCTCGAATTGCGAGGTCAGTGGCCGAACCGGTCTCTCGCAGCACGCCCTGGCTGAAATCAGTGACGACGCCGTCGAGCACCGAGTAGCTATTGGCCAGGCGTCCTTCGGCGCTTGTCGGATCGAGGTTCTTGGACTGAGCCGGTGCCTCCAGCTTGAAGGTCGGACGGTCGGCCTTGAAGGCCGTCGTATTCAGGTTGGCGAGGTTGTTGGAAACGGCATCGAGCGTCTTGAGCGCCCTGATACCTCCAGACATCGCCGGGTAGATTTCGCGTCCCATGGCATTCCCTTCTTTCCTGCAGAGAAGGAATGCACGGGTCGTGCCACTATCGCGATGGTTTAGAAAACATCTTTTATTTCAGTGACTTAGTGCGTTTCACTGGGCCGCGAGAAGGCTTTCGGCCGATGCTCCCCTGCCCTGGTGTCAGGATTCTGTCGCAAGTCGCGGGCCGGGAGCCAGGGGCGAGAAAGACCTCGGGGACTGAAGCGCTAGCCCGGGCGTAACGCTGCACCCAGGCGTGACCGAAGGCGCAGGCAGGCCTCAGTGTGCAACTGGGAGACCCGGCTCTCGGAGACGCCGAGGACAGCGCCGATCTCCTTGAGATTCATTTCCCGGTAGTAGTACATCACCAGGACGTGCTTGAGGCGTTCCGGCAGGTGGTTCTCAATGGCGTCAGCAAGGGCGCCCAGGGCCTGCTTGCGAGTCAGCTCCTGGTCCGGAAGTACTGTCGAATCATCCTCGAGTTGCTCGACCAGGCTGTAGCCCCCCTCGTCCCGGCCACCGGCCGGTTGGTCCAGGGACAGCAAACTGATCGAGCGGACCTCGTTGAGCAGCGTGTGGTACTCCGGCAGCGTCAGCCCCATGGCTTCGGCAACATCTTCGCTCTCGGCGGGCCTTCCCAGTCGCAACTCGACCTCGCGGGTAGCACGCTGCACCTTGGCGGACTTCTCGCGTACCGTCCGACTGACCGGATCGAGTCCACGCAAAAGATCCAGGATCGCACCCCGGATCCGATACTCGACGTAGGTGCCGAAGGAAGTGTTCTTCTCTGCATCGAACTTGTCGAGTGCGTCGAGCAGGCCCAAAGCTCCGGAATTAACCAGGTCATCCAGTTCCAATGGCGCATGGGGCGGCAAGCGATGGGCGATACGCCGCGCCACGTAGGTCAACTTGCGGGCGTACTTCTCGATCAGCTCGTCACGGTTCAAGCCGTCGATGAGGATCTCGGTCCCGGCATCCTGGGGCTGCTCCGCCTGCCGTCGAGCTCGGTCGTATTGGGCAATGCGAGTCGAGATGTTGCTCATGCTGCACCGGTCCCAACTGTACCTGGGGTCTCGTGAAAATAGCGGACCTGACCGCTGCCTTGGGAGGGTAGTTCCTGTTCGAGCAGTCTGCGCATCAGCACTCGAACCGAGTGGGAATAAGCGGACTGCGGGTAGGCCACGGTAGTCGGCTGGCGCGCTTTCACGGCACGCACCACGCGATCATCAGCAGGCAAAACGCCGAGCAGCCCAACCTCGACGGGCAGGAACTGTTGAACCACCGACACCAACTGCCGGTAGACGCGCTTACCGTCTCTGGGCGTCTGGGTCATGTTCACCACGAGCTCGAACCGATTGATCGAGTGCGCATCGTGCAACACCTTCACCGCGGTATAGGCGTCGCGAAGACTGGTGGGTTCGGGGTTGGCGACCACCATGATGCGATCCGCAGCGGCACCGAACATCATCGGATTGCGCGACACACCGGCACCGGTATCGACCAGGATCACCGAATAGTCCCTGCCCACCTCGCGGACGGCGTCGACCATCGTGATCAGTTCAGCTGGCGCCAACTCGGAGCCCTGCCGATTGGCGGCCGGAGCTGGCAGCACATCGAGAGTCACATCTCCTACCGGCACCGAGCAAAGCACCTCGTGGACACTGCACTCACCGGACAGCACGGCACGAAGATCTCGCTCCGGCTGGAAGTTAAACAGCACATCCAGATTGCCGCAGCCAACGTCGGCATCCACCAGCAGTGTCCTGTGGCCTTCCTGCTGCAGTACCACTGCAAGACTGGCAATCAGTTGGCTCTTGCCGACTCCGCCTTTACCAGAGGTCACCGCTACGGTCAGAGGTCTATCACTCATTACCTGTCCATCCGCAAAGTGCCGACCCGGGCCGATGGCCCCGCCACTGCATCATTGTGCCATGCGATTTTCTCAGTACTGCACTCATCTTGCCACCGCCTGCCTGCGGTTCTCGACCTCATCGGACACTCGCACACTGTTGAGCACATCGACAATGTCTGTCCAGACCGCTGCATTGCTCGTGCTGCCGTCGCCAACCCGGTCGCCATGAACAAAGGACGGGGGCAGGTCGGTGCGTAGAGTAGCCGCGACGATTGTGCCCGAATCACTCACCTGGTCAGTGCAGGTCCAGGAGACCGACTTTACCCCCAGGGGCCTCAGTGCCAATACCCCGCGAACAGCCTCCCGCGTACTCCAGGTGGCAGGGATCACCGCGTTCCAGTGGACACGCCCCCAACTGCTGTCACAGGCGTTGACGAACTTGCCGAGGGCCTCCATCTCCGATACGGAATGGACATCGACACCCGGCAAATCCAGGAGCATCGCGGTGACATCGCCGTGCTCATTGGCCACACGGCGTACCTCGGCGATGCTGTGGGCTGTACGCAGGTCCACGCCGACCGGAGCCTCGCGGCCAGCCATCGGTGGCAGACGGCGGCGGGGAAAACCAACCCTCAGCCAGACGACTCGACCCGCATCGGTGACCGCCGCCCGCGCGGCGAGACCACGAACCAGAGTGCTGCGGCCGACCCCACGAGGACCGACGAAGCCCAGGGTCATCATCGGACCCACACGGCCCCGCAGGCTCCCAACCAAGGGTGGATAGCACTGCTCGAGCCATGCGCTGATGCGGTCCCAGCCATTGGCGGAAGTACCAGCGATGGAGACCAGGCGTGCAACAAGCTCTGGGGGAAAGTCGATTCTCTGGAGGGCATCACGAATGGGCGACTTGACACCCATTCCGTCCACCATCCGGATCGGGCCGGTCGCAGCGGCGTGCTGTCCGGTCACCGTAGCGGTCTCGGTGGTGGTCGTGGTGGTGCCGGTCTCCTCGCCGACAGCCTCAGGCTGCCTGGCTTCGTAGAGGCGACGTAGGGCTCCACGCTGACTTGCCGGAGCAGCACGCACCCGTACCCCGCGCGGACCACGCTTGATGTCGAGAATTACGGCCCCCTTGCCAAGGCTCTTCTTGATTCGGGCAAAGGCTGCCTCTGCTGTACTCGCTGAGAAGGTCTGGACTGGCATCGTCTATCTCCTTCGCTCTTCAAAGCCTGTCTTGAGCCGCACGCGGCGGCCGGAAACTGTTTGCTTTACTCCAATGTCACCGTGGCGAGACGCTTAAGCCGAGTTCGGTCGGTCAACTCAGCGGGCGACAGCACCGCTACCTGGGGCAACAGGCGCTCTGTGAGCCTGCGTACCGCTGCCCGGATGGCCGGTGCGGACAGGATCACGGGCATGACCTTGCCCTCGGCCTGCCGCTCCACCTCAGCGTTGATGCGTTCCACCAGGCCCTGGGCCAGGGACGGCTCAATCACCAGTTGGCTACCGCCTTCGGTGTGCTGGATACCCTCACGCAGCATCCCTTCCACCTGGCCACTCAGGTTGATGTAGTGGATGGTCCCGTTGACATCACCGTGCTGGTGCGCGATCTGGCGAGCCAGAGAGTGGCGCACGCGTTCGGTCAGCTGGGTTGGATCGGTCGTCCCGGCTGCAGCGTCTGCGAGGGTCTCCAGGATGGTCAGCAGATCGCGAACCGAGACCTCTTCGCGGAGCAGATTCTTGAGCACCTTGAGGACCGTACCCAGGGGCACCATGTTCGGAACCAGGTCGTCGACCACCTTGGGGTGAGTCTTGGCGACACGGTCGAGCATGTGTTGAACCTCCTGGCGGCCCAGGAACTCGGGCGAATACTTCTTGATCACTTCGCTGAGGTGGGTGGACAGGACGGTCGCCGGATCAACAACCGTGTATCCCGCAGACTCCGCCTCGGCCTTGTGTTCCTCTTTGACCCACAGCGCGTCAAGACCGAAGGCAGGCTCCTTGCCGGGAATGCCGGGCACCTCAGGATGCTCGCCGCCAGGATCGATAGCCAGGAAGTAGCCCGGTCGCAACTCACCGGTCGCAACCTCGGTGCCGCGCAGCATGATCGCGTAGTCGGTTGCTGCGAGCCGCAGGTTGTCACGCACGTGGATTGGCGGAATCACGACCCCGAGGGTGCGAGCAAACTGTCGCCGTAGTCGCGAGATTCGATCCATCAACTCGCCACCCCTGCGTTCGTCCACGAGTTGGATGATGTCGAAGCCGACCTCCATCTCGAGCACCTCCATGGGCTGCAGGGGGTCCTCAAGGGCCGCTTCACCGGCTGCATCGGTATCTGCAGTGTCCGATGGACGCACTCCATCGGTGCCCTCGCGACCAGCGTAATGGGCAGCTGCAGCCACCATTGCCGAGATTCCGAGGAACGGAACTGTAAAGCCCTCGACCAGCGCGAACGGCAGCAGAATGGCAGAGGCAACCCACAGCACCTTGCTACTACCGAGCAACTGGTCGCTGAGTTCTGCTTGAAGGTTGTCACCGTCGGAAGCAATTCGCGTGACCAGCATTCCGGCAGAGACGGCAATGACCAGGGCCGGGATCTGGGAGACCAGGCCATCGCCAATCGTCAAAACGGAGTAGTTGTGGGCCGCCTCGCTAAGCGTCATGCCGTGCTGCACGATGCCGATGAACAAGCCGCCGACCAGGTTGATTCCGGTGATGAGCATGCCGGCAATCGCGTCGCCGCGGATGAACTTGCTGGCACCGTCCATGGCGCCGTGGAAGTCCGACTCAAGAGCCACTTCCTTACGCCGCGCGCGGGCCTCGTCATCACCGATCAGGCCGGCATTCAGGTCGGCGTCAATGGCCATTTGCTTACCGGGCATCGCGTCGAGAGTGAAGCGCGCGGCAACCTCTGCAATTCGGCCCGCACCCTTGGTGACGACTACGAAGTTGATGATCACCAGGATGATGAAGATCACCAGGCCGACGGCGAAGTTGCCCGCCGCAACCACGTTACCGAAGGCCTCGATGATCTTTCCTGCGGCCGATGTGCCCGTCTCGCCACCGCTGAGGATCAACCGCGTCGAACTGATGTTCAGCGACAGTCGGTAGACGGTGGAGATGAGTAGCAGGACAGGGAAAACACTGAACTCGACAGGCTGGCTCACGTAGAAGGACACCAGGAAGACGACCAGCGACAGCGAGATCGACAGTGCCAGCAGGAAGTCCAGGTAGCCCGGGCCCAGGGGGACGATCAGGAGACCGAGGACACAGACCAGGGCAAGGGCGATGATCAGCTCACGGTTCAGCAGGTTGCCGAGCAGTGCGCCGAAGCCTCCGGAGTCTTCGTTTGTTGCCATCTTGACGGCTCCCTGTCACCCATCTGACGCCTACTGCGCCGGACTTCGCTCTTTTACAGGTCCCAGCGCCCTAAGCGCCGTAGGCCCCTGTTTGCGTTACCGCTGGCCTCCTGGACGCCCGTAGGCGGTAGACGAACGCGAGAACTTCTGCGACGGCTTCGTAGAACCCGAACGGGATCTCCTGGCCGACCTTTGACTGTGAATACAAGGCCCGTGCCAAAGGCCGGTTTTCGACCCGGGGAATTCCCGCAGACCGTGCGATTTGTTTGATCCGTTCGGCGCGGTAGTCGGTTCCCATGGCCACCACCATGGGTGCCCCGGCCTGGCCCATGTCATAGCGAAGGGCAACGGCATAGTGACTCGGGTTGGTGACCACCACGGTGGCCTCCTGCACCTCGGCGACCAGCCGGTTGCGACCCATGTCCAGCATCATCTGCTTCATCTTCGCCTTGCGGTACGGGTCACCCTCCTGCTCCTTGTGCTCGTCCTTCAGCTCCTGGCGGGTCATCTTCATCTTCCGGTACAGCTGCCACTTGCTGAACGCCAGGTCGCCGATGCCCAGGGACACCATGGCCAGCAGCGTGTAGCCGACCAGCTTCATCACCAGGACACCGGCCCAGTAGACACCGCCCTGCATGTCCCGCCAGGGCAACTCGGTCAGAGTGGTGGCGTGGGTGTCCCACAGGCGCCAGGCAACGAAGCCCACGAACACCACCTTGAGCATGGCCTTGACCCACTCCATGACCGCCTGCGCCGAGAACATCTTCTGCTGCAGGCCTGTGATCGGATTCAGCTTGTTCAGGTCGGGCTCCATCGGCTTCCAGGAGATGGTCAAGCCCACCTGGGCGACGGTCATCACGAAACCCGCCACGAAGGCCACCCCGATGACGGGCCCCACGCTGATTGCCAGGGTGCGCAGCGAAAGCATGCCGACCCTGATCGGGGCGTCGGCGTAGTAGCTCGGGTTGTCGACTCCTACCGTCAGCATCTCGACGCAGAGCCTGCCGATCACTTCGGTCATTTCACCTGCCCAGGCAGCAATGACCATGGCTACCGCAAGCAACACGCCGATAGAAGTCACGTCCTGGGACTTCGCTACCTGTCCCTTCTTGCGGAAGTCGGTCCGACGTTTGTCCGTCGGTTCTTCTGTGCGGTCTTGACCTTTGTCGTCTTGCTGGGACATCTGTCAGCCCCCTGCAAGCGCCCGCATCAGGCCGCGGATGTTCTGAGCGTCGTCAATAATCACAGCGACCAGGGCGGGAATAGTCGCCGCAATCGCCATCAGTCCAGCCCACACGTTGGCCGACAGGCCAACAGAGAAATAGATGTTCATCTGCTGGGCGAACCGTGTCACCAGCGTCGCCATCATGTTGAAGAACAGCACCGCCGCGACCAGGGGCATCGACAGCCGGGTCGTGTCCGCCAGGATCTGCCCGAACATCTCCGAGAAGGCAGGGCCGGCCGCAAGGGCCAGCACGCCCTGGCCAGGCGGCGCGACGCTGAACGATCCCACCAGTCCGATGAGGACCTCGTGGTGGAGGTCCAGGGCGAGAAAGACGAGGAAACCAGCCGTCTGCACCAGGCGCGAGACAATCAGGCCCTGGCTCTGGGTAACCGGGTCGAACTGCATGGCCATGCCGAGTCCGCAGTTGGCGGCGAGAACCGTTCCCACCACATCGATGACCGACAACATCAGGCGAATGGCGAAGCCCATCGCCGCACCCAGAAAGATCTCGGAACCCAGGGAGACCGCAAAGCTGGCCGCTTCCCAGCCAGTTGCCACGACGTCTCCTGCCACCCATGGAGAGACGACCAGGGCAACGAAGCCACCGAGGGCAGCACGGACAACAACCGGTACCGAGTTCATGCTGAACAGCGGAACTACGTGCAACATTGCCGTGACCCGGGCAAACACCATGAACGCCGCGTACAGCGTGGGACCAACTTCAATGCCGAACTCGAGGGTGCTCACAACATGGTCCTAGATCAGAGCATGGTCGCCTGAGCCGCGAGGTCGAAGATCGCCAGGGTAAAGCGAGCCAGCGTGTCCAGCATGAAGCTGGCAAACATCGCCAGGCCGATGAACACGGCCAGCATCTTCGGCACGAACACCAGGGTCATCTCCTGGATCTGTGTCGCAGCCTGAAGGATCGAGACCACCAGTCCGACGAGCATAGCCACGATGACCACCGGTGCCGCGATCCACAGGATGGTGTCAATCGACTGCTGGGTAATCGAGATGATGAATTCAGGGGTCATCGTTCACTCCTCAAACAAAGGACTCGACCATGGTGCCAACCAGCAGGTTCCAGCCGTCGACGAACACGAACAGCAACAACTTGAATGGCAGGGAGATCACGACTGGCGGCAGCACCATCATGCCCATCGCCAGCAACACGACTGACACCACGATGTCGATGATCAGAAAAGGGATGTAGATGAGGAAACCGATTTGGAATGCCGTCTTCAGCTCGGAGATGATGAAGGCTGGAATCAGCACCTGGGCAGAGACGTCTTCCCGGGTTTCCGGCCGCTCGGCTTTACTGAGACGCATGAACAGGCCGAGATCCGTTTCGCGGGTGTTGCGCATCATGAACTTCTTCATGGGAACCATTGCCGCGGCGACCGCATCGGCCTCGTTCACCGTGCCCGCCTGGTAGGGCTGTACAGCCACCTCGTTGACCTCGGAAAAGACCGGTGCCATGACAAACCAGGTGAGGAACAGGGCCAGGCCCACCAGGATCTGGTTGGGCGGCGCCTGCTGGACACCCAGCGCCTGCCGCAGCAGCGAGAACACGACCACCATTCTCGTAAACGAGGTCATCGACAGCACGATTGCTGGCGCCATGGCAATCAAGGTCAGAATCACCAGCAGCTTGATCGCGGTTGCAGAGCCTTCAGCAGCCTCGCCACCCAACTCGAGCTTGAGCGCAGCGTCACTTGCCTCGCCAGCCATCGCCAGGTCAAAGCCCAGCAGGGCCGGAAGAATCACGCCCAGGAGCAGGGGTGCCAGGACCAGCAGCAGGTTTACGGCGGCCCTTCCCGGGCCCAACCAACGGCGATTCCTGTAGACCGCGGCCTTGCCGGCAGAAGCAGAGCGACGGAAGCCTCGCTTACCAGGCGCGGGGCAAAGGGCCCGAGTTCGGGCGGTGAGGATCTCGTCAATCTCCTGGCCGACGGCTTCGACCCGGGCCAGGGTGCGGTCGAGGCTGCTGTCCTCTGCTCGCGCAGAGCTGCTGTCAGCCGGCTCTTCATCGAGTTCGAGGGTCGGCACCTCGCTGAGGGAAGCCCAACCGGGGGTCACCGAGTCAACGCAAAGGTCACTATCCTCGAGGACAGTCTCGACTACAGCGGAGGCTTCCTTGCTTGCGAACAGCACAGCCCCGGGGTCAACCTCATCCAGGATGGAGAGAGTGCCGGGGTCGCTGCCTTCGGGGCTGGGAACGCCATCACTGCACCACACCGGGAGATCCACCGGAGGCTCGACAATGGGAAGCTCGATGGTTTCAGCCCGCGGCGCGGGAGCACACGGCTCGCCCAACAGCTCAGCGGCGGCAGCACAATTCTCGGCGCCGTCCCAGACATGCAGCAGATCGACGCGGCCACGGCTGACCCCGACCAGCATCCGGGCGCCCTCCACTTCGACGCTCATCATGCGCTGCCGGCCGTTGATCCGATGGATGGTCTCCAACTTGAGTTGCGCGGTCGGGAAGAGGCCACCAATCGCTTTCCCTACCCGTCTCCGCAGCTGACTGGCTGTCTCTGGATGCAGCAAGAGCCCTACAAGAAGAAGGGCAAGCAGCATCCCCAGCCCACCGAGGCGCGCCAGCGGATTGACACTGGCGGTCAGAACCGTCGGGATATCGACAGCATCGGCTACCGACCGGTTCTGCTCAGCCCGAACCTCCTTGAGAGTGCCACCGAGGCCAGCAAGATAGTCCTGCCAGGCAGCCTCGACCGAACTACCCGAGAAGCTCGCAGTGCTGTAGTTCTGGGCCGCCGTTGCCGGCACCGGGGCAAGCCCTATGCCCACCGCCAGGAAGGTGGTTGCGAGGGTCAGAATCTGAAGCCGACTTCGTGCCATCTGCTGCTCCGCTCCCGGGCGCTGGGGGCCCGATGCAGAACAGGTGTTGCAGGACCTGTGCCAGCAATATCCAGCGAGGTCAGGGAGGCGGCGCTCAACCCCTCACAGCTGCAAGCGTCTCGCTCATTCGTTGCTCAAAGGCAACGGGCTGCCAACCCAGTTCCCGGCGGGCGCGCAGCCCGTCGTAGTCCAGGTTGACGCCGTCGAGCATGGCGACGGAATCACGCAGCACCCAGGGTCCCTGCCCGACCACCAGCGCGACCAGCGGACTGAACGGCAGACTCAAACGCACCATCCAGGGAGGCAGCCACCACCATGGAGCGCTATGACCTGCCAGTTCCGCGACTTCAGCCAGCACTTCACCCAGGGACGCGGTCCGGCCAACCAGGATGTAGTCGCGACCGCGTTGGCCCCGCTCGTAGGCAGCCAACAGGCCGGTAGCCACGTCTTCCACGTGCACAAAGCCCATGCGACTGTCCCGGTAGAAACCGACCTTCAGCCAGCCCCTTACCGCGAAATCCACGAAGCGCCCGATGATCGATCGGTCCCCCGGCCCGAAAATTCCGGTCGGCGAGACGACCACTGCATCCAGGCCGTCAGCGGCAGCCTGCAGAACCAGTTCGTGGGCAAGCCTCTTGGTGCGGGTGTAAGGCAGTGCCGCAACCGAGTCGGGATCGTAGTGGCTCTCATCGCGCACTTCCGAGCCGCTGTCACCGTAACAACCGACCGTCGAGCAATGCACCAACCGCTTGATACCAGTGGACCGGGCAGCGGCAAGAAGTCGACGGGTGCCCTCCACGTTGGCCTCTTCCATTGGCCCGGTGTTCACGACGCCGAAGCGATACACGGCGGCCAGGTGGAAGACTGCCTCGACTCCAGCCAGCCAGCCCTGAAATTGCTCGGCGCCCGCGCCCAGGTCGCCGAGGACCACCTCCACTGCAGGCGACTCGAGATCTTCAGCGCGTTCGGCCCGGCGCGCAAGCAACCGCACCCGCCAACCAGAACGGACCAGCAAGGGCACAAGTTGGTGGCCGACAAAGCCCGTGCCCCCGGTCACGAGTGCGAGGGGGCGTTCGCTGCTATCATTGCTTGCCATGGGCACCATCAATATTCGCCAGGAGCATAACCTGTCCGTCGAAGAGGCTCGGGGGAGGCTTGCGGCCTTCGAAGAGCAGATGGGCAAGTATGGCGCAAAGCTCGTATGGAAGGGCTCCCGCGCTGAGGTCAGCGGCATCGGAGTCAGCGGTAGCGCGGTCATCAGCGAGGACACCGTCGAATTGACCATCAAGCTCGGCATGCTGGCGCGGGCAGCAGGCATCGATGAAGACCGCCTGCGTGGCTCCATCGAGAGACGTCTCGTGATCGCACTGGCCGAAAACGACGACGGCAGCGCGCCGGCCTAGTAGCCCCCGCTTCCCCAGGACCTGCTCCCCAGCAAGCAAGGCAGGGCCGGCCCGCAGCTTCAGTAGAACGTCGTGCGGAAGATCGGCTGAAACAGGTGCGTGTCCTGCGCACAGGACTCTCGCACCGGACACTCTTCACAGAGCGGTTCGCGGTCTTCGAGACAACGCCCCCGTCCATTGGCGAAGAAGAACCCATCCACCTGGGCCACCGAACAGCCCGAAAGGCGTACAAGCTCCTCGATCGCAGAAAATGCAGCGTTGCGGATCTCGCCTTCCTCCTCGGCATCAACCCACCGGCGGCCTTCCAGGCGACGGCGCAGATCAGGATCGAGAATCCGCACACAGCCGGTTCGCAGGCAGCCCCGCATGAGGTGGTAGTCGACGATGGGGCGGATGCTGTCGGGATCGCGCAACTCGAAAAAACCCTCGGGCCGAGCAGCCAACATAACCACCAAGAGGTTGGCCTTCTTTGCCAATGGGTCCTCGGCATAGCCAGGCAACTCGGCGAGGGCAGATAGCAATGCCTGGGCAGGCCGTGGCTGGTCCCGAACCTGCGCGAGGACCTCGACGAAGCCGGACGGATACCGTTCGGCGAGGACGGCGCCGTAGCGGCGATGCAACTCAATGTGGGACTCGAGATAAGGCACCGGGCAGTGGCCGTCGTCGTCTCGACACATCGCCGCAAACAGGCCGGGCTCATTGGCCATTCGCTGCGGATCGAAGACGGTCGGATCCCGGGCAGCGGCCCGGGTAAATGCCTGCCAGATGTAATCGGAGCCCTTGAAGCGCCGACCGTCCGCAGCCGCGTACATGGGTTCGCTCCACCCGCCACCGTCGTCATTCCAGAAGCCGTACTGGTGCAGAGTCGCGGCGGCAAGATTTTCGAGTGCGAGGGGGTCACCGGCTTCGGGGAACGGAAAACCACAAAAATCCAGGGCAGCAGCCTGGGCCACCGACTGTAGCTCCGTCGCCAGCAGCGAGACGCATTGCTCGTCCACCTCGGCACGGGGCGTCATCCCGCGCACCACGTGCTCGAGCAGCGGCTCGGCTCCGGGACCCGAGAGTGCCTCGGCGGCAATCGCGAGGCCCGCCGGCAGCGGGTCGACCCCGCGCACAACGGCTCCCAGGAAGGCACCGCAAAACGCGTCTCCGGCACCGGTCGCATCGACCACCTCGCGACGAGGAGCCGGGTAGCTACGCTGTTCTCCGTGGCTCCAAAGTTGCACCCCCTCGGCACCACAGGTGACGCAGAGCACACCGTCCCAGTTGCGCGGCGGGCCGTCCGGCACAAGCCTGTCGGCCTCACCGCGGTTGCAAAAAAAGAAGTCCGAGCGCAGCAGCAACTCCCCTACCCTCTCGGGATCCCTATCGACCATGCGCAGGTAGGTTCCCGTGCTGATCAGGCCCCGATAGCCGCGCTCGCGCAGCTCGTCGAGGAACTGCAACTGCAACTGGGCCTCTCCGGCGATGGAGGCCAGGTGAACGATGCGCACTCCGTCCAACCAACTGTCTGGGAAGTCCTGCGCACACAGGTCCGCTTCGATCCCGGCGGTAAACTCGCCGTAGTTGGCATTGTGCTCACTGTCGTAGGCGATCTGGAAGGACGGCAGTTCGCCGGGCGCGACCGTCAGGCCGAGACGATCGAGACCACCGGGGCCGAAAGATCGGGCCACCGCAACGGGCAACTGGGCGGGAACTCGCGCCACCAGGCCCACCCTGGCGCCAGCGAGCCGAGCAGCCAGCGCGGTGATGTATGCAGCACCGCCCACCGCCTGGCGAGCGCCAGCTTCGCTACGCAGGACGTCCGTAGAGGGACAGCCAACGGCAACCACCTCAGGGCATAGCATCAGAGGCGCAGGCCAACGCCGAAGCTCGCGCTCAGGTAGAAAGGCCGACCGAGCATCCCCCCCTGCACGTCGAAGCCAAACAGCAGCCGATCCGTGGGCGGCAGGATATCTCCCCCTACCCGCACTGCCCAGCCTCCGAGCGGCCGGGTCTCGGCACCCTCTTGCCGGTCCGCCGAGATGCGACCGAGGGCCCCGAATCGTAGCTGGAATGCATCGGCAACCGACAGTCGGTAGGACAGCCCAACAGACCCCCCCGGCAGGCCGATCAGACCCGTCTCGCCGCCGCTCCCCGACCACTCGCCGCCAAGATCCAGGCACAGCCCCTTCCACAGACGCACGGTGACATCCAGGGGCACGTGGGCATAGCTGAACGGATGCACGTAGAGATAGCCGCCGGACAGCCGCAGGCGCAGCCGGTCGTCGTCTACGGTCCTGGCGCCGCCCAGCCGACGAGACGACATCGTTCCGGAGCTCGATGGCGACCTGTCCACGGTGCCTGAAGACTGGCCAGTAGCAGTGCCCCGGCGACGGCTCCTGGCCTGGGAGGACGAGCTCCTGCCAGCCTCAGAGCCACTGTCGAAGGAGAAGCTGGCGCCATTGGGTCGGTACTCGAAGCTGTGCTGCCCTTCGTAGAGGTCAAGGACCACCACCAGCTCGACATCTACCTCGGCAGCAGCCATCCCCAGCACCTCGACGGCGTAGGCCCTGGCAGCCGGATTTCGAGCTGCCTGCCGCAGGGCGTCGACCTGGTTGAGGGTGGGCAGCACCACGGCCGTCGCGCCGGGCTCGAGTTCGAGCACGACCGTGTCCAGACCGCCCTTGCGACGCAGCTGGGCGATGTGCAGACCCGGCCACAACTCAATGGCCTCGCCACTCTCGTCCGGGTCGATGCGGCGGCCATCCAGTCGCAGCCCGTCTCGTTCCTCGGAGAACAGCAGCAACTGGCAACGTTCCTGGGCCCCCAACTCTTCGCGAGCCCGTTCCAACCTGGCATTGACCATGGGCGGAAAGTTGGGATCACCCTCGTAGTCCGGCGCCAGGCCGAGCAGCTTCTTAAAGCTCTGGTCCGCCTTTTCGGGCTGCCCGAGATTGTGGTCTACCACGCCACGGTAGTAGAGCAGCGTCGGCAACACACGCGGAGGCAGAGGCCCATCGAGGCAGGCAAGCCTGGCCAGCGCATCATCGAGCAAACGCAGAGCGGCGATGTTGTCCAGGTTGATGATCTGCTCCAGGGCCTGGTCAACCGTGGCCTGCAATGCTGGCGAGCTACCATCCTCTGGGCAGTCCACGGTCGTCCTGGCACCGACCACCACGAGGTCCTCGGTCACCGCATCGAACAACTCGGAACTGTGCAGCACGTCCACGGCGTCGATCCGCGGCAGTGCTTCCCGCGCCTCCACCATGTGACGAATGTCCGGATGTGGCGACATGTAGACCACCAGCGCGCGCTCCTTGCGCGCTGCCTCGACATCAATCGCGAGGCTCGGCACCAACAACAGGACAGTCAGGGCGAGCAGCCCGGAACCACGGCAGCGCCGACTTAGCCGGCGACGGCGCACCGCGAGCAGCAACACCAGCAGCAGGACAGGAATACTACCGCTGGCACCTGCAGCCACGTTTCCCTGGCAATCAGCGCAGGCGAAGCCGTAGGGGCGCGGTAGGGGCTCCGGTAGCGGTTCCACCGACGGACAGTCGCTATCCCCTCCATCCGAACGGCCGTCACAATCGCCGTCGATGTCGTCCTCGCAGTCGGGCTCTAGCGGCTGGGGCCGACGCAGGGCATCTGTGTCGTCGCAATCGCCCAGACAGGTAGCCCAGCCGTCCTGATCCTGGTCGAAGAACTCGTCGACCGTGCCGTCGCAATTGTTGTCGAGTCGGTCGCACCAGTCCGTAGCCCTCGGGCTGATGCCCGGATCGACATCGTTGCAATCACCACCACAGGCAGTGAATCCGTCGCCATCGTTGTCCTGGAAATCCGACAGTCCATCGCAGTTGCTGTCGAGGTCGGCGGAACAAACCCCCGCCGCCCCGGGCCGGACATCCGGGTTGCCGTCCTCGCAGTCCCCCTGGCAGGCGGAGTAGCCGTCCCCGTCGAGGTCGCGAGCGTCGTCGACTGTTCCGTTGCAGTTGTTGTCGAGCCCATCGCAGAGTTCCTCCGCGCCAGGGAATACGGTCGGGTCGCTGTCCAGGCAGTCGCCCTCACACGTGCGCACGTTGTCACCATCCTGGTCTTCGTCCTCATCTACGACGCCGTCGCAGTCATCGTCGAGTCCGTTGGTGCAATCCTCGAACCGCAGCGGTCTGCTGTTCGGGTCCAGGTCGTCGCAGTCCGGGCTGCCAGCGCCGGCCTCGCACAGCCGGAAGCCATCCTCATCGATGTCGAGCTCGTCGCCAGGAAGAGAGCCGTTGCAGTCCGTGTCGAGGCCATCACAGATCTCCTCGGCTTCGGGATTCACCGTCGCCATCCAGGGCTGGCAATCCTCGCAGTTGGGGCTCTCGTCGCCATCCTGGTCGTCATCCGGGGCGAGGCCGTCGCAGTCACGGTCCACCCCGTCGCCGCAGGCCTCGTCGGCGCCCGGAAAACGTTCCGGATCGGTGTCATCACAGTCACCTGCACACGAGGCGAAGCCATCTTCGTCTGCGTCCAACTGGCCATCGACACCATCGCAATCGTGATCCAGCTCGTCGCACTGCTCCGTGAGCACCGGCGAGACGGAGACATCGCGGTCATCACAGTCGCCAGCACAGGCCGAGACGCCGTCATTGTCGAGGTCGCCGCACAGCACCAGCCAGGCGCCGCTGCACTCGTCCTCGTCACAAGCGGTGTTGTCGTC
This sequence comes from uncultured Rickettsiales bacterium, assembly GCA_964490445.1. GTDB lineage: Bacteria > Myxococcota_A > UBA796 > UBA9615 > UBA9615 > UBA6601. The sequence continues at coordinate 619 of CAZBDA010000068.1, read as the reverse complement.
GTAGCCCGCGATAATGAGCAGATCGTCGCGGCCGTCGCCGTCAAAGTCGCCGCGACCGCCGATGGCAAGACGCTCCGCGCTGCTCGGCTCGACTCCCTGAGGCGGTGCGAAGGTCGCCAGGAACGGTGGATTGCTCTGCTGGGCCCACTGGCTCGGATCAAGGTCGCGGAGCAGCCCAATCCGGGAGTCCTCTTCCTCGCCGATGCGCAGCCACACCGCAGGGCCACTGCTGACCACCGAACCTACGGCCACAAGCTGCACAGCCGCGGGGTTCTCCTCGTTCGTGTCGTAACGGAAAGGCGGATAGGGATCGACCAGGGTCACGTCCGTCCAGGGTTCAGGGTGACCCTGGACCACCTGCCCCTGGATACTCTCTGCCTGCACCGTGACCACCGAAAACTCGCCACCGGGCGATCCGTCGACATTTCCCAGGGCGGCGTCAGCCAGGCCCCGAGGTGACTGTGCGAACAACATCTGGACGGAAAAGTCCCGATCCTGGAAGCCAAGGGTCCCCGGCGCAGTGGCGGACACGCTCTCGCCGAGAAATACGCTGAAACCGATGTCCGCGGCATTCTGCGAGCCGCCGCCCGGGGGGATCTGTTCGGGGCAGACCAGCGCA
>CAZBDA010000067.1:6627-28218 GCA_964490445.1 uncultured Rickettsiales bacterium | reverse complement strand
GCCCTGCTGGCTGATCTTGGTGGGGGCCGCCAGGGCCGGCAGCGCCAGTGCAGTGGCGACGAGTACTACGCCGAGCACGGTCACGAGATGTCGAAGAGTGATTGCTGATCGGGTCATGGCGGGTTCCGGTTGAGACAGAGCACGGCGGAGCGGGGCCCCTCTCTCTGAACCCCGCGCAAAGAGACAGACAGATATCTTGCCCCTCTAGTCGTGTGTCGGCAAGCGAAACGCGCGCACTCAGTCGCTGCGAGGATCGACTTCGGTGACGAAGCGCCGGGCGGCTTCGATAGGGTCTTCACCTGCCGCCGCCGCGGCTTCGATGACCGTTGCCAGGGCGGAGCCGATGACGTAGCCGTCCGCGATGGCGCAGACCCGGGCCGCCAGGTCGCGAGAGGAAACTCCGAAGCCGACGCAGATGGGCGTGCTACACGAGGCTCGCAGCTCCGCGACCCGGGCTTCGAGGGATTCGGGCAGCGCACTGCGACTGCCGGTCACTCCCTTGCTGCTGACGTAGTACAGGAAGCCGGTCGTCGCCGCGGCAATCCGCGGCAGCCGCGTGGCCGGGGTGGTCGGTGCTGCCAGGAAGATCGTGTCGATCCCGGCGTCGCGACACTGCTGGATGTGTTCGCCGGCCTCTTCTGGCGGCAGGTCGGTGACGAGGACTCCATCGATTCCTTGCAGGGCGTCGCCCAGTGGCCCGTGCTCGGCCAACTGCAGCAACGGGTTGGCGTAGGTGAACAGCACGATGGGCAAGCTGAAGCCCCGCTCGCGCAGCCTCTGCACCAGCTGCAACAGGTCGGGGGTGCGCACGCCGCGGTCCAGTGCACGCTGCGCAGCTCGTTGGTTGGTCGGGCCGTCGGCGATGGGGTCGCTGAAGGGCAGGCCGAGTTCGAGGATGTCGGCGCCGCTGTCCTCAAGCATCAGTGCCAACTCGAAGCTTGTCTCCAAGCTCGGGTCTCCCACCGTCAGGTAGGGTACGAACGCCTTGCGGCCAGCCTGCCGCAGCTGCTCGAAACGCTCGGCGATGCGACCCTGCCTGGCGCGACTCACAACGTGGCTCCCTCGACCGCCGCGACCTGGCGTACGTCCTTGTCACCCCGACCGCTCAGGTTGACCAGGACCCGGGTGCCGCTGCCCAGCGCCCCGCCCTCACGCAGTACCCAGGCCAGTGCGTGGCTGCTCTCCAGGGCTGGGATGATGCCCTCGAGCTCGCTGCAGCGGTGGAAGGCGGCAAGTGCCTCGCTGTCGTCGGCATGGCTGAACTCCACTCGTCCCAGGTCCCGTAGCCAGCAATGCTCGGGTCCGACGGCGGGGTAGTCGAGGCCCGCTGACACTGAGTGGGTATCGAGCACCTGGCCCCACTCGTCTTGCAGCAGCCAGGTCCTGGTTCCATGCAACACGCCCGGTCGCCCGGAGGCGAAGCGCGCGGCGTGCAGGCCCGTGGTTACCCCCTCGCCGCCAGCTTCGACGCCGACCATTCGGCAGGGGTCGTCGCGGAAGGCGTGGAACAGTCCGATGGCGTTGGAACCGCCGCCGACGCAGGCCACCAACACATCGGGTAGGGCGCCTGCGCTCTCCTGGAACTGTCTGCGCGCCTCGCTGCCGATGACCGACTGCAGCTCGCGGACGATCGTCGGGTAGGGGTGCGGTCCCAGCGCCGAACCGAGTAGGTAGTAGGTGCTGTCTATGTTGGTGACCCAGTCTCTGAGTGCCTCGTTGATGGCGTCTTTGAGGGTGCGTGAACCCGATTCGACAGTGCGTACCTCGGCGCCGAGGAGCTGCATCCGGTAGACGTTCAGTGATTGTCGCTGCGCGTCCACAGAGCCCATGTAGACGATGCAGTCCAGGCCGAGCTTGGCGCAGGCGGTCGCGGTTGCGACGCCGTGCTGTCCGGCGCCGGTTTCGGCGATGATGCGGCTTTTGCCCATCGACTTTGCCAGCAAGGCCTGACCCAGGGCGTTGTTGAGCTTGTGGGCGCCGGTGTGGTTGAGGTCTTCGCGCTTGAGCCAGATCTCGGGGCCTGCGAGGGCCTCACTGAGGCGGTCGGCATGAGTAAGCGCGGTAGGTCGCCCAGCCCACCGTGCCAGCAGGTCGTCGAGTCGGTCGCGGAACCGGCTGTCGGTCCAGCGCTCCTGCCAGGCAGCGCCGAGTTCTGCCAGAGGGCCGACCAGGGTTTCGGGGACGTAGGCGCCACCGTAGGGACCGAAGCGCCCCTCGGGTTCGAAGGGACCGGTCACTGCTCGCTCCAGTGGGTCACTTCGTTGCTGCTCTCACTGCAGGCCCCGGTGGGCAGCCCGGACGAAGGCGGCGATGGCTTCGAGGTCCTTGTCTCCGGGGCTATGTTCGAGGGACGAAGAGGCGTCGACTGCCCAGGGACGAACCATCCGCACTGCCGGTTCCGCGTTGTCACCGGAAAGGCCACCAGAGAGCACCAGTCTGCCCTGCGTGCAGAGACGAGCCGCTACCTGCCAGTCCACCTTCTGGCCGGTGCCGCCGCGCAGGTGCGGATGCCAGGCGTCCAGGAGGACCGCTTCGGCGCCAGCCTGCCAGTACTCGCGTGCGGAGTCCGAGCGAAATCCAGGTGACATCTGCAGGGTCTTCCAGACGCGCAGGCCCCGTCCTGCCAGGTCACGGACCTGCTCGGCGCTCTCGTCGCCATGAAGTTGGGCGATGGAGAGCTGCAGGTCCACGCAGGAGCGCTCCACTCGATCCGGCAGTTCGTCGACGAACACGCCAACGAGCTCCACGCCGCAGTCTCGCGCCACAGCGGCCAGGAGGGCAGCCTGTTCGTCGTCGACAGCTCGTTCGCTGCCTTCCCAGAGCAGGATTCCGGCCATGTCGATTCCCAGGCCCGCCGCTGTGCGTAGCTGCTCGGGATTCGTGAAGCCACAGACCTTGACCTGTACCTTGCGTCTGTTTTTGCTACTCATCCCCGACTCCGCGGCATCGTCCCGATCGCTCATGGCCTGTGTCCCCGCGCTGCCTCGCAGCGCAACTCCGCAAGACCTGCTCCTTGCTGTTCCGCCAGTGATTGGCCCACCAGCAGGGCATCGGCTCCTGCCTTGCGCATGCGCAGAGCGTCGCCAGGAGAGCGGATCCCTGACTCTGAGACTACCGTTACGGGCGAGGGGATGCGCGCGGCCAACTCCTCGGTGCGGCTCAGATCGACTCGGAAGTTGTCCAGGTTGCGGTTGTTGATGCCGATGGTCGCTGCCGCAGAGGCCATGGCAATGTCCAACTCTCGCTCGTCGTGGACCTCGACCAGCACCTCCAGGTCGTAGCACCTCGCCAGTCGGACCATTTCTGGGGTGCGAGTGCCGAGCAGGGAGACGATCAGAAGAACGGCATCTGCCTGCATGGCTGCTGAGATGGCGAGGTCTGCTTCGTCGTCGATGAAGTCCTTGCGCAGGACGGGTCCTTCGAACACGAGCCGGCAGCGTGGCAGGAAGGCCGGCCGGCCGTCGAAGAAGTGGGCGTCGGTGAGCACTGACAGAGCCGCAGCGCCTCCTTTGCCGTAGGCCTGGGCGAGCGGCTCGGGCATCTGCCAGTCGGCCAGTAGTCCGGCCGAGGGCGAACGCCTCTTCACTTCGGCTATTACCTGCAGGCGTTCCGGATCCTGGAGCCGCTCTGCGAAGGGCCGCCGATGCCCCTCCGTGCCTCCTTGACGAAGGAATCGCACCGCCCGCTCGCGCAGTTCCGCGGAGGGCAGCCAGTTGCTGTCGGGGTCGACCCTGAGGTTGCCCCTGAGCGCGTCGCGGAGAATCTCTCGCTCCCAGCGCTTGCGCCGGGCGATCTTGTCCAGGATCCCGTCCGCGACCATCACGATGTGGCCTCGCGCAGTGCGTCAAGGGTAGCCATGGCAGCACCCTTCACGAGCAGGATGCGCGCCTGTTCGACCCCGTCCCGCAGCGTGTCCGCCAGGCCTGCGACGTACAGTGCGGCCCCAGCATTGGCGGCCACGGCATCGGCACGAGGCCCAGGCTCGCCGGCGAGGATCGACTCGAGGGCGGCGGCATTCTGGTTGGCATCGCCCCCCTTGAGTGCAGAGACTGGCGCCGTGCTGAGCCCGAACTGGTCCGGGCTCAGGTCGTGGCGCTGCAGGCTGCCGTTGCGCAGCTCCCAGGCCAGCGTCGGCCCGCAGGTAGAGAGCTCATCCAGGACACCGCCGCAGCCGTCCTCGCCACAGACCACCAGGACATGTTCGCTACCCAATCCGGCCAGCGCTTTCGCGACGACTTCTGCATAGCGGGGAGCAAACACGCCAATTACCTGGCGGCGTGCTCCCGCCGGGTTGGTCATCGGTCCGAGCAGGTTGAATGCGGTGCGCACTCGCATCGCTCGGCGAACGGGCATTACGTTGCGCATGGCGGGGTGGTGGCTGGGGGCGAACAGGAAGCCGATCCCGCAGGTGCGCAGGCACTGCTCGACCTGCGCGACCTCCAGGTCGACCCGCACGCCGAGGGCTTCCAGCACGTCTGCCGAGCCGCACCTGCTCGAGATCGAGCGATTGCCGTGCTTGGCGACGACGGCACCGCCGGCCGCTGCCACCAGCGCCGCTGCCGTCGAGATGTTGATTGTCTGGGCGCCATCGCCGCCGGTTCCGCAGGTATCGATGAGAGGGCCCTCGGGAGCCTCGACCCGCAGGGCGTGCGTTCGCATCGAACTGGCCATGCCTGCCAGCTCCTCGCCGCTCTCCCCCTTGGCGCGTAGCGCAGCGAGCAGGGCCGCTACCTGTGCGGGCTCGCACCGGCCTTCCATGATCGTGTCCATGGCCGAGTGTGCTTCGCGCTGGCTGAGGTCGTCGCCGTCCAGCACCCGGTCGAGAAGATCACGCAGGGGCATCAGTCCTCCGGCAGCAGAGACAGGAAGTTGCGAAGCAGCAGGTCGCCGCGAGGGGTCAGTATGGACTCTGGGTGGAACTGTACTCCATAGGTTGGCTGATGCTGGTGTCGGACAGCCATGATCTCGCCTTCCTGTGAACTTGCGCTTACCTGCAGGCTGTCCGGAAGTGTGCCGGGCTCGACGATCAGCGAGTGGTAGCGTCCTGCGACAAACGGCGTCGGCAGGCCCGCAAACAGGCCTTTGCCGTCGTGGTGGACCTCGCTCGGCTTGCCGTGCACGGGGAGAGCGGCGCGCACGATCCTGGCTCCTTCGACCTGGCAGATGGCCTGGTGGCCGAGACAGACTCCGAGCAGCGGGACCGAGCCGCTCAGTTCGCGGATGATATCCAGGCAGACTCCGCTCTCGTCCGGTGTTCCGGGTCCTGGCGAGAGGATGATTCCGGCGAAGCCCGCCGAATGAACTTCCGCGACCGTCGTGTCGTTGTTACGTACCACCTCGATGCGCGGATAAATGGCCCCCATCATCTGGTAGAGGTTGAAGGTGAAGCTATCGAAGTTGTCGACCAGCAGCAGCGTCATCGGGCTTCTCCCTGGTCGGATGCGGGGCCTGCGGTTGGCAGGTGCAGCGCACCGCACTCGGCCCAGCGAATTGCCTCGAGCAGCGCTCGTGCCTTGTTGCTGGTTTCGACAAACTCGTGTTCGGGTATCGAGTCATACACGATGCCTGCGCCCGCCTGGACATGAGCCTCACCGTTGCAGATGACAACGGTGCGAATGGCGATGCAGGTGTCCAGGTCACCGCGGTAGTCCAGGTAGCCGACAGCGCCGGCATAGACGCCGCGCGCCGTCGGTTCCAGTGCGTCGATGATCTGCATCGCCCGGACCTTCGGTGCGCCAGATACCGTGCCCGCTGGGAAGCAGGCATACAGGGCGTCCAGCGCGTCCCTGTCCGGCGCGAGACGGGCACGCACCTGGCTGACTATGTGCATCACGTGGCTGAAGCGCTGTACCTCGGCATGCTTGACCAGCTCGACGCTGCCGAAGCGGGCGACCCGGCCGAGATCGTTGCGGCCAAGGTCGACCAGCATTTCGTGCTCGGCCCGCTCCTTGGGATCTGCGAGCAACTCCTGCTGCAGTCGCTCATCCTCTTCAGCAGTCTCCCCTCGTGGCCTGGTGCCGGCGATGGGCATGGTCTCGACCACCTCGCCCTCAACGCGAACCAGCATCTCGGGGGAGGCGCCGACCAGTGTGTGCTCGCCGAGCTCCAGGTAGAACAAGTAGGGGCTGGGATTCAGGACCCGCAGGGCGCGATAGATCGCGAACGGATCCGTCGATACCGGGGCCGACAGGCGGCGCGACAGAACCACCTGGAAGATGTCGCCGGCACAGATGTGCTCCTTGGCGGTGACCACGGCGGCGGTGAACTCGTCCTGGTTGAAGTTGGATTGGAACTGTGGCGGCTCCGCCTGCTCTCCGCGGGGCACTTCTTCCAAGGGCGCGGCGAGTAGCTCCTGCAACTGGTCGAGGCGGGTCACAGCATCGGCATAACCGGCCGCCCACTCGTCTTTGTCGCTGTCGGCCGGCAGTTCGACTACGCGCACCAGGTGCAGCAGGGCGCGAAGGTGATCAAAGGCGAGCAGTTCATCGTGGAAGGCGAGATTGATGTCGGGGGTGCTGAGTGGATCCGGGTTGCTGTTCGGTACGAGTTCCTGCAGGCGCACGGAGTCATAGCCGAAGAAGCCGACGGCGCCGCCGAGAAAGCGGGGTAGGTCCTGGGACTCAGCGAGTGGCGCACGATCTACCAGTTCGCGCAGCAACTGCCGGGGATCACCCTCGCGCTCCTCCAACCTTCGATCTCCGTCGCCGAAGTGTTCCAGTTGGAGCCTCGTCCCCCAGGAGCGCAGCAGCAGCGCCGGACGGCCGCCGGCGAACGAGTAGCGGGCCAGCCGCTCACCACCTTCGGTGCTCTCGAATAGAAAGGAGTGACTGGAGTGACCCCGCAGGCGCAGGTAAGCAGCTACGGGGGTGATGATGTCGCCAGGCAGGGTGCGTACCACCGGAACCCGAAGGCCCCGGCCAGGACGCATCTTCTCGGCCTTTGTGAAGAACTCCTGCTGTGATCCCGTACCGAGCATCGTCCCCGCCTTCGCTCATAGAATCGACGAACTGCGGGGCGTTCTGCTTGACGAACACCCCTGTCGCCTCTATCTATCACTGGGCAGCCACAGAAGTCTGCGGTTGCATGAGTTCAAATACGACTGTCGGAGGAACTTGTCATCCCTCCACTGCACAATGTGCGGTAGAGAGAGGTCCTCCAGGATGGAAGGTGAGCCGATGGCCCCGCCCGACAGTGAGACGTATGCAGGAGTGCAGTTCGTCTCCGAGACATTGCTTCCTACCGAGAGGGGTGAGTTCCGCGTTCGCGCGTACCGCGACCTCGACGACGGCAGTGAGCCGGTCGCGATCCTGTGTGGAGACGTTCGTGGTCTACGTGACGTCCCGGTGCGGGTCCACGACGAGTGTTTCACGGCCGAGGTCCTGGGCTCCCTGAAGTGCGACTGCCGTGAACAGCTCCATTTCGCCCTGGATATGATTCGCCGCCGTGGACGGGGGATTGTCATCTACCTGCGCCAGGAGGGTCGCGGCATCGGCCTCGCCAACAAGATCGCGGCCTATGCGCTCCAAGAGGAGGGGCACGATACTGTCGACGCGAATCGAATGCTCGGTCTGCCCGACGATCAACGCCACTATGACGCTGCTGCGAAGATCCTCGAGGAGTTGGGCGTCCACAGCATCCAGCTTCTGACCAACAATCCGCGCAAGATGCGCGCCCTGTCCGATCTTGGGGTGGAGATCGCCGGTCGTCTGCCGGTGCTGGTCGACGCCAACCCGCACAGCGCGTCGTATCTGCATGCCAAGGCGGAGCGAATGGGCCACCTGCTGGAGCCTGAAACAGGCCGATTGCAGGTCAAGCACGCCGCCTCCTGAACGAGTCCCGAGCCGGGGGGAGTCCACCTTGTCGATGTCGTCGCACCATCCCGCCGTGCAGGTGCGCGGGCTGGTCAAGGACTTCGGCAGCGCGCGGGTGGTAGACCACCTCGAACTCGAGGTCCCGCAGGGTGAGTTTTTCGGCTTTCTCGGGCCCAACGGTGCCGGCAAGACCACCACCATTCGCATTCTCTGCGGGCTGCTTCGGCCGAGCGCCGGCGAGGTCCGTGTGGCCGGTTATGACGTCCTCGCCGAGCCGCTCAAGGTCAAGGCGAAGATTGGGGTCCTGCCCGAGGAGCCGGTGCTCTACGAGCGGTTGACCGGCCGGGAGATGCTCTGGTACGCCGGTCGTCTGCATGGAGTTGCGGGCCGGACGGTCGAGGAGCGCAGCGAGGACCTTCTGCAGTTGATGGCTCTGGACGGTCGTGATGCGAACCGGCCCATCGTCGACTACTCCATGGGTATGCGCAAGAAAATCGGATTGGCCTGTGCCTTGCTGCACAAGCCCCGCGTGTTGTTTCTCGACGAGCCGTTTCATGGCATCGACGCGGTCACTTCGCGGGCCATCTACGAGGTTCTCAAGAGCGCCGTATCCGGTGGCATGACCATTTTCTTCACTTCCCACGTGCTCGAGGTAGCGGAAACCCTGTGCACGTCGGTGGGCATCATTCACGAAGGCAGGCTGCGCGCGCTGGGCTCGTTGGAGCAGGTCCGTGCGCAGGCCGGGGCCGGCCCGGATACGCCCCTGGGTGAGGTGTTCGTCGACATGGTAGAGCCGGGCACCGCCGCTCGGGCCGCAGACTTGCTGCACTGGTTGGCCTGAGGCCTGTCCCCGCGATGCGGTCCCTGTTCGAATTCGCCTCGGCCCTGTGCACCCTTCTTGGATTGCGGATCCGCCTGTATTATCGCGGTTTGCGGCAGCGCGGGCGGCTCGCGTCTCTGTGGGGTTACGCCGCCCCTGTCTTCATGCTGTTGGCCGCGCTGATGCTCTACAGCTTCGTTTTGACCTCGGCGGAAGTGGTGCCGCCCCTGGCCGTCGCCATATCGGTCGGTTTTGTGTTCCTGGCCGTACACTTCATGCTGTTGTTCGAGGTGCTTGCCCGCGTCGGCCGTGGCGAGGGCATGGCTTCTGCCTTGTACCAGTTCCCCCTCTCGCCAATGCTGATCCATGCGGTAGAGGTATCGCAGTCCTTGGCGAGTCCGCTGATCTTTCTCCAGAGCTTTGCCGTCCTGGGCATGCTGGTTGCGCTGGGTATGCCGCCGCTTGCGGCTTTGCCCTGGCTGTTGCTGGGCGTGGTGTACCTGGGTGCCGTGCACCAGTTGCTGCAGTTGCTGCTCAGGCGCTTGCTGAGGCGGCGGCTGCTGCGCGAGCTGTCCATCGCCGGGCTCTCGGTAGTGGGTCTCGCCGTGTGGCTGGGTGCCAACTGGGTGTTGCACAACGCCGATCCGGCAGCTTTCGTTGCCCAGTTGGAGAGGCTGCCGGGCCTCTACTGGTTGTTGCCATTCAACTGGCTGATTGGCCTCACCGACTTTGCCGCGACGATGCAGCCGCTGGCTCCCGCCGTGGCCGCGGTCGGAATGTCGCTGGCTGTACTTGCGACCCTGGTGGTGGGTGCAGAGTTGCAGGAACGCGCCTGCTTCGGTGATGGCGGCGGGCGGCCGCCCGCTCGGGTCGACGTGTCCCGCGGCGGGCGCCTCCACCTCGCCGATCGTCTGCCCCTGTCCCTGGTCAGTCCGGCGGTGTGGGCGACCATGGGCAAGGAGTTCAAGATGGTGCAGCGAGACCCCTTCCAGTGGGTGATGCTGATCAGCCAGTCGGCGCTGCTCCTCGCTCCTCCGCTGCTGTTCGGGCGACTGAACGGCGTGGTGACGCAGTTGGCCATGCCGGGACTGGTCATGGTGCTGCTGATGGCGCAGTCGGCGCCGCTGTTCAACATCATCGCCGTCGAGGGGCGCTCCCTGCATTTCCTTGCCCAGAGCCCGGTGTCACGTTGGCAGATCATGGTCGGAAAGAACCTCGCCTGGGCTCTGATCTTCGTGGTCTTCAATGCGGTATTTCTTGCTCTTGGGGGCCTTGCCTACGGGGTGGAGGGCGGGTGGGGGATCCACATGGTGCTCTCGTGCGTAGGACTGCTCATGCTGCTCGGGGTGGGGAACGTGGTCTCGGTGTTCCTGCCGACGGCCTGGGTCGGTGCCCGCGGCGCGGAAGGTGGCAGCAGAGGAGCGCATGCCGCCAGTGAAGGCGGAGTGGAACCTACGGGCTGTCTGACGCTGCTGTTGCGGCTGCTGTGCCTGCAGGGACTGTTCCTGATGGTCCTGCCGGCGGCGCTGCTGCTGCTGCTGGGCCCGTCAATGCTCGGCGCTGCGGGAGCCTTCCTGGTCGCTGCGGGGGTGGCTGCGTACAGCGTGCTGGTCTACCTGCTGTCGACCTGGCTGGCGGTGGCCCGCCTGGCGCATGCAGAAGAGGGGATCCTGCTTCGCTTCGCGACCCGCGGCGCGGTCTAGACGCTTGCTGCCAGCTAGATCTCGCTGCGCCGCTCGCTTTGTTCGAGCACGTCGAGGACTGCCTGGTAGCGGCCAAAGGGCGGGAAGATGTAGGCGCCGGTCACCTGGTCGGAGCTGCGGGCGTGGCGCAGGGCCTCGCCGGCGATGCGGATGCCCTCGAGACGCTGCGCTTCTCGGCTCTCGGCTTTCTCCATTCGGGCACGAATCGACGCAGGGATCTGCATTCCCGGCACCTCGTTGTGAAGGAACTCTGCGTTCTTGGCCGAGGCCAGCGGCAGGATGCCAACCAGGAAGGGGATGTGCGGGAAGGGCCGGATGGCCTCGAGGAAGCGGTCCAGTAGTCGGGGTTCGTAAAGCGGCTGACTGAACACGAACTCGGCACCTGCCTCGAGCTTGCGGCGGAACTTATCGACCTCGCGATCAAAGGGCTCGTGGCCGGGATTGCAGCCGCAACCGATCACGAACTCACTGGCATGCTCGAGGGGGTCGCCGCCGAAGTCGATGCCGTGGTTGAGGTTGTGGACCGCGCGGATCAGTTCCACCGAGTCGAGGTCGAAGACGCCTGTCGCATCGGGGTAGTTGCCCATCTTCGGAGGGTCACCCGTGACGCACAGGACGTTGCGAATGCCCAGGGAATGCGCGCCGAGCAGGTCCATCTGCATGCCGAGCAGGTTCCGGTCACGGCAGCAGTAGTGGACGATAACGTCGATGTCGACCTGGTCTTTGACCTGCATTCCCAGGGCCAGGGCCGACATCCGAGCCATCGCGCGGGGGCCATCGGCAATGTTGATTGCCTGGATCCCGTGTTCCGCGAGCATTCGCGCGCCGTCGATGCTCTTGCTCGCGTCCATGCCGCGGGGCGCCTCCAGTTCCACTGAGATCGCGAACTCGCTGGCGACCCGGCTACCCCAGCGACTGCGCTCCTGGGTCGGGCGGCTCTGGTAGGACCTCTGGTGCGCCTTCTCGGGTGTGCGCACCTTGATCCTGGGCACCTTGGGCTCGGCGGAGCTGAGGAAGGACCGCATCTCCTGCACCATCTCGGGGGTTGTGCCGCAGCAGCCGCCTACCACTTGGGCGCCCGCTTGGAACAGCCGCCGTGTGTACTCGCCCATGTACTCGGGGCTAGCCAGGTAGAGGCTGCGTCCTTCGACGATCTCCGCCTGGCCGGCGTTGGGCATCGCCATCAGAGGCTTGCCGGTGATGGCCTGCAGGCGCTCGACCACGTCGAGCATCGCCTGGGGACCGATGACGCAGTTGGCGCCGAGCACGTCGATGTCCCAGGTACTGATGGTCGAGGCGACCTCTTCGGGGGTTGCGCCGACGAAGTAGTGGCGTTGGGGCTTGAATGCGAAGCTCGCCACCAGCGGGATGTCTGCCGAGACGCTGCGCACTGCCTCGACCGCTTCTTCCAGCATGCTGAGTTGGCGGAAGGTCTCCAGCACGACGAGGTCGACGCCTTCTTCGAGCATCAGCGCGACCTGCTCCCGGTAGGACTCGCGCGCGCTGGCGCCGGAGATGGGTCCGGACGGCTTGAGCAGCATCGGCAGGGGGCCGATCGAGCCGGCGACGTAGCAAGAGTCTCCGGCAGCCTGCCGTGCGATGCGCACTCCGGACGCGTTGATGTCCGGCAGTTGTGCCTCGAGACCGTACTTCTTCAGCCGCAGGCGGTGGGCGCCGTAGGTGTTGGTGGTCAGAATGTCGGCCCCTGCGGCGACGTAGTCCTCGTGAATGCCGCGAATAAGTTCCGGCTTGCTGAGATTCAGGGCGTCGTAGCAGCGGTTGATGAAGACCCCGCGCCGATAGATTTCGGTGCCCATCGCACCGTCGGAGAGCAGGGCACGCTCTTTCAGTGCGTCGAGAAAGCTGTCCATAGTTCCAGGCTCTTCGATGGCCGTCAGGCGCCCCGCCAGGCGGGGGCCTCGCGGCCGCCCACTGACTTGAGGCCGACCAGGGCGTCGCTGCTTGTGAACATGTTGGCCAGCCCCGCCAGTTCCAGGTCGAGGCCGGCGGCGAGGTCGAGGTCCGAGCCTTCGCTGATGAGCTGGGCCGCGGTTGCCAGCGCCAGCGGTGCCTTTCTTGCGATGGCCCGCAGGTCCCGCTCGAGAAGCTCGCGGGCAGCGCTGGATAGTCCCTGCGGCAGCTGTCCTGCCAACAGGTCCGCTACCGTCTCGTCGGCATAGGCCTCGCGCACGGCAGCCCCTGAGTCGCCGTTGCCGCAGTAACGATCGGGTATGCCCCGCTCCAGCCACTGACCCAGGCACTCGTCGAGGGACTGAATCGGTACCGCTTCGAGAGCCAGGCCAGCGTCAACCGCATCGGCTGCAGACAGGCGCTTGCCGGTGAAGATCAGGCGCCTCGCCAGGGGCCGGCCAACGATCCGCGGCAGGCGTTGGGTTCCACCCAGGCCCGGGTAGATGCCGATGCCCGTCTCCGGGAGAGCGAAGCTGGCCTTGTCCGAGCAGACGATGCCGTGGCAGGCCAGCGCCAACTCGGTGCCGCCGCCGAGAGCCATCCCGTGTACCCGCGCCAGCACCGGAACCGGGGCCGTCTCGATGCGTCGAAGTAGCTCCTGCCCTGCACGTGTAAACGAGACGATCCGCTCGATGTCGTGGGCTTCGATGTTGCGCACGAAGAAGGCGATGTCGGCTCCGGCGACGAAGGCCTTCCCGGCACCACTGAGGATGATGGCTCGCAGTCCCTGGGTCGCCAGGGCCTCCTCGAGGTGGTCACGTAACTGGCCCACGACCTCCTCGTCCAGGGCGTTGAGTACCTCGGGACGGTTGATCGTGATGTGGGCAATGTGCTCTTCGATCCGCAAATCGACCCGTTGGAAGCGGAATGGACTCCCCGAACGCCGCTGCACCGCCAGGCTGGCCGGCATCTGCAGGTCGGGATGTCGGTCGCATAGCTTCTGCACCATGCCGCTCGCTGCCTCCAGACCGGTTTCGTTGAGCAACTGGAAGGGGCCCTTGGCCCAGCGCAGTCCAATCCGTGCGCCACGATCGACGTCTTCCTTGCTGCATACCTGCTCGTCGAGGATCTGAGTTGCGACCGCAAAGGTGGTGGCCAGCAGGCGCTCGCCAATAGCCTCGGCCTTGCCCGCTGCGGGCGTACCGCTAAGGTCCCAGTGCTCACCACTCTCGACCTGCTGCGCGAGCAATGGCGAGGGCTCGTAGAAGGGGCCGAGTTCGCGGCCCAGGGTCGAAGCAGCGTGTAGTCCCACGGGGATTCCGGTGATGTTCATGAGTTCGAACGGGCCCATGCCGATTCCGAAGCATTCCCTGGCGACCCGCTCGATGGTGGGGATGTCTGCCAGCCCTTCTTCCAGCATGCGCACGGCCTCGTTCAGCCAGGGCACGAAGAAACGATTGACGGCGAAGCCCGGCCGGTCGGCGACCAGCAAGGCTGTCTTGCCGTGGCCTTCGGCGAAGCGAACCATCGCTGCGGTCACCTCCGGCAGCGTCTCAGCCGCAGGGATGACCTCGAGCAGACGGTTCTTGGCGGGGTGATAGAAGTAGTGCAGTCCCACTACGCGCTCGGGATTGGTAGTGACGTCGGCCAGTTCCTGGACGTAGAAAGAGGACGTGTTCGTAGCCAGAACACAGTGGGCGGGGCAGTGCTCGGAGAGGTCCTGGAACAACCGCTTCTTTGTGTCGAGGTCTTCAAAGATCGCCTCGATGACAAGGTCAGCTTCCGCGAGTCCGGCGAGTCCGCCGACTGGGGTGATGCGGTCCAAAGTCGCCAGGCGCTCGGGTTCGGATAGGATGCGTCGTTCGACCGCCTGCTGCAGCGATGCGGCGATGTGCTCACGGCCTCGCTCCGCCTGCTCCACGCTCAGGTCAGCCAGCAGGCACCGGTAGCCTTCCTGGGCAATCTTCTGGGCGACACCGGCACCCATGTTGCCGGCGCCGACGATGGCTATTGTCTCGGGGTCGTACACGCTTGTTTGCGGTCTAGGGGACCGGGTTGCTGCAAGGGCCAGGACCGTTGGCCACGAAGCTCTCGGGGTCTTTCAGACCACTGCAGTCAGGTAGGAAACCCTCGTCGATGCAGCCGTCGCAGTTGTTGTCGACGGTGTCGCACTGGTCATAGAGGGTGATCACGATTTCCAATTCGGGAATCGGGTATTCGAACTCCATGCCCGGGTTGGTGAACGGTGCGAACAGATCGCCGGGTTCGTCATTGCAGTCGGCAGGCTGGCCGTCGTCCGGGAGGTTCTCCAGGGCGCAGGTGGGATCGCCCGGAGCACCCACCGCACAGGTGTCCCAGCCGTCACCGTCGGCGTCCTGACACTCGTCGGTGCAGCCGTCACAGTCGTTGTCCAGGCTGTCTCCACTGTCCTCGTGGGCGCCGGGGTGGACGGTCGGGCCGGTGCCGGGGTCGTCGTCGCAGTCGCCGGCGGCCTCGCCTATGCCACCGGGCCCGTACACGGTGAAGCAGAACGCATTGGATGCATCCACAAAGCCATCGCCGTCGAGGTCGAAGTCTTCGTCGACGCCCAGGTCTCCGGGGCCGCAGTTGTTGTTGTCGTTGTTGCTGTCTCCGGAGCAGTCGCAGTCGTTGTCGATGCCATCGCACAACTCCTCGGCATCCGGGTTGATGAAGGGGTCGGTGTTGTCGCAGTCGCCCTGGCAGAACGTCCAGTTGTCGTTGTCGGCATCGAAGCCTTCATCGATCTGGCCGTCGCAGTTGTTGTCGACGAAATCGCAGGACTCGGGGCGGCCGGGATAGGCATCCTCGTCGCTGTCGTTGCAGTCTTGTCCCAGGCAATCGGACGAGATGTAGCCGTCCTGGTCGATATCGACGTCGTCGACTACGCCGTTGCAGTCGGTGTCGTTGCCGTCGCAGGTCTCGGGGACATCGGGGTGGACGGCGGCGTTGCTGTCATCGCAGTCGATGAGCTCGGCGATGTCGCAGGTGCGGTAGGTATCACCGTCTTCGTCGACACCTTCATCGATCACTCCGTCGTAGTCGTTGTCGATGCCATCGCCACAGATCTCGCCTCCCGGGCCGCCTCCTTCACCACACGCGGTAGGCAGCAATACTGCGATGCTGAAGACGAGGAACAGGGCGATGGGCAGGCGAGAGATAAATGACATGAGAGCCTCTCAGGACGGTTTGAGGGAGTTACTGTACACGCCCTACGGCAGGCTGGCAGTTCTGGCTGGGATCGTAAGTGCAGCGGCCGATTGCTGCGAAGGCGATTGGACCGTCAGTAGAGCTGGGTGAGACCGGCGCCGGGGTAATAGTGGCCGAGGATGTCCTGGTAGTCATAACCGTCTTCAGCCATCTTGCGAGTGCCCCACTGGCATAGACCAACGCCATGACCTGAGCCTTGACCAGTGAGGTGGAACCCGTTGCCACTGACCTTGCTCTCGAAGCGAGTGCTTCGCACCCGGTTCCAGCCCAGCAACTTGCGGAAGTGGTTGCCAGCCCAGCGGACCTCGCCCTTGTCGGTGATTACGTCGAGGAGGGTCACTCGGCCAGACAGGCTGCGCTCGACGATATTCAGTCCCGTCACCTTGTCCGCCTCCTCGCCGCTGCTCCGCAAGGTCTCGAGGAGCTCTTCTGGTGTGATTCGGGTCTGCCAGCCCTTGCGGGTGACCGCCTTGCAGAAGCCGCAGGCGACGCTGACGTTGCCGTTGCTCGGCCGTTCCGGCCACACGTTGATGGGGACCTCGGTCTGGCCGGCGCACTTGGAGTGATAGAAGGCGGACACCAGGTAGCCGTTGTGGCTGAGAATTTCGCCGTGGGTGGTGGTGATAGCGGCGATGGAACTCGGGTCTGCGCTGCGCCCCGAATAGACCTGGTCGTCGACGGTGGACTTGAGGTCATAGCTGCTCTTGCCCTCAGCCCGCTTGATGATGGCGTAGGTTCGCGCTGCCACAGCTTGCGCCTTCTTCGCCTCGAGGTCCCATGATGCGGGCATCTCCGAGGCAACCACTCCTTGCAGGTAGCGCTCGATCTCGACCTCGTTGACGAGCAGCAGCATGTCTTCTTCCACGTGTAGCTTGAGGACTCCCGGGTACTCCTCCTTGCCGATTCGAATGGGTCCTACCCGGTTCTCGATGCTGCTTCCCTGTGGGAGGGTGCCGACCCCCCGGACATACACGCCTCGTCCTCTGCGAGCGTAAACCTCGGCCGTCCCGCCTGGCAGCGGGATCGCTCGGTCCGGGCCCTGGTTGATGTGCAGACCCTCGCCCTGGAGTGTCACCGAGCCCGCGGTGCGGAGCAGTGCCACCCGGATGGTCGGGGCCTTTTCGGTGAGGGATGGGATGGCCAGAGACTTGAGGGAATCCTCGCCGGTGCCGGGCTGTCTGGTGCCGGCTTCCTCCGGCGTGCTCAACTGCGCCCGTGACCGTTCCTTGAGGGTCGTAAGCTCCTTGCGCAGCTCATCTACCTCCTCTGAGAGCCGAGTGTAATCTTCGCGCACCAGGGTCTGGTCTGTCAGGAACCAGTAGGCGGCAAACAGGGAGGTCGCTAGCAGCGTGCCCAGCACGAAGCATAAGAACAGTACGAGAAAGACGCGCGACGGATGCACTGAGAAGCGGCGTTCTCGACCTCCTTTGGGCCTCGGGATGACGACGAACGGGACTCCCGCTGGCAGGCGTGCCCGGCGCTCGCTGGCACGCGAAGTGATCTCCGGTGGTGGCTTGGAAACACCGTCGCGGCTGGGCTGGCGGGAAGTCTCAGGCATTGGGTCGCCGCGTCAGCGCTTGCGGCGGAAGAGACGAAATACGCCCTTCTCGTCTTCGGGTTGTGGAGTCTTGCGGGCGGTATATAGCTTGCCGGTGACGTTGTCGAAGCGGGCTGGCTGGGGCCGGCTGGGCCGACTGCCGGAAGGCGGTGGACGCCGCGGTACGGTGCCTGGCGGACGGGCGGGAGAGGGAGCAGGTCGGGAAGGTACAGCGCGGGACGGCTTTGAGGTCGGCGGTTCGGAGGCGGCCGCCGTTGTCCCGGTCTGATCCGGGCGCTGCTCCAGTCGCATCGGTGCCACAGGTGGGGCCGCCGCAGGGGGGGGGGCTGCCGCGGCTGGTGTCTCCAGGATGGGCTCAGCAAAGGAGATCTCAGCGGCGGGTGTGCCAGGCGAGGACTCAAGCAGCTTGATCTTGCTGCGCAGAGCTTCGAGTTGCTCGTCCCGCTCTTCGACCTGCGTTTCCAGGGAGCGCAGTCTACGTTGGGTTTCGGCGTACCTGGCGTCGGCTTCCTCGCGTTGTTGTCGCTCCGATTGCAACTGCTCCGAGTTGTGGCTTCGACCCTCGGTGGTCGTCCGCAACTCGAGTTCCAGCTTGTTCTGGTCTTCCAGAAGGGCCGCGTATGCCTGTTGCGCCTCGTTTCGTTCGCGGGCCAGGGTCTCGATCTGGTGACCGGTCTCGGTCGTCTGGCTCACCGCGGTCTGGAGGGCTCCGTCCTTCTCGGCGACCTGCACGCGCAGTGACTTGAGTTCGGTCCGCAGTGCCCCCGTCTCTGCCCGGATTTCGGCCAACTCGGCGGCTCGGCTCTCGGCCTCTGCAGTGGCTGCATCGCGCGACTCCGCAACCTGCTTCGAGTGCTCAATCAATTCCTCGAGTCGACCACTGAGCTCGGTCATCGAACTCGCGGCGCTCCTTCTCTCGTCTTCGACCTTGAGCTGGTACTGTTTCTCGAGGTCGCTGCGCGCGTTCACCAGTGCCACATCGGCTTCGCTCATCGCCCGCTTCTTGCCCTCGATCTCCTGGGCGAGCTTCTCCTGCCAACTGACACGCTCGACCTCGAGGCTCTGGGTCGCTGCTTCGATGCGCTGTTCCGCGTCCTTTTGGACCGCGCTTACCCGCTGGCTCAACGACTCGCGCTCTTGGGTCAGGCTGCTGGCCTCTGCGAGCAGAGACTCGACCTTCAGTGACATCTCAGACGCCGTCTCGGAGCGTTGTTGGGCCAACTGGACAGCCTGCGCCAACTGGGACGACAACTCGTCCTTCTCTCGGCCGAGTTCCTCGAGTCCTTCCTGCAGGTCATTGACCCTCGCGATGGACTCGCGGGTCATATCTTCGGCCTCGGTCCTCGCCTGAGCTTCGGCAGCAGCACGCTCGTCGGCTTCGCGGGCACGTTGACTGGTTGCGTCCCGTTCGGCGTCGCTGGTTGCTGCCAGTTGAACCGCACGGTCCACTTCAGCCTGGGCAGTCTGTATGGCCGCCTGTGCGCCCTGCTCGGCAGCTTCTGCTGCTTGCTCTGCTGCAGCGATCTGCTCCGCTGCCTCGCTCCGTGTCTGCGCCATCTGCGCGTTCGCCTGCTCACGGGTATCCACTGACTGCTGCTCGGCGAGTTCGGCACGTTCCTTTGCGGCCGTTGCGGCTGTTGCTGCGCTGTCTGCGGCTTGCCGGAGCTCATCAAACTGGCCGCGTGCCGCTTCTGCATCGCTGCGGGCCTGGTCTCGGTCGGCCACCGCCTGCTGCTCGCTGGAGCGTGCATGTTCGGCCACCGCGAGGGCTTCCTCAGCCTGGGTGGACTTCTCTGCTGCCAGCTCCATGCTGAGAGCCCGACTCTCCTCGGCCTTGTGTCTCGCCGCCTCGGCAGCGGATGCTTCCTGTTGGGCCTGCTCTGCATACTGCACTGCCCGGTCCGCCTGCTCGGCGGATTCGCGGGCATGAGCATCGGAGCCTTGGGCCCGTGACTCTGCATCAGCAGCTTTGCCCAGGGCATCGGCTACCTTCAGTTCCAGGTTGCTGACCGTCAGTTGGGCATCGGACAACTGGCGGCTTCGCTCGGCCAGTTCCGCTTCGGTTGCGGCAATGTTCTGTTCGGCGAGGCGTACCTCCTGCTGACTCTCGTCCAGCTCCCCGCGGATGTCGGCTAGTGTGCGTTCCAGCTTTTGGACCGCCTGCTGCTCTTCGGCCACACGTTGCTCGCTGGCCTGTAGGCTGCCCTCGAGTTGACGGCTGGCCTCCTGGGTTTCCTCGAGGTTGGATTCCAGCTGCTGGATCTGTTCTCGCAGACGTTCCGCAGCGTTCTCCTTCTCATCCAGTTCCGCTTCCAGCCCATTGATCTCGGTGCGCAGGTCGAGGCTGACGACGCGTTCGCGCCGCAGAATCCGGTTGAGCTCGTCGATGCGCCCTTCCGATTCGGCACGCTCGTTCTGGTTGGCGAACAGGCTCTCCTGGCGTTCCAGGGTGCTCTTCGCGAGGGTCGCCTGCTGCTCTGCTGCCAGCGTCGCCTGCTGCTCGGCCAGGACCGAGGTCTGCAGTTCCGCAATGCGGCCATCTCGTCCGGAGAGCTCTCCCTCGAGGCTGCGGATCCGCGCCAGTCCTTCGTTGCGCTCCTCTTCGAGGCGCGTGCTGCGCTGATCGGCGAGGCTGACCTGGTGGTGGGCATCGCGGGTGTCTTCGCGAGCCTTCTCGGCATGGTGCTCTGCCTGCCGGGTGATCTTCTCCGCCTGGTGCAGTGCCTGCTCGGCGTCGGCCGCCCGATTCTCGGCGACCTCGCGAGCAGCCAGGGCTGCCTGCAATTGTGCGTGCAGCCCATCGCGGTCGTCGCTGTAGGCCTCGACTCGAGACTGGGACGCGCCGAGTTGGGCCTGTGCCTGGGCAAGCTCGCTGCGCAGAGCTTCTGCCTGGCGTCGCACTTTGGCGAGTTCTTCGTTGAGGCTGTCGAGCTTCTGCTCGCCGGCCGTGACCTTTTCCTGGGCAGCGCTCGAGCGGTGCCGCGCCTCGTCGAGGGAGAGACGCAGGTCTTCGGCCTCGTGGCTGGAGCGGGTCGACATCGTGGTCGTCTCGTCGAGCTTGCTGGTAATGCTCTCGAGTCGGTTCTGGAGCGCATCGCGTTCCTGCCTGGCCTGCCGTAACTCGTCGAGTTGCTTGTCGTGCTGGGCCTGAATGCCCTGGTAGTCGGCCTTGCTGCGGCCGATTGCCTCCTTGGCGTCGGCGAGCACGGCTGTCATCTGTTCCAACTCGCTGGTGGCGAGACCGAGCTTTTCGCGCGTAGTGGTCAGATCGGTTCGAGTGGCGCTCAGCCGTTCATCGGCAGAGCGTCGATCGGAACGCTCGTTGGCGAGCGCCTCCTCGATCATCTCGAGGCGCACGGAGCCCGGGTGTTCGCCCCAGGATTCCTCTTCGCTGTCAGGCTCCAGTTCCTGGCCGAACAGGGAGAGGGCCTTGGTCAGGCCTCGGAGCCAGGGGTCTGGTCCACTCATCGAACCATCTTAGTAGGAATCAGGAAACGCATCAGCGGGCGATGAATTCTTCTAGGAAGGAGGTGACTTCGTCGAGGTAGTACTGGCTGGCTAAACACGGTACTTCAAGGTTGTCGATGTTCGAATCATGAGTTGGACAGGGCAGGTTGCCATGTTCGGCTCCCGCAACGGCGACCAGGTGTTTCGGGTCCGTTGCAGCTTCGTACAGCAACTGTGTGAACTCGAAGCGAACAAAGGTGTCAGATGTTCCGTGCATGAGCAACTTCGGGGCAGCCACGAAGGGGATCTTACCGATCGTGTCGAACTCGCTCGACATCAGGACCGAAGACGACAGGCCGAGGCCGGCGGCGTCGTCGGTGAAGGCTTGCGCCCCGGCGATTGCCGACTCAGTGATCAGAACCGTTGGGTTGAATTCACCAGCGAGGTCGATGGCGATGGCCGAACCCAGCGAGCGGCCGTAGTAGACCAGCCTAGACAGTTCGGGGCGGGGCAACTCGCTGTCGTCGGGGTCCATCATGCGTGTCAAGATGTGATTCAGTGCGGTGCGCGCGTCGAGGTAGACGCCTTCCTCGCTAGGCACGCCAGTGGAACGACCATAGCCGCGATAGTCGACCGCGAACACCTGAAAGCCCATGCGCCACAGGATCTGGACTCGGTCCCAGTGGCCGACTAAGTGCCGGTCCTGTCCGTGCAGGTAGAGGATCGTGGTGTCTCGGTTCAGCGGGTTGTACTCGGGGTGATCAGGGCAGTCCTGCGGGGCCGCATCGCTACAGGGGTAGACCCAGACGCCGTACAGGGTAGGTGCTTCCTCGTCGCCGAGCGCTGTTCCTGCCATCTCCACCAACTCGATGCTGCTTTCGGGCACCTCGTTGTGCGGCCAGACGTACTCGTCCAGCCTCTCGTTGGTGAACCACATGCCGTCGACGGCATCGATGCAACCACTGCTGAGTGCAGTCATGAGCATTGCCGTGCAAAGTCGTATTCTCATGGCTGCTCCTCGGTCTCGGTCTCGGTCTGGGTTGTCTCCTGGCCGTCGTCGCCCTGCTCCGTCTCGGTGGGGGGGTCGTTCTCGGGGTTGGCCGTCGCATCCGG
>CAZBDA010000067.1:0-6617 GCA_964490445.1 uncultured Rickettsiales bacterium | reverse complement strand
GGCGGGGGGCGCGGGGGGCCGCGGCGGCGGGGGGGGGGTGGGGCTGGGGGTTACCTGTCGCTTCGGGTGTTTCCGTTGCCTTCGAACTGTCCGCCGGTGCCGGTGAGTCCCCTGGTCCCGTGGTGGACTGCTCAGCTGCTGCGCGCTTGCCGAAGTGAACCGTGACCCCGCCGACAAAGGCAATCGCTCCCTGAGAGCCCAGACCCACGTATGAAAGGACGGCAGAAGAGGTGTCCTGGTAGGGCCGATGCCACTTGATCTCTCCCGACAGAGCCACCTCGCGATTCGGGCCGATGCGCACACGTGCTCCCAGGTAGGGACTGAAGGTGTAGGCCGGCGTAGGGATCAACTGGGACCGTACCGGGGTCAGGAAGTTGTGGAAGCCGACGTAGACCAGGTGCCTCTCCCGGGGACCAAATGCCCAGGATGCAGTCAACTGCAAATCCAGCGAGGCCCAACCGGCCCTGCGGTTGACGAAGGGCGATAGGGTGACGGCTGCGGAGACCCCGGGCAGGCCGCCACGCTGGTCGAGGAAGTAGTAGGAACCGCCCACGTCGAAGAAGAAGTTGCCTTCGTTCATGAAGGTCTCGAGCACGTGCCAACCGACGAAGAAGTCGACCCGGTCAGTGAGGCCGGTCTTGTAGGTGATCGTGGTCAGGGGTAGGGGGATCTTGGTCTTGCTACCCACCGCGACGATGGGACCGCCGACACTGAGGTGGACGGCGTGCTTGCCCTTGCCTAGCGGTCTTGCCGTATGGGTTGTCGAGCACGCGCTCGCGGCCAGGCAGAGTACGACCAGCAGAGCCAGCCCACCGCTGCGACTGTGACTGGATCGTGTGGTCCGCGGGTTCACGTATCAGCCTCGGAACTGGTCTTTCATAGCCCGAAGTATGCCGAAAACCTGGTGCCGTGGCGTATCTGAGGTGGTGCCCGTGGCGGCACGTATGGCCTCGCTGTCACAGCGCAGGAAGGGGTTGATGGACCACTCGGTGGCGAGTCTCTGGGGAACCGTGGAGCGATTTTCAGCTCGCGCGCGACTGACTACATCGGAAAACGCGAGGAGATCCTCGTTCTCGCCGTCGACGCTGCGGGCGAAGCGCAGGTTGGACTCAGTGTATTCGTGAGCACAGTAGAGCAGCGAGTCGTCCGGCAGGGAGCCGAGCACGCTATACAGCGAGCGTTCCATCATCTCTGGGTCCCCCTCGAACAGCCTGCCGCAGCCGCCGACGAACAGGGTGTCGCCCACGAAGACCTTGCCGTTCTGCCAGTGGTAGGCGATGTGCCCGAGGGTATGGCCTGGAATTTCCAGCACCCGGCAGGAGCTGCCAGCCCACTCGAAGTGCTCGTCGTGCGCAAGGGCCCGGGTCTGGCCTGGAATCCGTCCGTGCTCCTGGTCGTAGTGCCCTCCCCAGATTTCGAGATCGGGGAATCGCTCGGCCAGGTCGCTGTTGGCGCCGATGTGGTCGGGGTGGTGGTGCGTGTTGAAGATGTTTGTCAGCCGCAGGCCGCGCTGCTCGATGATGGTGAGGATCGGTTCGGCCTCGGGGCTGTCCACCAGCCCGCAGCGGCCGTCGTCGGCGATGAGCAGGTAGGCGTAGTTATCGCTCCAGACCGGGATCTGCACGACCTCGAATGACACGTCTCAAGCCTCCATTCCGGCGCGCAGGGCAGCGGCGAGGATCCGATAGTCGTCGAGGTCGTTGTAGGCCTGTGCCGAGATCCTGAAGTACAGCCGTTCGGCGAAGGGGAAGACGGCGACTTCGATTCGGTGCTGATCCCACAGGGCTCGTCGCACGGCTTGAGCTCCCTCGACAGAGGCCTCGCATGGGCCTGGATAGGCGAGGGTGACCATCGTTCCCAGCATGGCAGGAGGGCCCAGCAACTCGAGGCCAAGCTCGTCGCACAGCAATGCCGCGCCGTCGAGTGCGAGCTGGTGATTGCGGGCAAACAGATCGTTGCCGCCGAGCTCCGCGAAGAAGTCCAGCGCTTCGCTCACAGCCAGCCATGCCGAACTGTCGCGGGTGCCGTAGTAGTCGAATTCTGCCGGCCAGGGTTCATCCAGGAAGTGGGAGATTACCGGCGGATGGATGTCGTCCCGGCTCACCTTGGAACCGGGGTTGGCCCACAAGAAGGCGCATCCCTTGGGTGCACACAGCCACTTGTGGCAGTTGCCCGTGTACCAGTCGGCTCCGAGCTCGCCGAGGCGGAGCGGCAGCATGCCGGGCCCGTGGGCACCGTCAACCAGGATTGGAATCCCGCGCGCGCGACACAGTTCGACGATCTCTCCGACCGGCAGAATAAGTGCAGTCGGTGAGGTGATGTGGTCGACGACCACCAGCGCCGTCCGCTCGCTCAGGGCAGCTTCGATGCGCTCGAGTACGACTGTGGGACCATCGATGGGAAAGGGGACATCGACCAGTACCGGCACGGCGCCGGAACGCCGACAGACGAACTGGATGGCCTTGTCCACCGCGCCATAGGCGTGGGTGGTGGTGAGGACTTCGTCGCCGGCGTTTAGCTTGAGAGAACGCAGCACGGCATTCACGCCGGTGGTGGCGTTCTCGACAAAGGCCAGGTCCTCGCCTTCGACTGCGAGGAAGGCGCCCAGCTGTGAAGCAGCGCTACGTAGGCCTGGGGTCAGGGTGTCGATCATGAAGCGCAGTGGCTGCCGCTCGAGCTGCAGGCGCCAGTGCTCCTGGGCGCTCAGCACACGGCGCGGCGTGGCTCCAAAGGAGCCGTGGTTGAGGAAGGTCATGCCTTCTTCGAGCAGCCAGTGGTGCCGGACGGCCCGGCCCAGTCTGGGCGAAGGAGTGTTGGAGGAACTGGCGAGCATCGCAGGAACCTAGCTCAACTGGCCGTTGTCGGCGAGCGCATGATTGCAGTCTCGCAGGCTCGTTGCCCGGCCGGGCCTAAGGGCTTGCGCCGCCGCACGCCCGACCCGAGACCGGTCCCGGAACCCGGTCCTTTGCAGCAACAGCAAGACGCAGCTTCTGTGACAGCGCTTCGGGGTCGAGACTGGGGTCGGCGAAGAGTTGCTGGTTGGCGAGGGACTCGCGGTGGCTGGGAGCGAGGCCCAGTGCCCGGGCAAGGGCCGTGCTGGCCTCGCCGCTGCGGCCCTGCATCGTGAGAACTGCGGCCAGGTTGTTCCACGCCGGAGCAAGTTCCGGGTCGCGCCGCAGCGCGTCACGAAGTAGCGATTCGGCGCGCTTCGCATCGCCGTTCCTGGCAGCCAGGACCGCCAGGTTGTTCCAGGCCGGCGCGTACTGTGGGTTGACCTGTTGCGCCCGGGAGAAGTGGCGGTGTGCTGCATCGAGTTGCCCCGCAACGTTGCGCAGGATGCCAAGCTCGTTGCTGGCGTGAAGGCACCGGGGGTCGAGGGCCAGGGCCTGCTCGAAGCGCTTTCCCGCATCGGTGAAGCGGCCCTTCTTGCGCAGGGCGACTCCGTGGTCCAGTACTGCCTCCGGCGATTCCGGTACGGACTCTGCGAGAATCTCGCTAAGTTCGAGCGAACCCCGCTCCAGCGCGCCAGGTGACAACAGGTACAGTAGGCCGACAACGATGCAGTAGGCGACCGGCTGAAAGGCTGGCTGCTTGCGCACGGCAGCAACCAGCCACAGCCGGCGCAGCTTGTCTCGAGACGGTCTCGGTGTGCCGGCATCCGCGCGACCCTGCGCCAGTCCGAGCCCGGCGCTGGTCGCCGGCTCGCTTACCTTCCAGATGAAGCCGTCGAAGTAGAAGTGCAGCAGTGCCGAGGTCGCGACAAAGGCGACGGCGAGTTGCCTTGCGCCCTCGCTGCCGAGAAGGCTGCTGCTGAAGCCGGCGCTTCCCCAGCACAGGCAGAGCAGGACATACAGGGTGATGTAGGGGACACCCGGTCGGAACAGCAGGCGCATGGGGCGGGACGTGCCGCCGGTGTCGGTGACCCTGCGATTGTAGATCCAGACGATCGCGAGGTACTGGATGTCGTGGTAGAGCTCCCAGGCGGCGAGACCCAGCAGCAGGTCGTCCATGCCGACAAAGGCCAAGCCCAGGAAGCCGAAGGTTGTGGCGCACAGGGCCAGCTTGTGGCCGCTTGGGGGCCGCCCCTCTTGCTGCTCCCGAGCGACCCGGAACAGGTAGCCTATGCTGGCGACGCCGGCCAGCCCGGTAGCAACCGCGGGCAATGCCCGGGCCCACTGGGCCGGCAGTGGTGGAAAGCCGCTGAGGTAGAGGCCCTCGAGCAGGTTGTGCAGCCGCCCGGGACTCCACAGCAGCAGGGCAGCGAACCAGCACAGGCAGAGCAGGAAGTCCCAGCGCGCGCCCGCCTGGTCCCTGCGGCCCAGCTTCGCGTCATAGATTCGCATGAAGCCGTAGTGCTGCATCATGCCGTGCCAGATTCCCCACAGCGCCACCACCAGGAGCATTCCATGCAGCCCTTGGCGCGTGAACCACAGCACTGCGAAGAAGAACAGGGGAGGGGCCAGCAGGAAGCGCGTGCGGAAGCGGCGGAACAGTTGCGGGTCGGTATAGGCGCGCAGAAAGCCCGGAAAGTGGTGCCCCATTGCGCCGAGGGCCATGATCCCCAGCCACAGGTCCAGCGAACTCAGAGAGCCGCTGAGGACTGCAACTGCCGCGATGCACAGGAGCGGGGTCGCAAGTACGTAGCAAAGGTCCCAACCTCGCGACCGAATCCAGGGCTCGCCTGTGGCCGGTGCTCGAGGCCTTGAGGACTTCTTGGCAACCATGCTGCTCCCAACGCGCTAAGCTTACCGTCCGTGTCCTGAGTTGGGCCGAGACGGTTGTCCGGCGGGAGGAGAACGATGCGTAACCACAGGCTCTTACGTTGGCTCTTGCCACTGACAGTGCTCTTGCTGGTAGGCCTGTGGTCTCAGGAGGCTCTGGCGAGTCATGCGGGTGGCACCAACAGCCTGACCCAGCAGAACACAGACGGCACGAGTCTCCCTACGGGGGGAACAACCAACTCGACGGGTGCGCGCCTGCGCGGTACCAGCGATGGTAGTACCTGCGGCTGCGGTCCCTACTACCTGGAGTATGAGGTCAGGCAGACAAACCAGGGCTGGACCGGCAACGTAACCCACACCTCCCCGCCGACTCAGAACAACAATTGCAGCGCCTCGGTCTACCAGTGGACCTACCTCAACAACCTGTCCAGCGGGACTTACAAGTGGCGAGTTCGTGAGTACACCTCGTGCTCCAACCAGCGGGCGGGCTGGACCTATTTCGGCGAGCCGGCATTTACCATCGGCTCATCGTCGGTAAATACAGCCCCGAGCGCGAATGCGCAGAGCGTCTCGACAAACGAGGACAACAATCTGGCCATCACTCTGACCGGCAGCGATCCGGAGGGTGATTCACTTACCTACGTCTTGATGAGTGCGCCCTCGAACGGTTTCCTGACCGGGCTGCCTCCGAATGTCACTTATTCCCCGCAAGCCAACTGGAATGGCTCGGACTCGTTCAACTTCCTGGTCAGCGACGGCAGCCTCAACTCGGGTCAGGCCACAGTCTCGATCACGGTCAATGCCGTCAACGATGCGCCCAGTGCAAACAGCCAGTCCGTCATCACCAACGAGGACTCCCCCGAGGTCATCTTCGTGGTGGCGTCCGATCCCGAGGGCAGCACCCTGACCTACAGCATCACGGACGACGTAGACAACGGCACTCTTGTCGGCAGCGGTCCAAGCTACCTGTATACGCCGCATCCCGATTTCTACGGGGGCGACAGCTTCGAATTCAAGGCGAACGACGGCAGCCTGGACTCCAACGCGGCGACCGTCTACATCTCAGTCCGCTCTTCCAACGATCCACCGCAGGCCGGCGCGGCGAACATCAGCACCGACGAGGACAGCAACCTGTCGTTCGCTCTGTCGGGCTCGGATGCGGACGGGGACAGTCTTACCTGGCACATAGTTACCCAGCCGTCAGCGGGCAGCTTGACGCTGGATGGTTCTGCACCGAACTACACCTACGCTCCCAACCCGGACTACAACGGAGCGGACTCGTTCACCTTCAAGGTGAATGACGGGACCGTGGATTCCAACATCGCGCCGGTCAACATCACCATCAACCCGCTCAATGACGCCCCGCTTGCAGTCGCACAGAGCGTGGCCACGACCGAGGATGTCTCGGTCGGCATCACACTCGTCGTTACCGATGTTGACGGCGACTCCATCACCTACTCGATTGTTTCCCACCCGACCAATGGCTCGCTCTCCGGTACGGGCGCGAGCCTCACCTATACGCCCGGTGCGAACTTTACGGGTAGCGACTCGTTTACCTTCAAAGGGAACGACGGCACGGTGGACTCGAACGCTGCCACCGTGTCGATCTCGGTGAGTGCCGTCAACGACCCGCCGGTGGCGAGCAACCAGGCGGTCTCTACGAGCGAAGATGTAGACAAGACCATCACAGTGGTGGCGACGGACAGCGAGGGCGACCTACTCAGCTACACGATTGTCACGAGCCCGACCAACGGTACCTTGACTGCCAGTCCGGCACCGCCCACCTACAAGTACGATCCCGACCCCAACTTCACCGGCTTGGACTCGTTCACCTTCAAGGCGAATGACGCCACAAGTGACTCCAACACCGCCACCGTGACGATCAGTGTCGGTGCG
>CAZBDA010000066.1:4861-28398 GCA_964490445.1 uncultured Rickettsiales bacterium | reverse complement strand
ATCGGCTGCCTGGCCGAGAAAGAGCAACTCCTCGCCGGTCTCGAGGCCCAGCTCTGTTGCCAGGTCCGCACCCACGACGACCTCGCCAGCGGCCGCTTCGCCGAGGAACCGGCCTTTGCCTGCGACGATCTGCGTGTCGTAATCGGTGATGATGCGGTCGGCTTTGGGATCGATGCCGATAAAGCGTGCACCTACTGAGGTGGTCTCGGATGCGGCCAGCGCGTAGACGAACATTCGCCCCGATGCGCCGGTAACTTCAGGCAGTGCAGTGGCTTTCCTGACAATGTCTGCATCGACGGTGTCGTGCATCAACTGGCTGGTAGGCCACTTGGGATGCACGACCTGGGCGTGTCCGAGCGTTTGCCGCACCAACACGTCGTTCATCATCTCGAACATGCCGTCCTGCATGCAGGCAATGGCCAACACCAGGCTCATGGCCACCGCCATGCCGCTGGCAGTGATCAGGGTGCGCCGTCGGTAGCGCCAGAGGTTCCTCCAGGCGATGCGCAGCAACATTGGACGCAGCTACTTCCGAAGCGCCTGGAGCGTGAAGGTCGAGGGGGGAATCGCCACGTCGAATTTCAGTTCCTTGTAGGTGATCTCAGTGAATTCGCCGGGCTTGTCGGCCGGCACTACGCGCATGCGAGCCGGCACGGGGCGGCCACCCATTTCGCGTACGTCTTCGTAGCTGAGAGTGCGCACCAGCTTGTTGTCTTCGTCGTAGAAGCAGGTATCGATGGGCAGCCGGTCGGCATCACGAACCCGCACGACAACCCGTCCCCAGACCACCGGCGCGTCGGGCTTTGGTTTCAGCTCGATCACCCAGGCTTTCTCGGGGTTGTCGGGCGGGCGCGAGGTAAGGGCGTAGCTGAACTCCTCGGACAGGCGGTTCTCTTTCACCAGGTCGTCGTTGCTGAAGTGGCTGCCCATCCAGGCGCCGGACATCATGGACGCCGGTACCTTCATGGTGCGGTCGACTTTTGGCAGGTAGTTCCAGATGTTATCGCCCACCTTCAGCGTCGCGATGCCCTTCTCCCGCGCCGGGCTGTCGATGATCATGAGCGACTTGTCGGTGCCCTCGCTCCAGGCCGTCATGGCGACGGTGCGCTCGAAGCGGGCGGTCTTGATGTGCATCTCGATGCGCGCCCGGCTCGACTCGCCGCGCTGCAGGTCGTCGGTGCTGTTGAGCAGCTCAGCGAGGTCCGGGTCGCCGGGTTGGCCGCCCTCGGCCTGGGCGTTCGGGCCCGCCGCGAGCATTCCCAGCATTGTCACCAGGAAGAGGAGTCCGGGAATTTGGGGCCGACCTGGGCGCATCTCGGAACCTTACTGCGCTATTCTTGAGTGGTCACCCTGAGGGGAAGGGAAACTGGGTATGGAAATCGGTATTGGTGTCGGCCTGCTCGTCGCAGTAGCGCTGGTCCTGTTTTTCGTGGTCGGCATCTACAACAAGCTGGTCACCCTGCGCAATCGCTACCAGAACGCCTGGTCGCAGATCGATGTGCAGCTCAAGCGTCGCTATGACCTCATTCCCAACCTGGTCGAGACCGCCAAGGGCTACATGGCCCATGAGCGCGAGACGCTGGAGGCGGTCATCAACGCGCGCAATGGCGCCGCAGGTGCGGTGTCCGCCGCTGCCGCCAACCCAGGCAACGCCGAGGCCATGCAGGGACTGATCGGCGCTGAGTCGGTGCTCACCGCCTCGCTGGGCAAGCTGTTCGCGCTGTCCGAGGCCTACCCCGACCTCAAGGCCGACCAGAACATGGCGCGGCTGATGGAGGAGTTGACCTCGACCGAGAATCGCATCGCCTTTGCGCGCCAGGCTTTTAACGACGGCGCCACCGCCTACAACATCGCCACCGAGGTGTTCCCCAACAACCTACTCGCCGGCATGTTCCGTTTCGTCCGCGCCACCTTGTGGGAGGTGGAGAGCCCGGCCGAGAAGGAGGCCCCCAAGGTCTCCTTCTAGCGAACGGCTAGGGAACCAAAAACCCATCGCCACGCGAAGCCTGCCGTGAACTTCTTCGAAGCCCAGGACCAGGCACGAAAGGCGACTACCCGACTGGTAGTGCTGTTCTCTCTTGCGGTGATGATGCTCATCGCAGTCCTGTACCTGTGTCTCGCGCCGGTGCTCGGTACCCACAGCCAGTCTCTGGCCAGCCTGGAATCTATCGACAGCGGAGTGACTGGCGAGTCGGCCCCCGAGGCACTGCGGCTGCTTCTCTGGGATCCGGAGGTGCTGCTCGCCGTCACCATCGCTGTGTTGTCCCTGGTGTCCCTGGGCAGCCTCTACAAGACCCTGTCTCTATCTGGCGGCGGTGCGAAGATCGCCGAATCCCTGGGCGCCACCGAGGTGCTCAACAGCCTGTCGGATCCTCGCTACGCGGTGCTGATCAACGTGGTCGAGGAGATGGCCATCGCATCAGGCGTGGCAGTTCCCAGCATCTACGTGCTCGAGGGGGAACCCGGCATCAACGCGTTTGCTGCCGGTTGGAGTCCTGACGATGCTGCGGTCGCCGTGACCGAAGGGGCGCTGGACCAGCTCAACCGCGATGAGTTGCAAGGCGTGATCGGCCACGAGTTCAGCCACATCCTGAACGGCGACATGCGCTTGAATATCCGGCTCATCGGCGTGCTGCACGGCATCTTGTTGATCGGACTCATCGGCCAGGGTGTCCTGCGTGGCCTGGCCTTTAGCCGTCGCAGATCTCGGAACGGCAAGGAGGCCGGCGCCATCGCAGCCATGATGATGTTCGGCCTGCTGTTGATGATTGTCGGCTACGTCGGCTTCTGGATGGGGCAGCTCATCAAGGCCGGGGTGTCCCGACAGCGCGAGTTTCTCGCCGATGCCTCTGCGGTTCAGTTCACCCGCAGCACGACCGGAATTGCCGGGGCCCTGAAGAAGATTGGCGGCCTGTTCGAGGGGAGTTCGGTCGCCTCGAAGCGAGCCGAGGAAGCCAGCCACATGTTCTTCGGCCGGATTGGGCTGAAGGCCTCGTGGTTCAACTTCATGGCTACTCATCCGCCGCTCGAGGAGCGCATCGCTCGACTCGATGCCGGTGCCGCCGCAATGTTGGCGCAGATGGAGGGAGTCCCGT
This sequence comes from uncultured Rickettsiales bacterium, assembly GCA_964490445.1. Classification (GTDB taxonomy): domain Bacteria; phylum Myxococcota_A; class UBA796; order UBA9615; family UBA9615; genus UBA6601. Next base: position 25,303 of record CAZBDA010000066.1, on the reverse strand, counting down.
CGGTGGCCGCCCAGCCGGCACCGGGTATGGAAGGGGTCTCCTCGATGGCGTCGGGACAGGGTGCCGTCGGTGCCCGGCTCGGCCTGCGCCCCGAGCAGGTGGTCGACCAGGTGGGCACGATTGACGATCAGCACCTCGCACACAGCGCCGCCTTGCTGTCCGCCTTTCCGGGAACGGTGCGTGCTGCCGCGAGCGAGCCGTTCGGTGCCGTGGCGACCCTGTACGGATTGCTGTTGGATCGGGATCCTGACATGCGTCGGGGCCAGCTGGACATGCTGGCTCAACGCCTGACCGAGCCCATGCTGGCGGAGACAGTCCGTCTGCTGGAGACTCTGGATGCCATGGACCCGTCCCTGCGTCTGCCGCTGGCGGACGTGATGTTGCCCGCCCTCCGCTGTCTCTCGGACCAGCAGATCAAGAAGGTGCAGGCGGTGATGAGCGTGCTGGCCGAGGCGGACGGTCAGATCGACCTGTTCGAGTTTGTCCTTGAGCGCCTGTTTCGCCGTCGCCTCGATGCGCGTCTGGGCAAGGCGGTGCGGCGGCAGGTGCAATTCCGAACGTTGCGGGAGGTGCTTCCGGATGCCGAACTGTGCCTGGCGGTGTTGGCGCGTGCGGGGCACTCGGACAAGGGGGTGGCCGCCGCCGTCTGGACGCGTTCAGTGGCCGGATTGACTGGCCTTGCGGCCGTCGACGCCCCGTTGCCGCGATGGAGTCTGGGTGACCTGGACAGCGCCCTTCAGCGCCTCGCCCTGGCCGCCCCCGCCGTCAAGAAGCAGTTCCTCGACGCTTCGGTGGTTTGCGTTCTCGACGACGGTTACCTCGCCATTGAAGAGGCTGAGTTGCTGCGCCTGTTCGCGGTCATCCTCGAGGTCCCCCTGCCGCCCCTGATTGAGCCTCGCGCAGCCTGACTGTGACCAGGCTACAGGTCTGCGTAGCCGCGCTTACCTCGCCACAGCAGCACACTCAGCGCGAGAGCCGCGCTGACGCTGGAGATGAGCAGCAGCGCGAACACCTGGGCTACCCCGCCACCCTCGCCGAGCATCCTGCCCAGCAACAACTCCTGGGCGACGCTGCCCACCGCGCCCATGCCGTTGATGATGCCTGCAGCCAGGGTGGCGCTGCGCAGCGAGCCCACTTCGATGGCCGCCGCGCCGGTCATCAGGGCGTCGGGTCCGTACAGAAAGAAGCCGACCAGGGCGATGCTCGTGCCGAACAGGACCAGGCTGGTGGGGCCCAGCAGGTACAGGCACAGGCACGAGGCGGCCATGCCCACGATGAACAGGAAGCTGATGCGGGCGCGACGGCCTCCGAACAGTTTGTCCGACATCCAGCCAGCGGCGATGACCCCGGCGATTCCGGCGAGGTCGAAGGCGGTGCTCAGGTAGCCCGCATCATCGAGGTCCAGGCCGAAGTCGCGCCGCAGGAGCAGTGGCGACCAGGACCACAGCGAGTAGCGGATGAACTTGACGAAGAAGTAGAACACGCCGACCAACAGCACGTTGGTCCAGACCTGCCGGGACCAGCGTTCCTGGCTCGAATCGGCCCCTTCACCGTCGCCTGCCTGGTCGTCGTCCAGGGGCGGCAGCCCCACGTCCTCGGGCCGGTTGCGCTGGTTGACCAGGAAAAACGCCCATACGGCCATCAGCACCAGCGAGCCGCAGAAAAACGACTGCTCGAAGCCCCAGCGACCGAGCACCCAGGCAGCCAGGGTGTTGGAGAGCACCCCCCCCACCTGGTAGTTGGTCGCCCAGACGCCCATCACGGTGCCGCGCTCGCGGCGTCGGAACCAGGGTGCCATGGAGCCGACGTTGCCCGACCAGCCGGTCGCCTGGGCAAGGCCGTTGAGTACCATCAGCGAGCCGAAGGTCGCGACCGAGTTGCCCAGCCCGAAGCCCGCGTTGGCGAGGATGCTGACGGCCATGCCAATGAGCAGGAGCAGGCGTGGTCCCCAGCGGTTGCCCGCCCAGCCCGCCAGGAACTGGCCGGCTGCGTAGGAGACCAGGTAGGCCGTGCCGAGGTAGCCGAGGGTCTCGGCATTCCAGCCCAACTCCTCGCTCAGGGCTGGCTTGGCGATGAAGAACGGCTTGCGACAGAAATAGAAGCCCGCGTAGGAAAGCCAGGTGGCAGCGAATACCCGTCGCCGCCAGCTGCGCATCGTCGGATCGATCGCCTGCGTGCTCACTGTGCCCCTTCCCCGCTCAGTCCAGGTTCCCCTGGAGGGCACGTAGGAACAGCTGTTCCAGGACGTCCTCGTCGAGGGGACGGGGGTTGGTGGCTGCGGTGGAGTCGGCGGCGGCGGCCGGTGCGAGCTGGGCAGCGTGTTCCTCGCGGAAGCCCAGCGCTTCGGTCGTGTGGGGAATGCCCAGGACCTGGCGCAGCTCGAGCACCCAGCGCAGCACCGCGTCGAAGCCGGGCTCGTCCAGGCCCAGGACGCGGGCCAGGCGCTCCATCCTGTCCTCGATGACCGAGCGGTTGAAGACCAACACATAGGGCATGACCACTGCGTTGGTCAGGCCGTGGGGAGCATTGAGGGCACCGCCCATGGCGTGGCTCATCGAGTGCATGGCGCCGAGGCCTTTCTGGAAGGCGGTGGCGCCCATCATCGAGGCCGCCATCAACTGGCCGCGAGCCTGCAGGTCGCTGCCATCTGCGAAGGCTCGTCTCAGCCCGCAGTGCACCAGTCGCATGCCCTCGAGAGCGATGCCGTCTGCCTGTGGGTGAAAGCCCGGTGCACACAGGGCCTCGAGGTTGTGGGACAGCGCGTCCATGCCGACGGCTGCGGTGATTGGGGCCGGCAGACCGACTGTCAACGCGGGGTCGCAGAGGACCCGTTCGGGCAGCATGCGTGGGTGGAAGAGGATGGCTTTTCGGTGGCTGGCCTCGTGGACAATCACCGAGGCCCGCCCTACTTCTGAGCCGGTGCCCGAAGTGGTCGGCACAGCCACCACCGGCACCATCGCCTGCTCGTCGATGCGGTTCCAGTTGTCGCCGATGTCTTCGTAGTCCCACAGGGGCCGCTCCTGGTGGGCCATCAGCGCGACCGCCTTGGCGACGTCCAGGGCGCTGCCGCCTCCAAAGGCGATGACCCCGTCGTGGTTGCCGCTCCGCAGCGCCGCGGTGCCAGCATCGACCGTACTGCCGCCCGGATTGGGGCTGACATCGCTGAACACTCCGGTGTCGAGACCGGCCTGCGCGTTGATGGCGAGTGCCTCAGCCACGATGGCAAGGGGGGCGATGCCGCGGTCGGTGACCAGCAGCGGCCGCTGCATGCCCAGTTCCCGGCAGGCGAGAGGAAGCTCTGCCAGCCGACCTGTGCCGAATCGAATCGAGGTGGGGTAGTTCCAGTTGCCCTGCAGTGGTGTAGAGCCCATCAGCCCACCGTACGCAGGTGGAAGGACTTGGGACGCGTCAGGCTCTCGTAGCCGATCGGGCTCAGGGTGCAGCCGCGACCGGAGTCCTTCACGCCCACCCAGGCGAGCTGCGGATCCAGGTAGTCACAGCGGTTCATGAACACGGTGCCGGTGTGCAGCTGGTCACCGAGGCTGCGCGCGGCATCGAGATCGCGGGTCCACAGCGATGCGGTCAGCCCGAAGCGGCTGTCGTTCATCAGGGCGATGGCCTGCTCGTCGCTCTGCACTGCCATGATTCCGACCACCGGGCCGAAGGTCTCCTCGCTCATGATGTCCATGGTGTGATCGACATCGATGAGCACCTGAGGCGCCAGGTACGGGCCCTGGTCGCGGGCTTCGGGGAAGGCAGAGGGATCGACCAGCGGGCGCGCTCCGGCGCTCCGGGCCGCGGCGACCTGTCCGCGCACGAAGTCAGCGGCCGAGGCACGCACCATTGGCCCCAGGTTGGTGCCTTGGTCCAGCGGATTGCCGAGTCGATAGCTCTGGACCCGGGCGGCGAAGGCCGCGATGAAGTCGGAGTACAGGTCCTGGTGGACGTAGATGCGCTCGATGCCGCAGCAACTCTGGCCCGAGTTGAAGAAGGCGCCATCGACCAGGTTCTCGACGGCGTGCTCGAAGAGCGCGTCCTCGCGCACATAAGCTGGGTCCTTGCCGCCCAACTCCAAGCCCGTGGCGATGAAGCGCTCGCTCGCGGCGCGCTGTACTGCGTGACCACCTTCGACAGAACCGGTGAAGGCCACAAAGTCGACCCGTGGGTCAGCGATCATCTGCGCTATCCGCGCGTGGCTGCAGTGCACTACCTGGAACACTCCGGCCGGCAGTCCCGCGCGCTGGGCGGCTTCGGCGATACGCTCGGCGCACAGGGGCGTCTGGCCCGAGTGCTTGAGAACTACCGTGTTGCCCGCCGCCATCGCTGGAACAATGGCGTTCACAGCACACAGGTAGGGGTAGTTCCACGGCGCCAGGCAGAGCACAACCCCCAGCGGCTCGCGGCGGATGAAACGCTCGAATCCGTCCACTGTCGGCGGGGCGAGGTCGGCGAGTGCCGATTCGGCCAGGTCCAACATGGCGGTCGCGCGGTCGGCGAAGCCCACCACTTCGCCTGGACTCTGGCTGCGGGGTCGGCCCATCTGCCAACTGATCTCGTCTGCTATCTGCTCTTTCTCGGCAACGAAGTGCTCGACCAGGGAGCGCAGCAGAGCGACGCGTTCGGAAACAGGCGTGCTCCGCCACTGTGGCTGAGCGGCCCTGGCTACGGCGAGGATGCGGTCGATGGCCGCGCCATCGGCGAGCGCGCGTTCAACGAACAGGCTGCCGTCGACCGGGGAGATGGTCTTGAGTACGTCGGTCATGACCTCGCCCGTGGCTCAGATGATCTCGAAGTAGCGCTTCAGTTCCCAGTCGGTGATGGACTTGCGGAACTCGCGCTCCTCCCACTCGCGGGTGGCGGCGAAGTGTTCGACGAACTCATCTCCGAAGGCAGCCCGCGCTGCTGCCGAGTCCTTGAGAGCCTGGGCGGCGTCCCACAGCGTGGTCGGCAGTGCGGTGTCGGCGGGCAGCTGCTGGGTGTAGGCGTTGCCCTCGAGCTGCGGTGCCAGGGGCAGCTCGTTCTCAATGCCGTGCAGGCCCGAGGCGAGCACCGCGGCGAGGCCGAGGTAGGGGTTCACGTCGGCGGCACACAGCCGGTATTCGACCCGCTGACTCTTGGCCGAGCCGGGGATGACGCGCAGAGCGCAGGTGCGGTTCTCGACGCCCCAGGTGGCGTTGGTCGGCGCCCAGGCTCCGGGTACCATGCGGCTGAACGAGTTGATGGTCGGCGAGACCATGGCCAGCACCTGGGGCATCAGCTTCTGGCAGCCGGCGACGAAGTGCCGCATCGTCTGGCTCATGCCGTGCTCGGCGCTGGGATCGTAAAAGGCGGACTTTCCGTCGGCGTCGCGCAGCGAGATGTGCAGGTGTCCGCTCTGTCCGGGCCAGTCGGGTGACCACTTGGCCATGAAGGTGGCCATCATGTCCTGCTTCTGGGCGTAGATCTTGGTGAAGGTCTTGAACAGCGCGGCCTTGTCAGCCGCCGACATCGCCGAATCGACCGCCACTGCGGCTTCCAGCACTCCGGGACCGGTTTCCTCGTGCAGTCCCTCGATGGGAAAGTCCATGAGCTCGCTGGTCTCGAGCAGTCCTTCGTAAAACTCCGACCAGACGGAGTTGCGAATCACCGAGTATCCGAAGGTACCCGGCGCAATGGGCTTCAGGTTGCGGTAGCCCTTTTCGCGCACCGAGTCCGGCGTCTCGTCGAAGACGAAGAACTCGAACTCCAGGGCGGCATCGGCCGAAAAGCCCATGGCCGCGGCCTTGTCGATGACCCGGCGCAGAGTCGCGCGCGGCCCGACTGCGGCAGCGGGTCCGTCGAATTCGCCGAGGAACAGCACGGTGTCCTCGTAGGGCAGGTCCCGGCAGGTCTCGGGGAGGATCTTCACCGGCGCATCGGGGTAGCCGGTGTGCCAGCCGGTGTAGGTGACGTTGTCGTACAACTCGTCGTTGGCGTCCCAGCCCAGCACCACGTCGCAGAAGCCGAAGCCGCTTTCGAGGGCGGACAGGAACTTGCTGGTCGACATGTACTTGCCGCGCAGGATCCCGTCGATGTCGAACACGCCGACCTTGACGTGGCTGAGGTCGCGCTCGGTGATCAGAGCGCGGGCATCGGCTGCGGTGCGAACCTGGCGAGCTTCCATGGCTTCCTCCGGTGCCCACGGGAATCGCGGCGGGCGCGCACTCTCTAGCACAGGAGGCCCCGCTTCCGAAGTGTGGCGGGTCTGCAGGGGAGGAGCGTGCCATCCAGGTGAGAAAACGACCGATTGGGTCCAAGATTGCTAGCGCCGTCCCTCAGTCTCGGTAGGATGGGGCGAATTTTTCGACCGGTCCGTACCTGGGATCGGTTCACTGACGAGAGGTTATTCATGGAAGCTGTCTATTCCTGGGGAGAGATCCTCTTCCGCTGGGTGCATGTGGTCGCTGGTGTTACGTGGATCGGTCTGCTGTATTTCTTCAACTGGATCAACGGCAACGTTGGCAAGCAACTGGATGGGGAGACCAAGCAGAAGGTCCTGCCTGAGCTCCTGCCTCGTACGCTGTACTTCTTCCGCTGGGGAGCTGCCTACACCTGGGTCACCGGACTCCTGCTGCTTGGGCTGATTTATTACATGGCAGACGGCGATGGCTATGCCAAAGACGCCAACGTCTATGCGGCCTTTGGGGTCGTGATGGGCGGTGCCGTGATTTATGACCTCTTGTGGAAAGCCCTGCAGGACAAAAAGGAGATCGCCCTGGGCATCAGCTTCATCCTGCTGCTCGGCGTCATGAGTGTCCTCGACAACGTGTTTGCTCTCAGTGCACGCGGTGTCTACATCCACGTCGGTGCCCTGTTCGGCACCTGCATGGCGATGAACGTATGGATGCGTATCTGGCCTGCGCAGCGCAAGATCATCACGGCCATCAAGGCGGGTGATGCGCCGGAGCCCGGTTGGGGTGCCATCGCGGGTCTGCGTTCGAAGCACAACACCTACATGTCGGTGCCGCTGATCTACATCATGGTGGCGGTCCACCATCACAACGCGGCTCAGAACCTGAAGTTCGGTGAAATGGACGGCAGCTGGCTATTCCTTGCCGGCCTGATCATCGTCTCGTGGTGCGTTGTCTTCTGGATTTACAAGAAGGCCGCCAAGCCCGAGGTAGCTGCCTACTAGTAAGGCTGCCTCAGTAGCCTCGAGAGGGGCTGCCTGTGAGCATTCAGGAGCCTTCGGGCGAGTCTCCCTTGGGAGCCTCCCCGGAGGCTTCGCTCTTGGGGGTTTTGCCGAAGCTCGCCCGAATGTAGGCGAGTACATCCTTGCGTTGCTGCTTGTCGATAATTCCCATCCACTTCGGCATCACGCCGATCTCTCCCGAGCGGCCTACCTTGATGCTGCGTAGCAGCTCCTCGTCGCTCTTGCGGAGCACCGAGTCGGGGCCCGAGAAGTTGCCTGCAATCGCTCGGCCGCCGCCGGGGGGCTTGCCGCTGCCGTCGGCCTGGTGGCAGACGATGCAGTACTGCTTGTAGATGTCCTCACCGGGGTCGACGGGGGCCTGGCTCGGCGTCGCTGCACCGGTCGTGGCATCTGCGTTCTTAGAGCTGGGGCTGGGTTGTGTTGCAGGTTCGGGTGCAGAGCCTGGAGAACCGCCGCTGCAGGCGGTGGCGGTGATCACGAAGAGCAGCCCGAGGTATCTCATAGCTGCCAGTATCTCAGATCGGCTGTTTGCTGCCGTCGTTCTCTTCGCTCGGTGCTGCCAGCCGGAAGCGGGCGACCAGCGGTAGGTGGTCGGAGAGTTGCTTGAATTCTCCGGCCACGCGCGCTTCGAGCAGTTCCAGCGGCCCGCCAAAGAACAGCCAGTCGATCTTGCGGTCGGGTTGCTCGGCGCCGTAGGGCAGCCAGGTGCGGGCAGAGGGCTGCAGCACCTGCGGGAACGCGTTCTTGTGGCTGCTCAGCAGGGCCTGCATTGCCGGCTGGGCGCCGTCGTAGGCGGCGTTGCCATCGCCGAGTCGGGCCGGGTCATCGCCTGGCGGCAGGGCGTTGAGATCGGCGCCCAGGACCCACGGCTGGCCCGCTGGACGTTCGTCCATCCAGCGTTGCAGGACACCGAGTTGTTGGGAGAGGGTGCCATCTCCTTTCGAGAAGGCAGATAGGTGGCTGACTGCGATGGCCAGGGGAAGTTCGCTGCCTTCGATGGGGAGCTCGGCCACCAGCAGGGCCCGCTTCAGGTTGAACAGTTGTCGAAGCCGCGATTCACGCAGCAGGGGTAGTGCGTGCCGCACCCCGCCACGCAGTTGCGTTTTCGTCAGCACGGAGAGGTGCATGTCGACGCGGCCCAGGGGATTGCCGGTTGGATGCGGAACGAAGGGAGAGCGGTGGTAGCTGGTGCTTGCCTGGCAGCCAGCTTGCAGCGCAGCGCTATAGGCAGGCAACTGGTCCACCTGTTGGGTTCGGGTCGAGCCGCGGTCGACCTCCTGGAGCAGCGCCACTTCGGGCTTCAGCCGGCGGAGCGCAGCGGCAATTCCGGCCACCGTTTCCGAGATGTCGCTTGCCGGCACGTGGACCGCTTCGCCACCGTCGTAAAAGAAGTGGTGCTTGCGCCCTGCTGAGTACTGCAGGTTCCAGGACACGACGGTGAAGTCCTGCCCTGGCCTGAGCGGCGGCGTGGCCGCTGTGCAGGGGCTCTCGACCTGCTCGAGCGGCGCGGGGGTGAATTCGCCGTGCAAGGCGAGGCATACCGCGGCGATGAGCCCCGCGACGGTCAAGGCCGCCAGCAGGGCAGCAGGTCGCAGCGCTGACTTCATCCGCGGTCTCTCAGATGTCGTGTAGATCGGACTGCAGTGCGGCCCGTTGCTGGTCGCTAAGGGTGTGCTCTTCGCCGATCAAAGGGTCTTCGAGGTCGATGCCGATGGCGGAGGGCGCAACTCCCCCCGTGGCGAACTTGAGGTATTGCACTGCACTCAGGCGGTCCTCGCCAACCTGGCGCGGGTCCCAGGTGGCGCGTACCTGCGAGCCGTCGGGCATGCGCAGGTAGACATGGGGCAGCAGTCCGAGCCAACGGCTCAGTGCCTGGTCGCGTTGCTGCTCGTTGTCGATGCCGATCAGTAGTGTGCAGCCCAGCCCCCCGGCATCGCCGAGCAACTCGTTGTAGGTCGCGAGCTCATGGGCGATGTCCGCCTCTTTGACGATGTGCTCGACGCGCATCATTTCCTGCACCTGGTAGCGGACCGTGTCGCGGTTCTCGAACAGGAAAGTGAAGCAGCTATCGACCTGCACGCGCCGTAGCTCCTTGGCTGCGAGGATCTGTGGCCGGGCGATGGGACGTTGCTCGGTCCAGGTCACGTAGTCGAGAAGTTCCTCTCGGATGACTGGTTTCATGGCTCCTCCGGCGGGGGTTGGGATGCCTGCGGCAGTGGGGTCTCGAAGCCATCCTCGCGGTAGGCGCGGGCCAGCACACTCATGGGATGCATCGGCTTGCGGCCGGCATGCTGCTGGAACTGTAGTGCCGCCAGAGGACAGTCGGTAGCCCAGACCTCGGCATCGGCAGCGGCCATGCCGTCGAAGGCCTTTCTGCCGACCTTCTGGCTGGACTCGAAGCCCTCTACAGTCATCGCGTGGGTGCCGTCGTGTCCGCAGCATTCCATCACTGTGCGCGGCTTGACCCCGGGGATCTTGCGCAGCAGGTCGCGACCCTTGAAGCCCACTCCCTGGGTGCGCAGGTGACAGGGTGCGTGGTAGGCCACCGACTCGCCGGGGCTGCTCTTGAAGTCGGTCTTGAAGCGATCCTCGTCGCGCAGCGACCAGAGGTACTCGCCGGCATCGTTCACCGCCTCGGCCAGTCGCTGTGCTCGGCTACGGTCTTCGCCTTCGAGCAGCTCGGGGTATTCACGCCGCATCATCATCGAACAGGTGGGATTGATGACCAGTACCCTGGCTCCCTGGTCGACAAAGGGCATGAGCCGGTCGAGGTTGTGGCGAGCACGCTTGCGAAGTTCATCCAGGTCGCCGTGTTCCCAGGCAGGCATGCCGCAGCAGCCGAGTCCCTCGACGCAACTCAGTTCGACTCCGTTGTGCTGCAAGACCTCGACGGTATCGCGGCCCACCTCGGGCTCGTTGTTCTCGACGTAGCAGGTCGCGAACAGGACGGCCTCGCCCTGTGGCTGCTCGGGGATCAGTCCCTGCTGCCGTGCCCAGCGGCTGAACGTGGTGGCGGCGAAGTCCGGCAGCAGCTTGTCCCGGTGGACGCCGAGCAGCTTCTCCATGAACCAGCGATGCAGTTTGCTGCGGTTCATGACATTGGCGAGGCCCAGGCTGGCTCGTGCGGTCTTGCCGGCGGCATCGGGATCTCCGAGCACCCGCTTGCGCATCGGCACACCGTCGCGCCGGGCCCGGATCGCCTGGTAGCGGTGTACAAGCTTCGGAAAGTCCAGCTGGAACTGGTGGCCGTCGCGCGGCGTGTAGGGACACTGGACCTCGCACAACTTGCACTGGAAGCAGTGGTCCATGACCTCGCGGGTCTCGGCGTCGCTGACCTTCTCTGTATCGCCATCGTGACGGTCGTCGATGAAGCTGAACAGAGAGGGGAAGCTGTCGCAGTACTTGAAGCACATGCGGCAGCCGTGGCAGACCTCGAAGACGCGGTTGATCTCGCCCGCCAGGGCCGTCTCGTCCCAGTATTTTGGCTCACTGGGGTCGTAGCTCAGACCTTCGCTGGGAAGGTAGGAGACCGGCTTACTGGCGGACATCGATTCGCGAGGCCTCCTGGCGTTGCCAAGAAAAACGGGGGCGCGAGACCGACGGTCGCACGCCCCCGAAGAGTAATCGAGGTCGACTAGGAGATGTCGTCCAGGAGTCCCTGGAAGCGGTTGGCGTGGGACTTCTCAGCCTTGGCGAGGGTCTCGAACCAGTCGGCCACCTCGGAGAAACCCTCGGCGCGCGCGGTCGCCGCGAAGCCGGGGTACATGTCGGTGTACTCGTGAGTCTCACCGGCGACGGCGGCGGCAAGGTTGTCGGAGGTATCGCCGATCGGCAGGCCAGTGGCCGGATCGCCGACCTGCTTGAGGTAGTCGAGGTGACCGTGTGCGTGCCCGGTCTCACCCTCGGCGGTCTCGCGGAAGTTGCCGGCGATCTGGGGATACCCCTCGATGTCGGCGACCTTGGCCATCCACAGGTAGCGACGGTTGGCCTGGCTCTCGCCTGCGAAGGCGGCCTTGAGGTTTGCGTGGGTCTGGGTGCCGTTCAGGTCTGCCATGGTGGGGTGCTCCTAGGTGGCTGAGGTGCTGGCCTCTCGTGGCAACCGGCTGTGTTGCGATTGCCACGTGTTGGTGATTTGAAGGTGCAGAGGATACGCGATCCGGCGTTCATTTCAAGGTGCTGCAGAGTCTCCTGCCGTGTCGAGACCAGGCTGCGACCGTGCGGCTGCCGGGAGTTGCGGAAAAGCTTCCTTCCCGTTGCCAGTCCCCGGCGCGGACGCAGCGGGGCCTACGCGGTTCGGCGCCTGGCCGCGCCGCCGCCAGGGCGAGCTCCACTTCGTCAGCGTTGGACTCGTCGCAGGTGAGCAGGATGCGGCGCTTGCGTCCACCTTCTTCGAGTTGGCTCAGCAGGCTTCGATAGCGCAGCCAGTACAGGTCGCCCCGTGCGCTGTGATCCGAGACCAGCGATCGCTCCGAGGCCACCTTGAAGACATCTGCGGCGCAGCCGTCCAGTTGTGTCCAGAGCAACTCGCGGGCCTCATCGCGGTTTGCATGTTGGCGATCTCGGCGTGCCCAGCCACGCTGATCGGCAGAGTCATTGAGGCCCCAGAGCAGGAGGTCCGACAACTCCTCCTGGCCGACGGCCCTGGTGGCGGGCTCGATGTGCTCTGGATCGGCGACGTGAAAGTCGATGGCGACGGCCAGTCCAACGACCAGAGTCAGGCTGGCGGTGACTCGTCGGACGCGCTCGGGAAGTTCCTGCCAGCCCAGCGCTGCGGCGAGCACCAGGGCGGGCGCCAGGGTCAGCAGGAAACGGTCATCGGTGGGTGGGATTCGCAGCAGCAGGAAGGCCGCCTGGCCGAGCACCGTGACGAGGATCAGGGGCCAGCCCGCGCGGGAGCGCAGGGCCCAGGTTGCGGTCAGTAGAGCAACTATGGCGAGCAGGATCGGCGAGAACACCGAGGTCACCAGGCGCACTCCGTAGAAGTGCAGGCGCTCCTCGGACAGTGGCTGCAGGTCCCGGAAGATGTGTGATGTGATGGCTCCGATTCGGTTGCTGTCGACGCCGTGGGGGCCCCAGATCTCACCTCGCTCGCCGATGTCGCCCAGCATGGCCGTGAACGAGTCGTGGTTGCCGGCCAGTTCAAGGAAGCCGAACACCAGCAGGGAAGACAGCGTGACCGCGATGGTGGTGGCTTTGAGTCGCGCTCCCCAGGGCACTGTGCTTGCTTTTTCGCCGGTGTGACCGGTCAGTGCCGCGCCGGCGAGCATGATCAGGCCAAAGGGCAGCGCGGTCCACTTGGTGATGTCTGCTGCAAACAGCAGCGCGCCCACCGCCAGGCCGGCCACAATGGGTCGCTTGCCCCAGGTTCGCAGGGCCACAGCCACACTCAGCCAGAGCACGGCGGTCATGGGCAGGTCGTAGTAGTAGCGGCTGGCGGACGCATGCAGTGCGGGAAGCAGCAGGGTTCCACAGAACGCCGCTGCAGCGGTTGTCTGCGATCCCGAGAGCCGGTGGGCAATGATCGCGATGGAGCCGGCCAGCAGCAGCAGCCAGAGCAGGCCGGTCCACAACACGCTGTCTGCCGCGTGTCCGGTCACTGCGCCCAGCGCCAGCGTTACGAGGTGCAACAGCGGCGGGAACGAGCCGTCGAGATCTTCGGTCATGCTGCCGATGGTGTCGGAGCCGCCGGGTCCCAACTGCAGGTCGCGCAGGGTCTGCAGGACATCGAGGCGGGCGGTGTGCTCGATGTAGTGTGCCGCGTCTGCTCCGTAGGGCTGCATCGGCTCGTGGGAGGTGCGCCACAATACAATCGAGGCGACACTCACCAACACGAGTGCAGAGATGATGAAGGCTCTTACTGGGATGCTGACAAGCCGCACGAATCCGCCTTCTCGTTGCTGACCACTGGCTCCGTGGAGAGGGAAATGCTATCCGAGTCCGCGGAGGTACGCACCGATGACCCAGTTCAGTGAGATGTCTTCTCCCAGCCCCGAGTTCCAGGTGCTCGAGGCACAGTACCAGGGGCTGTTGGACGATCTCGAGGGTGGCGCCGACCAGGGCTCTGTGATCGCCCGCTGGGACCGTCTACGCAAGAGCTTCTATACCTGGGGTGCCCTGGCGCACGTGCACTACAGCCTGGACACCCGTGACGCCGAGGCCAAGGCCACCAAGGAGCTTCTCGATGAGTTGCACCCGCGGGTGGAGTCCCTCGATGCTCGGGTCAAGACGACGCTGTTGGGGGCTGGCCACAAGGCCGCGCTGTCGAGCACCCATGGCGCGCACCTCGCCGCTCTGTGGAGCGCCGATCTCGCCGCGTTCGATCCCGTCATCACCGACGACCTGGTGGCTGAGTCAAAGCTCACCAATCGCTACACTGAGTTGTTGGCAGGCGCCAAGCTGAAGTTCCGCGGCGAGGCGCTCAACCTGTCGTCGATTCCGCGGTACACCCTCGATCCTGATCGCACGACTCGCCGCGAAGCAACGGCGGTGAAGTGGGCGTACTTCTCCGAGCACGGTGACGAACTCGACGAGATCTTCGATGCCCTGGTCAAGCTGCGCCACGGCATGGCCCGCAAGCTGGGCTACGACAACTTCGTCGAGTTGGGCTATCGGCGCATGCAGCGGGTGGACTACGACCGGGACGATGTCCGTGTATTCCGCAACCAGGTGCTCGGCGAGGTCGTGCCCGTGGTGAGCCGTCTGCGGGCACTGCAGGCAGAGCGCCTCGGTCACGGCGCACTCAAGGCCTGGGACATGGCGACCTACAGCGAACAGGGCAACCCGCGTCCGATAGGTGACCACGACTGGATGCTCGATCGTGCTACCGAGATGTTCGACGAGATGGGCTCAGGCTTTTCCTCGTTTTTCCGCATGATGAAGGATGCGGGACTGCTCGAGTTGAGGTCGAAGGAGGGCAAGGCCGGCGGCGGCTACTGCACCTACTTCCCGGACTTCGAGGTGCCGTTCATCTTCGCCAACTTCAATGGCACCGATCAGGATGTCCGGGTGTTTACCCACGAGTGCGGTCATGCCTTCCAGGTCTGGTCGAGCCGCAGGGCGGCGATCACCGACTACCTCTGGCCGACCTACGAGAGCGCCGAGATCCACTCCATGAGCCTGGAGTTCCTGTGCTGGCCGCACATGGAGAAATTCTTCGGCGATGCGGGCGAGCGCTTCTGTTGGACGCATCTCGCCGGTGCCCTCGCATTTCTGCCCTATGGCGTTGCGGTGGACGAGTTCCAGCACCGGATCTACGAGCGGCCCGAGGCCAGCCCGGCCGAGCGCCACGCGATGTGGCAGGACTGTGAGCGTCGCTACCAGCCCGAGCTCGACTGGGGCGACCTCGACTACCCCGCTCGCGGCGGTCGCTGGCAGCTACAGAGGCACATCTACCACCGTCCCTTCTATTACATCGACTACACCCTGGCCCAGACCTGTGCGCTGCAGTTCTGGCTGTCCTCTCGCAAGGACCGGTCTGAGACCCTGGCTCGCTACCACGAGCTCTGCGGTCTGGGCGGCACGGCTCCCTTCCAGCAATTGGTCGCGGCGGCAGGGCTGCGTTCTCCGTTCGCCGAGGGCTGCCTCTCGGATGTGCTCGAGGAGGCCGGCACGGTTCTGTTCGAGTAGTGAACCTGCCAGCCTGTGTTGTGCTGGCAGCGAGCCCCTGGGCTGCTGAGCCGGGGGCTCAGGCATTCTCGAGAAGGAACTCCTCGAAGGCCTTGATCGGCACAGGGTCGTCGTACAGCCGCTCGCTGTGCTGCTTCACCGCCGCGAGCCGCTCCGCGTAGAAGCTGGGGTCGGTGCCCAGGTGCACCGCGATTTCGATGTAGTGCTCAAGATCTGTGGCAATGGTCGCGTCGATGCCCATCTGCTGGCAGATCGCGTACGAGTGTCGGCCTCGCATCATCGGTCCCGGAAGCGTGACGATGGGCCGTCCGCACGCGGAGGCTTCCATCGAGCTGTTGTTGCCCGACCACAGGATGCTGTCCAGGACGATGTCAGCTGAGCCGGCGAGACCGAAGAACTCCTGCTGGCTGAGCCGCGGATGGAACTGGCAGTGCTGGGTAGCGTCGAGGCCCTCGGCGGCGAAGGCTCGCCCCAAGCGCTGCTCGAGGGTGGCGGTGACCGCAGATGAACTCTCCTCGATGAACCAGAACCGGGCACCGGGCACCTTCGCTGCGATCCGCGCATAGACACAGTCGAACCGGGGCAGCAGCTTGTACAGGCTCTGCAGGCAGACGTAGCGCACTTCGCCGTCGCGGCGTTCGCCGACGCTGGCGGGGGTGATCGCTCCTTGTACCGGCGGTCGCGGGTAGCTGCTCAGCAGGTTGGGGAGGCGATGAAACTGCTCGCTGTAGTGCTCGCTGGCCCCCTCGGCCTCCATGAGGTCACTACTGAGGAACCAATCCATGGTCGGCAGGCCCGAGGTGATGGGGTGTCCGCCCATGTTGCATTGCACTGGCGCCAGTCGCAGCGGCGCGAACAGCTGCAGGCGGGGCTCCATGCCCAGGTCGGGGTAGACCAGGGCGTCCAACTGCAGGTCCCGGATTGCCTGCAGGTGGTGAAACTGGGCGTCAGGCCAGTGATGGAAATGGTCGCTCCCATCGGCCAGCAGTTGCGTGATCTCATCGCACTTCGTGCCCAGGTGGATCGTGTGGATTTCGAACTGGTCCCGGTCGAGACGGGCGATGAAGTGGCCGTGGGTCTTGTAGATGGAGTGCAGCCGGAAGTAGGACGAGATGAAGCCGACTCGCAGACGCTCACCCGTGCCGCGGCTGCGGCGTGTGATGGACTGGGTGAACTGGGGGAAGGCGGTGTGCAGAATGCGGGTCAGCAGACCTCCCCAACGTCGCTGCAACTCGAGGTCATTGCAGCCCTGGTAGTGCAGGTAGAAGTTGGTCGTCGAGGTGACGGTCTGGACGGCTTCCAGGACTCGAGCCGCCGTGCTCAGATCGAGTTGGTCTTCGACCACCTCGAGGCCCTCCCCAAAGGCCTCTCGGGCAGCCTGCACATCGGCTTCGGTCTCGTGTAACGGTGGCAGGGTCAGGTGGGCCCCGAACAGAGCCGGAGGGGATTGGGGATCGAGGGCGAGCACCTGCTTCCAGGTCTCCCGCGCCTCGGCGACGTGACCACAGTTTTTCATCCCCCTGGCCAGGCTACCCAGTACTCCCGGGTTCTTGGGCGCCAGCCTGGCGGCATGTTGGAGTGCCGACAGCGCCGCATCGAAGTCTTCGAGTTCGGTCAGGGCCGCGCCCAGGTTTGCGTGCGCCAGCACCGCCTCGGGGTGGCTGGCGATGGTCTGTTGATACCGCTGCACCGCTGCATCGAGTTGGCCGAGGGCCGCCAGGGCTGCGCCGCTGTTGATCAGGGCGTCCTTGAGGTCCGGCTCGGCAGCAAGTGCAGCCTCGTACTCGCGCAGAGCTGCGGGCAGATCGCCGCTGCGGTGCAGCAGCATCGCGTACAGCGATCGTGTGCGTGCCTGGCTGGGTGCGAGTCGACTGGCCTCGGCCCCGCAATGCAGCCCCTCTTCGATGCGCCCGAGTCCGGCAAGGGCGTGGCCTTGAATCACCAGCGCATCCACCAGTCCCGGCTGGAACTCAAGGGCTCTTCGGCAGCTGCGCTCGGCCTCTTCGAATGCGCCCGATTGGAAATGGCTGAGTGCATCCTGGACCTGCTGTGCTGCGCTCCGCTCTGCCTTGCTCACGGCGATCTCCCCACGCGATTCCCGGGAGTCTAAACGACTTCGGCTCGGCTCTGTGGCAACCTCCCCGCGTGATTGTTCTCACCAGTGATCAGGATTGGGCACCGCCCTGGGCGACCCAGGCGGTGTTGGGCAGTTGGCGCGACGCGGGCCTGGCGGGCACCTTCTTCGTCACCAATGCCTGCGAGTCGTTGGCCGGTGTCGGGCTGCAGGACGGCATCGAGTTGGCCTGGCATCCGAACTTCCTGCCCGGTTCCAGCCACGGCGACGGACCGCAAGAGGTGCTGGCGACCTTGAGGGAATTGGTGCCAAACGCGCTGGGAGCGCGTGCGCACTACCTGATTCGATCGACAGCTCTGCTGGAGGAGTACGGTAAGCAGGGTCTACTGTACGAGGCCTCTGACCTGATGGATGGGCAGCCCGGCCTGGTTCCGATTCCCAGTTGGAACGGCGTGGTCCGCGTGCCGATTTACTGGGCGGACGACGTCCATGCCATGCACGAGCGGCCCTTCGAGTTGTCAGCCCTTGCCCTTGACGTCCCCGGGCTGAAGGTCTTCGCCTTCCACCCGATCCACGTGGCGCTCAATACGCGCAGCCTCAGTGGCTACCGTGCCTTTCACCGGGCAATGGCAGAGCAGGGGCGTCCGATGACCGACGCTCGCAGCGAGGAGGTCGCCGAATTCCGGGAGGACGGACCCGGAACCGCTGACCTGTTGGCGGAGTTGCTGGACTTCTTGTCTGCGCACCCCGAGCGCAGCGGGGGGACGATCTCTGCCGTCGCGCGGCAGGCCTGGGCTCGGTGAAGGTGCAGGTCTCCAACGGGAGCCCGACTTGAGCTTCCTTCAGCAGTCGCTGACGATTCTGCTCACCAGCGTTGGCAACGAGGCGATTCACGGCTTTGGCCGCGATCTGCGGCGCAGGGCACCGCATTGGCAACTGGTCGGTACCGACATGCGTGCCGATGCCGCTGGTTTCGCCCTCTGCGACCGCCACCATGTCGTCCCGGCGCGCAGCGATTCCAGCTACCTGGCCAGGATCGTCGAACTGTGTGCTGCAGAGAAGGTCGACCTGCTGCTGCCTCTCTCGACTCGTGACCAGGACTACTTCAGCTCGGAGCCGGTGCGTCGCGCCCTGGGCGAGCTGCCAGTGGTGGTCTCGAGTGCCGAGGCTATCGCTCGAGCGAACACCAAGATCGCACTGTTCGAAACGGTGGGGCAGGCTTGTGGGCTGTTGCCGGCGGGCCAGGTCGTAGAGGATCCGGGCGCCGCCATGGATGCCCTGCGAGATCTGGTGGCCGAACACGGTGCTGCCCTTCTCAAGCAGGACGACAGTACCGGTGGTCGGGGCATGCTTCGTGTCGGACGGCCTGATTCCGATGCTGCGCCAGTCTCGGGTGCCGAGTGGCTTAGCCTGCAGGGGGCGGAGTCAGTGCTGCAACAGCAGCAGGAGTCCGGTGGTGGCAGCTGGCCGCGGCAGGCCGTAGCCTGGCTGCCTGGCGAGGAGTTCAGCGTTGATCTGCTCTGCGACAAGGGCGAAGTGCTGGCGGGAGTCGTGCGCTTGCGTCGCGCGTCGCGGGGCGGTCTTGCGACTGACGCCGAGACGGTTCCCGCCCCAGATGTGCTTGCTGCGGCATCCGAGGTCGCCCGAATCGCGGAGCTCTCGTATGTCAACAACGTCCAGCTCCGCCGTGACGCCGCTGGCCAGCCCCGCCTGCTCGAGGTGAATCCGCGCATTCCGGGCACGATCGGGCTGACGGTGCAGGCGGGGCTCAACCTGCCTCTGGCTGCTTGCTGCCAGGCACTCGGGGAGTCTCTGTCGCTTCCAGAGCCCGAGCTGGGCCTGCGGGCGTTCCGCCATGGCGAGGCCCTGTACGCACTGCGTCGCTTTGGCAGCGCAGCCTCGGCTGGGCCCCCAGCAGTGCGCTCGCTGCTCGACTTCATCGTCGGCGACGAGCCGGTGTTCGTGCTCTGGGATCTCGATGGCACCCTGGTGCGCCTGGACGTCGAGCTTCGCGAGATCGCGCGCTGGAAGGAGCAACTGCAAGAGCAGTTCGGAGCCCTGGGTTGGAGCGGAGGATGGAGCCCCCTGTTGCCTACCAGCGGCTCGATGCCTGGGAGGCGGCTGCAGTTCGCGGTGTCGAGCCGGTGACCGAGGTCGCCGAGTTGCTCACCGGGCTTACGCGCTGCGAGGTGCACATGGCCCTGGTCAGCAACAACGGACCGAGTGCCGTCGCGCAGGGACTCGCCTGCCTCGATGCGCACCTGAATGCAATCGGCGCGGGTACCAATGGCCTGTCTGCGGTGGTCAGCCGCGGACCGGAGCATGCCGCCAAGCCCGCTCCCGCCATGCTGTCGGAGGCGGTACGTCTGCTCGAGCGTCAGCATGGTGAGCCGTCGCGCATTGTCTGCATCGGTGACTCGCCAGGGGATCTTGCAGCAGCCCGCGCGCTGAGCGCTGCCACCTGTGTGCCGGTCGACTTCCTGTCATTCGGCTGAGCTCAGTCCTTGAGCGCTCCCGCCAGGATCCACTCCTCGACCAGCTGAATCTCCTCCTCGTTGAGGGACTCCCGGTTGCCCGGTGGCATCGCATCATCCTCGCCACCGACTTCGAGGTGCGTGCCGCGCAGCTTGTGTACGAGGTAGCTCTCTTCGGGAGCGCTCGGGCTGACCAGCGGCATGGACGGCAGTTGGTGCGAGAGGCGCTCCACGAGCATTTCGTAGCCATCGTCGTAGTCGTCGAGGTCGGTGAGCTCCTCGCGGACATTGGAGGTGTGGCAGCGGGAGCACCGCTCGGCGAACAGTTCCTGGACCCGCTGCCATGTCGGCTCGCCGGAGTCCTCGCCGGTGACGCTGTCGTCGTCGTCGCCGGTGAACGGGTCTGCATCTCCGTCCGGGTACAGGGGGGCCGAGCCGCAGCCAGTCAGCAGTAGCAGGGCGAGTACAGAAGGAAACAGAGTTGTCGGCTTCATGGCATCTCCGGGTCGGTCTCGATTATGGTCTCGGTGTGGAACGTTTTGGCCCTCTTCCCGACCTCGACTCGCTGCGCTGCTTTGTCGAGGGAGCACGCTTTCTGAACTTCCGTGCGGCTTCGCGTGCCGTCGGCCTCAGTCCGGCCGCGCTGGGACAGCGAATTCGGCAACTCGAGGAGCAACTCGGAGTCGCTCTGTTCAACCGCACCACGCGCCGTGTCGAGCTCACCGAGGCGGGCATGGCCCTGTTGCAGCCGGCCCGCCGCGCGCTGGAAGCCGCCGCGCACTGTGCGGCGGCCGCGAGGGGAGAGCTCGGACCCGCCCCCCAGGATTTGCTGGTGGGGACTCGCCACGAACTCGGTCTGTCCTGGCTGTTGCCGATGTTGCCAACGCTCAAGGAAGTCTATCCGCAGGTGACCATCCACCTGTACTTCGGTTCGGGCAGTGATCTCGAGGCCCGGGTGCGTACCCAGGAGATCGACTGTGCCATCAGTTCGCGCAGGCTCAATGACCCTGGACTCGAGGGGATTCGTATCCACGAGGAGCGCTATGTGCTGGTGGCGGCGCCGGCCCTGTTGGACGAGCTGCCGTTCAATGAGCCGG
>CAZBDA010000066.1:0-4851 GCA_964490445.1 uncultured Rickettsiales bacterium | reverse complement strand
CATTGATGTCAATCGGGATCTGCCGCTGATGCATTACTACTCCGATGCCCCCGAGGCCGAACCGCTGGCCTTCCGTAGCGTCCGCACCATGGGCACGATCTCGGCGATTCGTGAAGTGGTGCTCGGTGGGCATGGAGTCGCGGTGCTTCCCGAGTACCTGATCCGTGGGGATCTCGAGTCCGGCGAGTTGCAGACGATTCTGCCGCAGGTCGCGCTGCTTCCCGATCACTTCCGCCTGATCCATCGCCGAGACGATCCTCGCAGCGCCCTGCTGCGCGATGTGGCAGCCACCATGGCGACCCAGCCTTTGCGTTAGGGCGTGGGGCTTCATGGCTGCGGCCGTTCCAGGCGCGCCATACCGTGGATTTCGAAGGGGCGAAGCGCCAGGCCATCGCGAAAGTGGCTGTACTCCCAGACGTCCATGCCGCGATGACTGATGAAGGCGCGCTGTTCCTGCTCGAGTTCAGTGGCTTCGCTGTAGCCGTAGTAGATGAAGGTCTCGGCCCCGTCATCGAGCACCGGTCCCAGCCTGCTGCAGTACAGGGAGTCGTTGCCTGAGAAGGAAGTCATGTGCTCGCCGTCCCAGCTGATGAATCCAGGGTTCGGGCACCACTGGTCGCTGTCCTGGTGGAACAGGACGCGCCCTTCGTTGTCCTCGTTCGGGGGTACCACCACGAGGTCGCCACCCATGTGCAGGCCCGTCAACTCGATGGACCAGTCCATGGGTCCGCTCTGCGGCGAAAAGGCGGCCAACAGGGTGCGCCAGTTGCCCTCCTCGTCGGGCAGGTGAAGTCCCAGGGTCAGCATGGTCTCGTCGCCTTTCTGGAAGGTGTCGACCAGCCATGGGTCCCAGGGGGCATGGCCCCACTCGGGAATGAGATCAGCAGAGACCATGTCGGGAGCTTCCCAGGCGAACACCTCGGCGGTGGCATCGCGCACATTGATGGAGTAGAGCGTGCCCAGCAGGGGCTGTGCGTACATCATCGTGTTGTCTGTCAGCAGGTAGAAGCGATCCTCGTCGTGAGGATCGACCATCACCCGGGCGCTGTAGAACAGGCCGGGAAGCTCGATCTCCTTCTCAGCGAGAGGCAGGAACAGAGTCGAGCCCCAGCCCCACTGCATGATGATCTCTTGCTCGCCGCTGACTCCGTCGCCGATCCAGGCGTGTTCGTGGTAGTCGGAGTCGGGAGTCGAGCCGGTGGTCACCGCGAGGAAGCGGCCGGGGCCTGCGGGCTGCAGGGACTTGTGCTGAGCAGAGAACTGCAGCTGCGAGGGTGACTCGAAGGAACTCACCACCTGCCCTGTGATGTCGATGATGTCGTAGCGAGGCACGCCGGGGCATGGGCCGTAGCAGTTGTTTTCCACCTCGCGAGGATCGTGCCAGGCCACCGCGAAGTACTCCTCGGGCATCTCTCCGGGGTTCAGGGAGCCCCAGGGCGAGGAATCGCTGGAACGGGGTGGGGTGATCGGTGTCGTGCCGACCGGCACCGGCTCGACGAAATTGCCTGCCGGGGTTTCGATGACCGGCTCGATCTTGCTGAGCTGGTAGTCAGAGCAGCCCGTCAGCCCGAAGGTGAGGACGAGGAGGAATGGAATCGTGTGTTCGTGTCGCATGGCGTCTCCTGGAGAAGAGTGTCGCGCATGCAAATAAGAATTAGAATCGATATATTATTGACTTAATAGTATCGAATCACAGTTTAATCATCGAGCGTCGCAGCCGAAGACCTCGCTCTGCTCTTCGTCGGCGAAGTTGAGCGTGCCGTCCGTGTCGATCCAGACGCGCATCCCATCCGCGCGGAACTCCCCGCTGCTGGTCGGTGGCTGCAGGCAGTGCTCACCGGGAAGTGCGCCCCAGACAGGGGTTCCGCCGGGTTCGATGAGCCAGCCATCGTGCTCACCCCAGGCGGCAATCGCAAAGCTACCGTCGGCGAGCCAGCCACTGAGCAGGCCGCTGACGTCACCGTCGGGAAGTACTGCGCCAGTATCGATGTCGAGAGCTTCGCCGATGGCTTGCAGGCCTGGAGCCTGGAGGAAGCTCAAGGTCAGCGACTGCACTGGCAACGTAGCCTCGCAGCTCAGTTCCGAGACGAGCCTCGCCAGGATCGAGCCGTCAGGACTGGGGATGACGTCCAGCAGGCTGTCCAGGTGATAACCGATCCCTTCACCCCCGCACTCCACTTCAGACGTTCCCTCCGTTTCGAGGACGGGATTCACCACACCGTCGAGGTCGACCAGCTCGTAGCCCCAGGTCTCTACCTCGGGGGCGTCGTCATCCGCACCAGGAGTGCCACGGCTGCTGCGTCCGACGACGAGGTAACCGGCAGAGCCCATGAAGTAGAGACCTGCGACATCACCGGTGAAGGGGCCGGCGAGCTGGGTAGCGTCGTCGGGGCTGCTGAGGCTGCTGGTGTAGACCTCGAACTGGTGAGCTCGCTCGGCCGTGTGACCGATGCGGTTCTGCCCTTCGAAGCTGCGCTGGACAAAGGCGACGCCTTCCCCGTCGTCCGACCACACGGCGTGCTGCCAGTCGCTCATCGGCAGCCAGAAGCAGCCGCTCAGCAGGGCTGGCAAGAGCAGGACGAGCGAGGTCGCCAGGATGGGCAGGGTAGAAAGGGAAGTGTTCATGGCATCCCGCCTATAGGAAGTGGCTGATGATCAGGTGCACAGCGAGCACGGCCAGGACCGCGACGAACAGCCGCTCAAAGCTACGTTCGTCGAGGTAGTTGAGCAACTTCTTGCCGGTGAGCGTGCCGAGGATCACCATCACCACCAGCACAGCCAGCAGGGTGGCGTGCTCGAGGTAGTCGAAGCCCAAGGCGATGAAAGCGGGGATCTTGAGCACGTGCGTGAGGCTCTGGCACATCGCCTTGGTGGCGATCACCTCTTCCTTCTGGAAGTCGTCGCGCAGGAAGAACGGTGCGATGAAGGGGCCGGTCGCGCCGACGAACAGGGACAGGAAGCCGGTGACCAGCCCCAGCGGCGCGTAGATCCACAGCGGCGGCTTCCTCAGGGTTCCCGCATGGCTTCGAGACCACAGGAACAGCAGCAGGAAGCCGCCAATCAGCGGCTTGAACCAGGTCAGCTTGATGCCGGACCACGCAGCGGTGGCTGCGGCCACCCCCAGCAGCATGCCGGGCGCATAGACCACGAAGAAGCGCCAGCGAACGTGCGGCAGGAAAACCACGGTGCGGGTGAAGTTGGAGCTGAGCTGCACGACGCCGTGAATGGGCACCACCATGGCTGCCGGCAGGACAACCGCCATCACTGCGAGCAGCGTGACTCCGCCGCCCATGCCGACAATTGCGGAGAACGTCGCGGTCGCGAAGGCAGCGACTGCAAGAACCAGGGCTGTGGTGCTGCTCATCAGGGAAGCCGCTAAGATTCTGTCATGGGTGTCCGTTCCTGTCCGATCCTTGCTCTCGTCCTGTTGGCAGCTCCCGCCTGCTCGCAGCCCGAGCCTGCTCCTTTCCAGGAGGTCATCGACCTGGGCTTGGAGAAGTATCTCGGCACCGTGGAGCCTGCGAGCACGAGCGAGGAAGACGACGGGGTCACGCAATTCGAGTTCGATGTCGCCGATGGACCCGTGTGCCTGCGCGGCGACTCGTTTCGTGCCGCAACCCGGCCCGGCTCGGGCAGTGGCGGTGAGTTGATGCTCTACCTGCAGGGGGGCGGCGCCTGCTGGTCGACCTTGTGCCAGTCGTTCTCGACGGCGATGCTGGGAGTGCCCCCGGCCGGGATCCTCAGTACGACCCTCGAGGCCAACCCGGTGCGCAGCTGGAACGTCGGCTACGTACCGTACTGTGACGGCTCGCTGTTTGCGGGCGACACGGAGATCGATGATGACGGCGACGGTGAGATCGATCGCTATCACCGCGGGTTGCTCAACCTGAGCGCGGCGCTCGATACAATTCACGCCGAGTTTCCCGAGCCCAGCAGAATCCTGCTCAGTGGAATCAGTGCCGGAGCCTACGGCACGGTGCTCAGCGCCATGTTGGCTCGGTCGGTATGGCCGGAGGTTCCGATCGTTGTCCTTGCGGATGCTGGAATCGGGCTCGGAAAGCCAGGTAGTGAGGGATTTATCACGGACATCCTGAGTGAGTGGGGGATCCTGTCCATGGTTCCGTCGAGTTGCGAGAATTGCTTTTCCGACGGACACGCGACATCACTCGCTTCGTGGGTTCTCTCACAGGATCCGACAATCAGCTACCTGACCGTGAGTTCTCTCGAAGATTTCATAATCAGCGTGATGTTTCTTGGGCTGACGGCCCAGACTTATTCCTGGGAGGTCACGGGAGAGACCTATGACCTCGAGCGAGCGCACCCTGAGCAATACGGGCGCTTCCTGTACGAGGGCACGAGGCACACCGCTCTGGCGATCGATTCCAGCACCGACTTGAACCATCCGGACGCTCTACCTTTTGATGGCATCGGTGGACAGGGTCTCGATGAGATGCTCGGCCGCTTCGACGTGGTCGAGATCGACGGTGTGACGGTAGCCCGCTGGTTGGAGTTGTACCTTGCTGGTGACCCGGCCTTCACCTCGATGGCGCAGTAGGGCGCAGGTAGGACTGCTCATGTTCGACTGCGATGTGCCAGAATCCAGCCAGTCCAACGGAGGACTCGACGTCGTGCAGTTCGTGAGCTCGCATCGCCCCTTTCGCACAGCTCTTGCGGTTGTGCTGTGTGCTGTCCTGGCCCTGGCTACGGTGGGCTGCGAGTTCTTCGGTACCCACGACGGCTACGAGGATGGCGAAATCTCCGTCTTCGGGCCGCTGGGTGATGACGACGACGCGTCCGATGACGACGACGCGTCCGATGACGACGACGCGTCCGATGACGACGACGCGTCCG
>CAZBDA010000065.1:13602-28533 GCA_964490445.1 uncultured Rickettsiales bacterium | reverse complement strand
TGTCGTCGTCGCCGGCCGTGTCGTCGTCGCCGGGACTGGGAGCCGGCGGATAGCAGGCCACGAACCCGCACAACAGGCAGGTGGCGAGCAGCAGTCTTAGTGTCATCGAGTTCATTCGACTACCCAATGAGCCAGCCTAGCCCGTAGAAACGACAAGGGGATCATAGCGGGCCTAGAATGGGATCGTGTTTCCGCAGTTCTCGGGCAGGTTGGTGGATGGGACTACGAGTGCGGCGAAGTCCGACCTTGTCTTTGCGCTACTTCTGGTGCTCGGCTGGCGGCGACTGCGAGGCAGCTAGGGCGCCAGAATCGCGAAAGCCTCACCCCTACCTGGCCGATAGCACCCGGCCCTTGTCTCACGACTACGGCACGGCCGTGACGAAGAGGATCGCGAGGCACATCTCGTCGTCGGTGCCATCGCCCCAGCGCACATCCTGCGGCTCGAGTTGTTGTCCGTCGACCATCGGCTGATTTTGCTGGCTGTTGTCCCAGGAGCACTCCAGGTGCATGACGTCGCCCTCGTGGATGGTGATGGGCTCAACCAGGTCAACAGAGCCCTGCCAGCCGAAATCCCACTCAGGAATCTGCAGTAAGCACTCCTGCTGCGCGCTGCTTCGCTCCAGCCAGAGCCGCGCTCGTTTTCCCAGGAGGTGCATGTGGATGCCCACCGAGTGGACCTGGAAGGAGTCTCCTTCGCCCAGGCCGGCCTCGGCACCGATGAAAGCCAGGACCCTTGCGCTGAGGTCTCGGCTGGCAGTCAGGACGACGTTGGGGTCGCCGGCGGGAATGAGCATCTCCTCGTTACCCACTACCCAGTCATAGTGGGTGAATGGCAGCATCACGGCAGGTTGCTGGACTGTGTCGCTCAACCGAACGTCAAGGTGGGTCAGGTCTGCGGTGGGCTCAGCCGAGGTGTTGTTGTAGTGGACCTGCATGATGATTGCCGAACCGGGGCTGATCCGGATCCCGGAGCCATCGGGGAGCGCTCGGTGCTTCAGGCCGGGGGTCCAACTGCCGAGCCAACGCCAGGAAAGCGATGCTTCCAGGTCGCTCGCCGCGACATTGGGTGAACCGAAACAGGAGTAACCGTAGCCTTCGTCGGCATCATCCATGGCCTGGTATTGCTGCACCGCGTGCGGGTCGATCACGAAGCTGATCACGTGGTGGACCTGCTCCTGCTGACCCGGCCGAACCTGGTAGCCGGTGACGTACTGCTCAGTCTCACCGGGCCAGTCGAGCACGAAGCAGCGGTAGTCGTCAGGGCGTGCCTGGGGGGTGTAGGGCTGCTGCATGGGAAGCGAGAGGTCGTAGTTCTGCAGGTGGGGTGCGGGCGTGCTCGGCTGTTGCCTTGGCGGCACAGGTGGGCCCTCGGGTGCGCCAGCCTCGACCCAGGCCAGCAGCGCCTCCTTTTCGCCGTCCTGGAGCGAGTAGTCATCGCTGTAGTCGTTGCAGCTGTTGTCGGCCAGCCAGGGAGGCATAGATCCAGTCTCGACGCTGTGGGCAATGGCCGAGCGAAGCGCATAAGCCTCGTCGTAGTTGGTCAGGGGGAAGGGCGCGATCTGTCCTTCCTGGTGACAGCCGGCGCAGCGGCTCTCGAGGAGAGCGCCAATGCCGCTGTTGTAGGTCAGATCACCTGTGGGCTGACAAGCTGCCAGGAGTCCGGCCACTACCCACAGTCCGAACCTGGCAGGAGTGTTTCTTCGGCGGGGCATAAGGACGCTCCTCTCAGGGCCTGTCGCGGCAGGTTTGGAAGCCCGAAGTCAGGAAGGCCAGGTGACCTGCGACCACTTGGGTCCGATTCCGGCAGTCCTCGTCGCAGTCGTCCCGGCCAGGGCAGGCGGTGGGCAGTCGGGAGGCTGGTCTCATCGTGACGTGACAACTCCTGATTCTTGACGACTCCGTGACGCCGACAATGCGACACAGTACGAAGGATGTCCCGCTTTCTGAGACAACCAGAAACCGCTGTTACCACCGGTCTTTGGTCTGTTGATCCCTGGAAATACGGTGGTTTTTGTGATTGTGGAGAGACTCGTACGGAGCGGATCTTGTTACCGCCACCTGCAGTCGGGACCTCCGGCAAACCCCTCAGCGAGCGGCTGCCCGGGCGGAGCTCCTGGCGCATCCCCCCCAGCGTGCCCAAAGCACTGCGTTGAGTGAGGCGGGGTAGACTCGTGCACAGAGGATTGTTGGATGGAGCAGTACCTGTCCATCCAGCCCAGCCAAAGTGTGTGAACCGGGTACGATCAAAAGCCGACCTCGACTGGGAGCCCCAATGCGTTGGATCGCCCTGAGCATTACCCTCCTTCTCCTGGGCTGCGCCAAGGACCCCACAGTTCACCTGAGCGCCGCCGATCACGCGAAGTATCCCCGCCCGCTCAATCTCGACGAGGTGATGGCGGGTTCCATGCAGAAGTCTTTGTTGGGCTGCTATCGCGGCATCGGTTCCACGGCTGTCGGCAGCGTGGAGTTGGGCGTCTCCGGCTCCCACGGTCTGCTGGACGTAGAGATGAGTTCGGGGTCTGGCGACGAAGCGCTCGACCGCTGTGCCCTCGACACCCTCAAGGGAGGGCGCCTGATGCGCGAGGTCGGTGACACGAACGACCACATCGGCTTTGTGGTCACGGTTCGGTTCGCCCAGGAGTGACGGCACTCTTCGGCAAGGGGGCCTCCGACCGCCGCCCGCCCTGCTCCGCGAGCGCCAACTAGCGGTGTATCGTGGGAACTGTGATGAACCACCTGGAGCCGAAAACCGGCGGAGCGCATGTGTTGCTTCAAGGCGGTTACAAAGCACGAGGACACGGCAGGTCGCCCATCGCCACCAGGCACCAGTGGTTGTTGGCTGCCATGAGCATCCTGGCAATCTTGATGTGCCCAGGCCGGTTACTCGCCTCAGAGGTGCCTGGGAAGAAGCCTGTCGCCCCCGCGCTCAGATACGACCCCTCCTGGGCCGAGCATCGCTTCTCAGTGAATGGCCTGTATCCACTGTGGGAGGCCAGTGGGCACACACTCGGTCTGCGGGAAGCCTTCATCGGCACAAGTCACATCCAGTTGGGTCTCGGCAAGAGGGTTCAGATTGGGCTGCGGCCGGTGCCGTACCCGTTTGGCGCTCCCAACGTTCATGGCCGCTTTGGGGTCTTGACGAAAGAGGACTTCCATCTTGCCGTTCAGGGTGAGGTGATGGTGCTGCTCCCCGGCGCAGGCAATTCCTTTGCCTCTTCGAATTTCAAGTCGCGCATCAACAACTGGGCGAAGACCTACCTGGTTGTCCCAGTGTCACTTGCGGCCTCATGGCAGCCGCTGAATTGGCTGCAACTCAACCAGAGCCTGACTCTGATGGGTGTCTTTGGACTCACCGAGCCGAGCGGAAGGGTGACTCTGGGCTACTTTGTGAACCTCGAACTGGTGCCGCTAAGGCGGCATGGCTTTGTCGCGCACTTCGGTGAAGTAGGCTTCTGGGACCATGATTTCGTGGTGATTGGCGCCTCGTACCGCCTCAACTTCAGGGCCTTCGAGTTGCGCCTGGGCTACCTGTACCGACGCTCCGCTGATGGCGGGCAGGGTGCCCCCGCGTTCTCGGCTTCGTTCCGGATTTGATGGCGATGGCACAGCTAAGACAAGGGGTTCAGGTAGGCCGGAGACGGGCTCTCAATTTGCTGGTCGCCGCCTCATTCCTGCTGCTGTCTGCCTGTGACTGGAACCTGTACCACCTCTACAACAGCGTGCCCATGCCTGACAGTGCCGATGCTCCGGCAACCGTCTATGTCTACATTGGTGTCGACGGTCTCGATATAGAGGCGCTGGACGCAGCCAGGGCAGAGGGGGCCTATCCAGAAGCCTCCTGGAGCCTCGCGGCGTCGGTCGCAATGTTCCCGGCGACCTCGTTTACAAGTTGGACGAGAATCCTGCAGACCGAGCCTCTCCCCGGCTTTGAGTACGAGTACTACGACCCGGTAAGGGACAAGGTGGTCAACCACGGGGATGCCGGGCTGATCACCCACATTGTCCCCCCCCTGGAGGTGGTGGGCCTCGAGAGTTCGGCCTACTACCGCGCCTTTGACCACCATGCCAACGGCTACCTGGACGTGATCAGCAATTACTCGAGTCCGTTCCAGAGCATGGGCCGGGGCTTGGATGACCTGTTCTACGTGCTCGACAGCAGGACCCAGGACTCACCGACCTTCTCTGCCTACATCCCCCATACCGACATCCTGGGACACTCGTACGATCCAGCAGAGATGACTGCCGCCGCGGTAGAGATCTGGCAACGCATCGAATCCTTCCGTAGCAGGCATCCTGAACGAAACTTCATCTTCACTCTGTTCTCCGACCACGGCATGAATTTCACGCCGAACCCGCCCGAGCGACTGGTGCAACTGGACCAGGTGATGGAGCAGGTCGGGATTACGGTCGCGGCCTCGCTTCAGGACCGACAGCAGGAAGACGAACTGGTCGCGGTCCCGATCCTGCATTCTCGTGTGACCTACGTAGGGCTGCACACTTTTCCAGAGCAGGCGACCGTCGTGTCTTCTCGGCTCTCTGCGGCTGAGGGTGTGGACCTGGTGATCTGTCGGGGCGAGGCTCCCGCACTCCAAGGAGCGGACCAGGTTGAGCTGTCCTGGTATCAACTTTGGCGCGATGAAAGCCTGTTGGCCCAGTTTGCTTACGACGAGTCGCAGGACGAGTACCTGCTGCCACGATCAACTGACTGGAGCATCTTTGGCCTGGAACTGGCACAGGGAGGCGGCAACAACCCCGATCTCGCCTCGTACAGTGACGAGGACCTGTTCGGCTTCAGCGCTACCAGTGACTATCCCGACATGTTCTACCGGGTACGTACCGGCTTTGATCCCATCAGCGTAGTCTGGCCGCCTCAGGTGCTGGTCTCGTTCGAACTGGGCTGGGTGTCGTCCGGCTTCAGCCTGGGTACTGCAACCGACAGCATTGCATCAGAGGCTTCTCACGGGGCCTTGCTTCGCGAAGGATCCACCGGAGTACTCCTCACTCAAGAGCGCGACCTGCCCACAACCTTCCGCTCAGACAACCTGCTCGACTTCTTTCCAAACCTGAGTCGGCACATTGTCGAGCAGCGCGGGCTGGAGTTGTACCCAGGGGACAGCGGCAGTGGGCTTGATTACCAGGAAGTGCCCTGGGACTGAGTACAGGCCCCCTCGACGCTTTCCGGTGGCACCCTGGTTACCATTGCCGCTCCGAACCAGGGCTCATGGGTGGCCACGATTACGCGTTGACCGCCGGCCGGACTATGTAGAACCGCCGAGGTAATCGAAGGCCTCCTACCGTGGCCACCGTCGGGGGCACCGGGGCAATGCCTGGCAGGCTGTTGGCCGCTTTGGCCGTCGAGTCCTGGAAGGCCTGTGCCGCCCGCGAAGCCTGCGAAGAAATGAACAACCCAGGGGGAAACGCCCCATCGCCAGTGGCGGGGACGGGATCTGTCCGATGAGACGCGGGGGTTCCTCGAACCTAATCGAACCACTGCGGCTTGACAGGGCTCACCAACTCCCACAGGAGCGTCCGCGTCTGGAGATCCCAGAGGAAGTGAATTTCCTTCCCGTCGGAGGCCGAGACGAGGAGGTAGCGACCTCGCTTCGAGTACGAGGTCAGTTCCTGGCTGCCAGGAATGACCTCCCAACGGTTCGACGAAGTCTCCCACAGCAGCGGCCCTGGCCAGTGTCCAACATCCCCCACCAACCAGCTACCCACAACCTTTGGGTAGGCACCAGAAGACATCACCCAGCCGCCGTTTTCGTCCTCAAAGTAGCTCGAGTCTTCCCCGGTCAGACGATAGAGATCTCGCGCCTGCCTGTTGCTGACCTCTTCGCTACCATCCTGGAAGTCGGCGGCGCTGTCGTACTCCCTGAACAGCGGCTCCGTGGACGCATGGTAGGCAACAACCGGTCCTTCGATGTCATAGGCGAGTTCGACGACCATGGTGTCGACGGCTCTCCAGGAGGAGCGCGAGCGACGATAGGTCCTCCAGAGCATGGGCTCACCATAGGAGTACTCATCTACGGGGTACTTCACACCGTCCTGCTCGAACCAGGAAGAGCTGCCATCTCTGCTCTCGCGCTGCTGGGCAGAGAGCTGGGCGACTGCGAGGAGCGTGCCGCCATCGTCGAAGCCGACGCCACGGACTCGAGCACCGCGGGGCAGAGCCCGAGGCGTGGTGAGAGAGCCTGTATCGAGGTCGAGGAGATGGACTGTTCGCTTGTCCCAATCTCCCGTCGTCAGCACGAGCTTGTTGTCGTGTCGATCCATGTAGCCGGTGTCGTACTCACTGCATGACTGCGAGAGAGGATAGGCCCTGAGGATGCGGGCCGGCTTCACCGGTCGAAGGATGGAGAGCATGCAGGTCTTGTCGTCGTCCCCCGCAGCGAAGACGGCCATGAGCGGAGGCCCCGAAGCGATGGCCGCCTGCATGGCTGCGATGCGGGCGTCTGTCGCGGTCTTCCACGCGGGGCCCATCGAGGGCTCGACTTCTTTGGCCCAGGCGCTTGCTCCGTCGATGTCTTCGGTGGCCAGCAGCGCATCGGTCTTCTCGTCGCTGAGCCCGCGAGCTGTCTTCTGGGTAGCTTCCAACCAATCGGGGCCGACGAAGGCCCCGTAGGCTGCTGCCAGGCCCATGACCTTGCGTGCATCGCCCGCGAGGAAGGCCGCCTCGTTGACGAGAGTCTGGATGCGCTTCTCGACGTCCGTGCGGCTCGCTTGTGCCCATTCGGTTCCCATCGAACCACCGTGCGTTTCCATCAGGGTGATGAGTTGGGGGATGTCGTTCTTTTCGGCCGCGGGCGCCCAGGCTCGCTCCATGAGCCCCGCCCGCGAAACGGTCGCCCGTTCGAGCCAGGCCGCATCCATGATCTCCCTGTGACGCTCGAGGACTGCGGTGACCCCGGCGATGTCGTTGGCGGCGACTCCCGCTTCGAGTTCGGCTTCAACGAGTCCCGAGCGCTGGGCGATGGCCGCGTTGACCCAGTCGGCTCCCAGGGACGCTCGGTAACGCCCGATGAACTCAGTGACCTGCGGGATGTCTGCGGCTTCGACTACGGGAGCGAGGGCCGCGCTTGCCAGCGCGCTTAGCTTGCTGCGAGTGCTCTCGGCCCAGCCCGTAGCGCCCAGGCTTGTCCAGGTCACCAGGTGGTCCGCCGCTTCGGCAAGCTTGCCTTCCGCAGCCAGCCCCTCGAAGTGGTTACCAATGGCGTCATATATCGTCACGTCGAACTCGTCGGGGCAGAAGAGGAGGAGCTTGCCAGCGAGCACGGGGTCGGGCTGGTTGCTCGCGATCCCCTCGACGACCGCGTCCGACAGAGCACAGAGCTGCTCGCGGGCCGTCTCTGAGGTCTCGGTGCAGGCCGCAGCGACGTGGTCGACGCTCCAGGCCAGGCGCTCGATCGGAAGGGAGGCTGTCGGCTTTCCGCGTTCGACGACGTCGGCCAGGCTGCTCGACTCGTTCCAGTTCATGAACTGCTCGCAACGCCACCTGGCGTCCACGCTCGCACGTACCAGGGCGGGCAGCTTGTTTGTGAGGGTGCGACCGGCACCGGACTCCCACAGAGTGGGATTGCCCTGGGTCGATGCGACCACTTCCAACTCCCAGTCGGTGCCGCTCCCGTCGCCACCATACAGGAGCACCCGGCCGAGCTCGGCCGCGTCCAGCAGCCAGGTTCCCGGACGGTCGGCGTCGTGGTCGAGTTCCCAGCTAAGAGGCTCGGGGGCGCTGCCCGATCCGCCGGTGAGGGTGAGTCGAAGTGCGTGGACTTCTCCCCCGAGGCGCGGCCCCCTGCGTCCGATAAGCTTTGCCTCTTTCCCGCTGGGGGTCATAACGTGCCCCCGAAAGAAGGGCTTCCGCTCGATGTCTAGCGGGACAAAGGGTCGCCACTCGGAGCAGTACAACTCGACCGGCTCCTTCTTGACGACGGTGCTACAGCGGTCCCGGACTTCGACGGTCAGCGCCAGCCCCACGGTTTCGGCCATCATCTCGAGCCTTGCCTGTTGTGCAATGAGCTCGAGCTTGATTTGAGCCCGGGCGGGCGAGGCGAGGGCGCAGGAAAGAGCGAGGAGGATCCAGAGGCTTCGATAGATGGATGGGCTCATCATTCCTCCCCTCTGTGACCTCGCTCTGAGCAACTCATCTTAGCTGTGCCCCGTCAGAATCGACCATCGGCTTTCGGCAAGGGCTACGCAGCCCAACTTGTGCGCACCACCTCCATGACGCCGCAACACTTGCGCGCAAGCATTTACCTACGAGCATCTTCTCGTCCTGGAAGTCCGCCATGCGCAGGTTCCCGCCCCCGAGCCATTCACAGCCCAGAACGGACGTGGGCGCTCGCCTGAGATGCAGCCCCGTTCCACGTTCTGTTCGTGCGGCTGCGCTGTGCCACAGCATCACCCCGGCCCCAGGGTCGGAAACAAGAAAACCGGCTGCAAGGTCGGACAAGCAATTGGAGTACAGCGATGTTTTTCTCAATTAAAGAATGGCTGTTCAGGCCTTTCTTCAGTCTTCTCATACTTCTTTCACTGCTCTCAGTGGCCTGCGTTCCTGACCGTCCGGACCTGGCTGGAGGTGACGACGACGATTCTGCCGAACAGGTCGAGGAGCAGCAGCAGGATCCCAACGAGCCGTGCGAGGAAGGGCAGATTGATGACTGTGAGAGCTTCTGCGCTCCCGAAGCGTGGCTGGGAGACGGCAGCTGCGATCAGGCGTTCAACTGCGAGGCCTTTATCTACGACTACGGGGACTGCTTCTTTGAGAGTTGAGTGTTCTGGTCGAGCACAGGCGCTGTCTACCTACTCGTCGTTTGCATCCGACCAGGCATCTGTCCGGCAGGTTCCTACCTCTACGGGAGCATCGACGTGAGGGCACTCGGCTGCGCTGTCATCGTCGTCACCCCCGAAGTCGATTTCCCAGCGGTCGCAGGGGTTCTCGAAGAAGCAGCTGATGCCGGTCGGGCAGTCTGCGTCGCTAGTACAGTCAATCAGTCGTCTGTCCTGGCAGTCCGCACCAAGCAGGCCCAGGGTGCAAAGGGCAAGTAGCGAACAACCCATCGAGAGTTTGAAGAGCGCTTTCATGGGGTTCTCCGAAAGAGTAGTTGCGGCAGTTCACGAAAAGGCCGGAGCCAAGCATCCACCAGGTTTCTGTGGGGGGGGGTCCCCTCTACGCCGAATTCTAATCGTTCGCCGGGGATTGGGAGGCGTAATGAGCCAAAGATCCAGTCCCAGAGCGAGAAAACCGTTCCGAAATTGCAGTTGGCAAGAGCCGGGTCCCGGCTGTGGTGGAGGTGGTGTTGAGAGGGGCTGGAGAAGATCCGGCCGAATAGGGGGCCGAAACGCAGCGGTACCTGGCTGTGGCGGAGGTTTGCCGTCGAGGCGACAAAGGCAATCCAAAGCACGTTGACGCCCAATAGTTCAAGGGGTCGGGCCTGGCCAGCAAAGAGGAACAGCAGTGACCCCTGGATGGGTCCGACCACCAGCGATTGGACGACCGTTCGGGTCCAGTCGTAGACGGGGTGCTTGCGGTAATTGGTCAGCGGCGTGAGGACCTCGGCTGTGTGATGCACGGAGTGGAAGGCCCACAGTGCTGGGATCTTGTGGCTCAGCCGGTGATTCCAGTACATGGCGAAGTCGTTGCTCAAAAGGAGCCCTACCGAGCACAGGGCGCCGGCCCAGAAGGTGGCTGGCAGGCCCTCCCAACCAGGGGCAACGTCGTTCCAGAAATAGATAACTGCCGTGGCGGCGCCGACCACGCCGATGAGCTCGGAGATCCAGCGGGCGGGAGTCAGCAGTGCGCCGGCCACGAGAACCTGCAGGTCGACGAGAGTGGACCGGTGGAACCAGATTCGGGGATTGAACAGCCAGCCAAAGAAGCTCGACGGACCCTGTCCCGTTGACTCGACCTGCCGCCTCAGAATTCCAAACCACAGGCCCGCGGAGAGTCCAACGAAGGACAACACCCAGCCCCAGTACAAGCGCGAGTCGGCGGACTGCACCACGCGGAGAAGGCCGTCCAGGGCCGGTGGTGACATCGGGAAGTCTGCCCAGTTATTCAAGGTTCTTCCCCAACGACCTGGAGGGCGCGATGAAGCTGGATCGTGAGCCGATCCAGTGAATTGGCGAATAGAAGCTGCTGCTTCTCGTGCACAGACTCAGTCGGTGCTTATTCGCGCATCGATGGCAGCCTTGATCTCGCCAGCTTCGGGAAAGCGAGAGACGCTGTGTTTCGAGAACACCACCTGCTCGTCCATCCACACGTCAAAAACACCGCCAGTTCCCTTTTCGAGGCTGACCTCGGCGGTGTAGCCATCCTGCAACTCGGCCGCCAACCTGGAGGCTCTCGGCAGGTAGTTTCAAGCGACGCAGTACTTGATTCGAATCTTCATGATTGACTCCGAAGCTGGCGAACCAGACGCCAGATGTTTTCACGCATTGTAATTCCAGCGACTGCTGGCGTAGAGAGAAAGGCGAGCTTTGAATCTCGAAGTCCTACGCCCGTGCGTCTCCGCCTGGGTCCATACCCGCCTGGGCCTCGCCTACTCAGCTGAGTCGACGGGTCGTGCGTCATCGGACTCGTGGGCGACCCGAAAGATCTCGACGGGGTCTTCGACTCCCTTGAAGCTGTACTCGCCGACCGATTGAATCGGTCGGGCGAGGTGTTCGGCCACCTGC
Organism: uncultured Rickettsiales bacterium; assembly: GCA_964490445.1. Lineage (GTDB taxonomy): Bacteria > Myxococcota_A > UBA796 > UBA9615 > UBA9615 > UBA6601. The sequence goes on along the minus strand of CAZBDA010000065.1, from coordinate 17,859 downwards.
TGAGAAAACAGCAATGGCTCTCCGAGTGTTCCGGTGAGACCCTGGAGCCGGGCCACCAGGTTGACGGCGGCGCCCATGACGGTGAAATCCAGCCGGGTCTTCGCGCCGATGTTCCCGTAGACAACCCCACCCAGGTGTACGGCGATGCCGGCATGAAGAGGGCTGAGGCCGTCTCTGACGCGCTGACTGGACAGTTCGAACAGGCGACGCTGGGCACTGGTCGCTGCGCGCACGCTTTGCCTGGCTGCTTCGGTGGCAGAGACCTTATCCGTGATGCGGAACACCACCAACATCGCATCGCCCATGAACTTGAGAATCTCGCCACCTTCCTCCCACACGGCCTCTGCCATGCAGTCGAAGTACAGGTTCATCACTTCGATCATCGCGACTGAGCCTATCGATTCGGTCATCGCGGTGAAGCCTCTCAGGTCACACAGCCAGATCGCGGCTTGAATCGTCTCGCCCTGCCCCCGCCGGATCCTTCCGTCCAACACCAACTCTGCGGTGTCACGTCCCAGGTAGGTGCGCAACAGGGTCTTGGCGAGGCGACGCATCTCGACTACCTCAATCAGCAGACGCACGGCGGGGAAGAGCTTGGTAAGTCCAGCAAGCTCCCATTTTTCGAAGCCGCCGGGACGTTTGGTACACACAGTCAGGGCGGCCATCTCATCCAGGCCGTAGGCAATGGGAAAACCGCGATAGTCCGTGTGCCCCTTGCTACGAAACTCGCTTATGACGGGGAAATCACTCCCGGACTCCGGATCCGCCAGGTCGAAGTGGACTGGCTCCCCGGTCTCTACCATCCAGCGGATGGGGCTGTTCAGGTAGATGGGAAGTAGGGTCTGGTCGTGCCGGACAGGAGCCTCGACGGGTTTGTCCATTCCCTGCTCCCAGTGCACTGCGTACCCCGCCAGCTCCGGGTGTTGGGCCAACACACCCAGGTTGAGGCGAGACAGCGGGACTCCCACTTCTTCGATCTTCTGGACCAGCTTGTGGCTCAGGTCAACCAGTGTGCTGCGCCCGGTCTCGGCCTCAAGCAACCAATCCGCAATGTCTTCGAAGCGCGTGCTCATGTTGGAGGAAGGATAGGCATGACCAGCCGCCCCCAGCAATCTGTGAGCCAACGCGCCAGGGGCTGGGCCGCCGATTCGCTCAAGCGGGCCTCGTTGAGGCAATGCCCCCGGTTGGCGCATACCCGCCTGTCACTCTACTGCTGCCTGCTCGGACCGGGTATTCGCTGCCCCCATCATCCTCTGGTCGAGTAGGATCGCCCGTGAGGGAGAAAGCCCGTGCCCAGAACCAGCATCTCGATTTTGATAGGAGCCGCTGTTATCGCGGGGCTTGCGTTCACCAACATCCCGGCCGAGGCCGGCAGCAGAGCGTACAAGCGCTGCGACATCTCCAATGGCCAGGTGTTCTCCTGCGGGTCGTGGTACCAGGGCAAGGCGGTAACTTTCCACGACGGTGCCTATCGCCAGTGCGACATCTCCAATGGCCAGGTGTTCTCCTGCGGGTCGTGGTACCAGGGCAAAGCGGTGGTGTTTACCGACCGCTGACCTGCATCCACGTGGCACCATTTCGCCCGCCTGCTCTTTATCCGCTGAGCCTCGAGGTGCTCACAGCACCGGGTTCGATGTGATGCCCTCTTGCTCGCTTCTGCCGGGCCTTCGTTCCTGCTTCGGCGCTGTTTGACTAGAAGCAGGCGGGTTCCTCGTCGTTGCCGGTAGATAGGATGGTGCAAATGCATTGCTCCTCGAGGTCGTCCACCTGGTATTGGCACAGGCTGGGGTTGTAAGAGAACTCCACAGACCCAGCTACCCCCAGCTGTTGGAGGGGGTCCGGCGGTTCCATGAGCAGGTTGCCAAGCCCCCATAGGTTATTGAACACGGCGTTGTCGCTGACCTCGACATTCCCATTCACGAATTGAAGGGACACCAAGGCATCTACGTTTTCAAGGTCCGTGTGGCCGGTGATGGTCAGGTCCCCGCCCGCCGGGAGCTCCGTCCCCACCTTGCTCAGGTCTTGCAGTCCGTGCAGCGAATCCAGGGAGCCGTTGCTGTCGATCGAGAGGCTTCCGCCCACCTCGCGCAGTCCCGGGCCGAGGCGGCTGAGTCTGCTCGTTGCACCGTCCAGTCCTTGGAGGTCTGAAAGGTGTTCGTTGCCCTTGATGGTCAGGTCGCCGTGGACTCGCTGCAGGCTGATCAGGTCATGCAGGTCCGGCAGGACCTCGTTGCCAATGAGGATGAGGTCACCGTTGATGCTGGGACGTCCTGCCAGGCCCTCGAGGTTCGCCAGGAGCTTGTTGTCCGAGATGTTCACCGAGCCACCCAACGTCGTCGGAAAACTCGCGAGGCTGGCGGTGCTCAGCAGCCCGCTGTTGTTGATGATACTCAGATCACCAGCCAGCCAGCTCAAGCTCTGCAGGCCGACAAGGTTGGACAGGCCGTTATTGTCGATGGTCAGGTCGGCATTGATCAAGAGCAGAGACGACAGGGCGCTAATTGAGTGCAGTGCCGGGTTGGCGGAGAGCGAGAGGCTGTTCACCACTCCCAGGCTGCCCAGGCCGAGAAGGTTGTCCAGCGTGGCGTTTTCCTGGATGGTCAGGTCGCCACCCAACGAGGTCACGCTCGACAGCCCGCCGATGGTCGCGAGGGTGTCATTGTGGCCAATGAACACGTTTCCGCTCAGAGCCGTCAGATCCGGTCCCCCTGCCGGGTCCACCCCAAGCCCATCCAGGGTCGTGAGGGCGTCATTGTCGAAGATGCGCAGGGTGTCGAGGAAGTCGAGCTCCTCGAGGGACACGCTCGCCAGGGCGGCGTTTTGTTCGAGCAGAAGGTAGCCGATGTGGCGCAGGCTGCTGAGCCCACCGAGGTCAGACAACTGGTTGTTGTTCGAGATCTGCAGGGTACCGTTGACCGCTGTCAGAAAGGGCAGGTCGAGGCTCTGCAACTGCGTGCCAGTGACGACCAGGTCCCCCCCGATCGTGGTGCACAGCCTCAGCGAATCGAACTCGGACTGCGTGGTGGTGGCGTCGATCGTGTAGGAGGCGCTGCAGTCCACCGGCGGGACGGAGTCGTCGTCGTCGCCGGCTGTGTCGTCGTCGTCGCCGGCCGTGTCGTCGTCATCGCCGGCCGAGTCGTCGTCGTCGCCGGCCGAGTCGTCGTCGTCGCCGGCCGACGGTGGCCCCGGGTAGCAGGACCCCAGCCAGCACATCAGGGCGACGAGCAGCAGCATGGATGCTGTGTGGAACTTCACGATGTCTCCAGTGGTCGAGTTCGGGGGGGACATTATGTCTGTCCTGTCTGAACATGCGCTAGATGCGAACACCTTGAGCTGCTCGAAGGTCGCCCTGCTGTCGAGATGAGTCGACGGGCTGACATCGCTCAATAGCTCCCAATGGGCCAGTCAGCAGTGGACGACACCGGGCCCAGGCTTGGTGCTCGGTTCTGTGGGCAGGCGCTGTACAGCCCCTGCCTTGGTAGTCTTGCAGTCGCAACACCTCGGGGCAGAGTCATGAATCGTAGCCTACTGCTCCTGACTGCTCTTGCCTGGCTCGTCTCGGCTTGTGGGAACAGCGAAGCACCGGCCCCGATCGAAGCACCGGCCCCGATCGAAGCGCCGGCCCCGATCGAAGACCTTCTCCCAGGCCTGGTGTCGCGTTGCATGGAGGGGGACGAGCCCGCCTGCAGCGAGCTGCAGAAAGAGCATGGCTCGACTCTCGTCGAGCAAGACCAGGCAGGTGGCATCGTCGGGTTGCAGGGAAGACACAGTCGTCTGCTCTTCCAGCGGATGCTCGCGGTGGGTCTGCGTGAAGCCCACCAGCGCAATCTTTCCGCCTGCGAGGCTGGCGATGGCAACAGTTGCTGGTTCGTGGGTGACTGTCACCGACACGGTGAGACGGGCTGTAGTAAGGACCTTGTCAGGGCGACGGAGTTCTTCCGTCGAGCTTGCGAGCTGGGTATCCAGCAGGGCTGCACCTCCCTGGCGAAGAGTGTGCTGGTCGGCCCCAGTGGCGGTGCCGGCGGGGCACGCTGAATCGAGTTCTGCCCGCCTTGGATTGGCGCATGCTTACTCGCTGTCGATTGCGATGTGGAAGCACTCAGCCTCGGCGTTCTTCCCCCCCCGACGAGGCAGGCTGGCGAGGCAGAGGGTATGCCGCCCTGCCGAGAGCTGTGGCAGGGGCAGGTAGGCGCACCTGATGGCCGAGTGGGTCTTGCCCTTACTGCTCAGCCTGGCACCGTCGATGCTGTACCCCTG
>CAZBDA010000065.1:2258-13592 GCA_964490445.1 uncultured Rickettsiales bacterium | reverse complement strand
AGAATGGCGTCACGGTAGGCGATCCAGTCGGCCTGGGTCTCCGGACTCTTCCCATCGGCCAGCTTGTAGTCCAGGTCGTAGGCCACCTGTCGATGTCTCCACCGGGAGCACACACGAGTGACTGCACCCGCCTCATCGCCCATCGCCCTGATCGCGCTAAAGCGAGTCCAGTACTCTCGCTCCATGGCTGTGCGAATGGGATGGACGGTCGCGCTGTCAGAGGACATGTGGAACTGCTTTGACCCCGCCTTCTCGATAGGTCCGTACGACCTCCCCAGCCGGAAGTCCAGGATCCACGCGCACGGGTCCGCCAGCGCGCTCTTGCCTCGACTCTTGACGGGCGAGAGTCGAATCTCGTAGCAACCGGGAGGGGCATTTTCATGGACGGCGAACTGTGCGGTGCACAGCCACCCCGTGGGTGAGGCCGTGTTGTCTTCACACTCGAAGGCCGAGGCCGGAACCAGGTACTTCTGCTTGAGCTTCAGTTCCTCGTAGGGCATCGCTTGACCGCGTACAAAGACTCGGAGCAACCAGGTCATGTCCTGGACACGTGAACTCTTGGCCCAGCGTGGGCTCTTCCAGTGGGGATGGGTGCCCTTTCGGAACGTCAAGTTTGCCTCGGTCTGTGTTGGCTGCAGCGTGGTCAACCACATCGCGTGCCGCGGCGTGGCGTTTTGCAAGCCATCCGCCTCATAGCGAAATGCCGCTCGAACACCACGCCGGGTCATCCAGTCCTGGTACGGGGCGACCATGCGCTTTTTCAGTGACTCGAGCTTCCGGTCGAGTGCTGCCGGATCCTGCAAGCGAGCCCGTGCCAGCTCGAGCAGCTCGGGATTGGATAGTGCATCCAACGCGCCTCGGAGTGTCAACATGGCTTCCACGTCTCGAATAGGGGGCTCAAAGTTCGAACTGAGCACGAGAAATGCGGAAGCGAGCGCCACAGCCGTCTTGGTCTCCGACTGGAGGGCTTTCCGCACAGCAGCCCGGTCCCCGCCGATCAGTGCCTCCAGCAGAGCTCGCTCCCCAGTCGGGACAGACGGCAGCTCCCCGGGACCCTGTGCGTGCAGCTGTTCGAGTAGCAGCCAGGGTTCGAGCCACTCGGGGGCCACAGCAATCGCGAGGTGCGTAGAGCTCGTCGCGGCTTGCAGCCGCCCGGCGGCGGCATGGAGATTGGCGTTGTGGATGTGGTCTTGGACGCTGCTGGCGTCCAGAATCAAGCCACCTGATCGCTCGACCCTCTGGATCAACTGAACCAGAGTGTCGAGCCGCTCGCGGACGGCCAGGAACTCTCCATCCCTGACCAGCGCCGCCTCAAGAGCCGCACGCTCTGCTTGGGTATCGCCCGCGCTTTGATGCCGGAGCGCCTCCCCATAGCGCGCCAGGGCGCCCAGGTCCTTCGAACCACTCTTGCCCAGCTGCTTGCGTTGGATCACGGACAGTGTGGCACCCATTTGATTCAACAGGGCTCCGACGAGCTGTTGCTGTAGCTCGAAATAGCTGTCCTGCGTGCCTGAAACGGTGACGGCTGTGACGATCTCTTCGCTCTCGACATCGACCAGTCGGGCATCGATCCGCAAGGAGCTCTTCATGATCAGGTAGTCACCTACAACCAGGTAGGACGCTGTCAGGCCCCGGCCGACGAGGGTAGCCGTCTTGGTGTCGAAGTATGGATTCTCCAGGAGTCCGATTCCGGCCAGGACCTGCTTGAGCTGACTACGCTCGACCATCGACAGGTCGTCGGCCAGGGCCAGATCTGTAGCGACCATATCGGCGATTGCCCGGCCAAGATCGGCGAATTCCGGCGTCGCAGTGCTGCCCGAGAAATTCGTGACTGCGATCCGAACCGCCGGTGCTGCCAAGAGGTTAAGGGGCAGCAGCACAGCCACGAGTGTGCAGGCCATCGTGATGTGCAGGAGCAGCCGTGACGAAGACGAGCCGCCGGCACTCGATAAGAGCTCGCGGTCGGCTTGTCGAGCTGGCCCTGTTGCTGGCACTGCCATCGGTGGTGTTACCTACCCGGGCCGCCGACCCTGGGCTCGCAGCCGCTGGCGTGGGCGACGGTTGCGAGGCAGCAGGTGGCCGGCCTGTACGCGCGCATCGGAGCTTCTTTCCGGAGGCCTCAAGCTACTGCCTGAACCAGTGACCAGTTCCGCAGTTTTGATGAGCGGATCCAATACCATAGGTGCCCGACACCCCGCTGCAGTCGCAGATGTTGCCATAGTTATTGCCACCGCCTTCGAAGTCATAGTCGTAGGCAAAGTTGAAATTGGAGCCGCCGCCTTGTGAAGGTGGGTACCAGGAGCCTCGGTTGCCGTTGTGGCAGTCATAGTTCTGGTGGACACAGGTCTCGTTGGTCAACTGGTCGCAGATCTGCTGTGCCTGGCAGGAATAGGCGCCTGCGTTGCAGCTCGTGCAGACCTCGATGTTGCCACTCACTCCTTCGACGATGATGGTTACGCCAGAGCTGGGATCGCAGTCGTTGCCATCGCAGTCGGAGTCGATTCCATCACCGGTCACCTCGGTGGCGCCAGGATTCACGCCGCCGTTGGTGTCATCACAATCGTCTCCACCGTGGTTGTCGCTCAGGTAGCCGTCGCCATCCTGGTCGTAGTCGGTTCCTCCATCGCAGTCCGAGTCGATGCCGTCGTACCAGGTTTCGGTCGCCCCTGGAGAGATCGTAGGGTCGCCGTCATCGCAATCGTCGTCGTTGGTGCCGGGAATGCCGTCAGGCCCGCAGGGGGTCACACCATCACCGTCGGCATCGAGCCCGTTGTCGGCCACCCCGTCACAGGTCTCATCCAGGGCGTCGCAAGACTCGGAGTTGCCGGGATAGTTGGCGGGGTCCGTGTCTTCGCAATCGTCATCGTTGGTGCCGAACTGACCATCGGCACCGCAACCCGTCGTGCCGTCTCCGTCGGCATCGAGTCCGTTGTCGACCACCCCGTCGCAGTCCTCGTCGAGCCCGTCACAGGACTCGGAGTTGCCAGGATAGTTGCCGTTGTTGCCGTCATTGCAGTCGGAGTCGTTGCTTACCGAACCGGCAATGGCAGTGCAGGACACCTGTGCCGTCCCCGGGGCACCGTAGCCGTCGCCGTCTGAATCGAGGTACCAGGTCAGGGCATCGAGCGCGCCATCGTCGGCGAAGCCCGAACAGTCGTTGTCGATGCTGTCACAGACCTCAACACCGCCTGGATGAGCGTTCGCCGCAGAGTCGTCGCAGTCGAGCCCGTTCGCCGAAGTCCCCGCTGGCTGTAGACAGGCCTGGACCGGGCTGCCAGGGTCCCCGAAGCCGTCGTTGTCGGAGTCGGCGAAAAACGTGCTGGTCACGCCTTCATCAATGGCAGCGTCACAGTTGTTGTCGACACCGTCGCAGAGCTCAGCTGCGCCTGGGTAGCTGGTCGCGTCGAGGTCATCGCAGTCACCGGAGGCCGAGGTGAAGCCCAAAGGCACCAGGCAAGCGACGCTGCTCAGCCCCGTATTGCCGAAGCTGTCGCCGTCGTAGTCGGCGTACCACAAGCCCGGGGCGGCCGCCCCCTCATCGACCTGGCCGTCGCAGTCGTTGTCAGCTTCATCGCAGATCTCGGTTGCCAGGGGATTGTTCTGGGAGTCCAGGTCGTCACAGTCCGAAGAGTCGGCGACAAATCCCGCCGGGGCGCTGCACGCGACCACCAAAGCCGCAGGGTTGCCGTAGCCATCCGCGTCGCTGTCGGCAAACCAGGAGTTGGCCGCCGCGGTGCCTTCGTCGATCTGGCCGTCGCAGTTGTTGTCCGCTTCATCACAGGTCTCGGTGGCTCCGGGATAGGTGGTCGCAGCCAGGTCGTCGCAGTCCGAGTCGTTGGCGACATAGCCCGCCGGCGCCTCGCATGACTGCGTGCTCACCTGGGAATTGCCGTAGCCGTCGCCATCGGTGTCGATGAACCAGGTGCTGGGCGCATCGCCGGACTCGTCGATCAACTCGTTGCAGTCGTTGTCGATCTCATCGCAAAGCTCGGTTGCGCCGGGATTCACTGCCGGGTCGAGATCATCGCAGTCGGAGTCGTCTGCCACGTGTCCCGCCGGCGCCTCGCAGGCCTCCGTGCTCAAGTGGGCGGCACCGTAGCCGTCATTGTCGACATCCATGAACCAGGTCTGCTGGTCGACGGCCTGGTCATCGATGAGACCGTTGCAGTCATTGTCGGCCTCGTCACAGATCTCTACTGCAACCGGGTTGACCTGCGCATTGGCGTCGTCACAGTCCTCCCCAGCACACCAGTTGTCGCCATCGGCATCGACGCACGGCTGGCTGTCATCGTCACCGTTGGCACCGCCTTGCGCAGAGTCGTCATCATCACCGGGCTCGCTGTCGTCATCGCCGGCCTCGCTGTCGTCATCGCCGGCCGCTGCGCTGTCGTCGTCGTCGTCATCTGTGCCCACGCTCGCCGAATCGTCATCGTCTGCCAGGAGCGTGCAGCCCGGGCAGGCAAGCAGCAGACACAGAAAAGAAAAAAGCCAGCGCAGCCGAAGCAGATTCATGGCGATGCCTCCCTACCTATACGGTGGATGTAGACCTCACGGATCTCATGATCGTAGCCCGAATAGCAGCCCTTCAGTTGCTTAGATCGCATTGGAGGCTCTTCTTTGCAATTCGATCTTGCCTCGGTGGCGACGCAGGTTCCTACGGCCCTCAGCCCTGCGGAGACACTCAGAGGAGCGCCGGGCCGGCAGACACATACCCCCGAGCGTCCGGGCTCTTCGCTAGGATGATCCTGTGCGCTGTCCCTGCCCAGCACCGCTGCTCATCCTGGCTCTGCTCATCGCATTGCTGCCGGGTTGCAGGGAGGGCGATGACTCCCAGCCCCCGACGCCCTATGAGGGCGACGAGGCGGGCGAGTGTACCGACCGTGCCGACAACGACCAGGACGGCCTGTTCGACTGTGCAGATGAAGGCTGCCATGGCTCACCGGACTGCGTCGGCACCGGCGACGACGACGATCACTCGGGTGACGACGATGACTCTGCCGGCGACGACGACGACTCCGGCGATGATGACGACCAATCCCTCGGCTACCAGCTGTTCGAAGACACGGTGCTGCCAGAGCTGCTGGAGAACTGCGCACAGTGCCACCTCGGTGACCGCTTCGGCTTTGCCTCTCTGCAGCATCCCGACGACCCCTTCCCCGGAGCCTTCCCCATAGAAGTGGTCGTACAGGCCAACTACCGCATCTTTCGGCACCTGATCTCCATCGACAGCCCGACGAACTCCCGCCTGCTCGCCAAGGTGCTCCCCGAAGAGTCGCCGCAGGGGGTCCAGCACGCCGGCGGCCCCCTGCTGGAGGCAGGCGATGCTATCCACTCCATTCTGCTCGACTGGATCCTCGCCGAGAAGGCAGAGCGTTGTCCGACCTGTGGTCCCGAGACACCACGCCAGTACCTCGCCTATGTCGACGCGCCCAACCTGTACTGGGCGCTCGATCGAGATCCGGTTCGCAGCGACCACGGCGTGCGCGATGGCAGTGCCCGGATCATGCTGCAGCCCATCGATCCTGCGACCTTCCAGCCCGAGGGCGAGCCCATCGACTTTCTCGATGGTGCGCTGTGCAACGAGGCCGGCGAGTGCGACTTCGGCCACCTTGCCATCAACCACGCTGGAGACCGCATGGTCTTTGAGTGTCGGCTTCCCGTGCAGCCCGGGGACGACTGGGTCAACGACACGAGCTGGAACCTGTGCATTGCAGGTATCGGGGAAGACGGCAGGGCGGTGGACGCCGGATTCCTGATGCCGCCTGAGCGACGTCACCGGGGCCGTACCTTCGCTCGGGGCTCCCCCTTCGGCCTCTACACCGAGAGTGGGTTGCCCCTCAAGGGTGTCTGGGATCACCACTTTCGGGTGCGCAAGAGCGACGACAGGACGCCGATATTCTCCCCCGATGACCAGCGCGTCTTCCTGTCCAGCCGCGGCCCTGACCCCCGCAGTGGCCAACGGGCGACCCGCACGTACCACGGCTTCGAGTTCGTCAACAACATCATCTCTGTCGCCAGCGACGGCGGCGATCCGCGCAGCATTTACACGAACGAGGGCGGCACGGCCGACTTCCCGTTCTTCCTCAATGATGGGCTGCTCGGCATCCATGCCTGGAATCTCGAGCGCATGGACCGCCACCTGTACATCCGCAGTTCGCCAGACGGGATGATGGAAATGCCGCCCCTGTTCGGTCGGCAGCAGGGTGCCAACATGTGGGGCAAGGCCATCCAACTCGCCAACGGTAGCTTGCTGGGCATGACCGGACGAAGGCGCGGCTCCGTCGAGTTGTGGCAACCCTTCCTGTCCGACCACACCCTGGGTACCGGCATCGAAGAGGGACTGACCAGTTATGCCTTGCTGGACCCCGAGACCGACACGCTCGAGTCCCACTTCGCCTACTGCAGCGAACCGCCGGACGGCATCAACTGCGTGGTGCCACGCTTCTACGCCGACCCGGCCTGGTCCCCGGATGGTCGCGCCTTCATCGCCCTCAACCCCGAGCCCACCTATGTGACCCAGGGCGATGCGATGTACGGCCTGTACAGCAGCGGAACGAACCTCGAGGAGCGCCTCGCCTCCCTGCAGCCCTACCTGCCGCAGCGCATGGGGATCTGGCTGCTCGATCACAAGGGAGCACGCCAGCCCTTCATCGAACCTCCCGCGGGCCGGATGTTCCGCTACCCGGCCTGGGTTGGTCCACGCTCTTCTCCGCCCGCCTACCCGGAGTTCACCGACGAGAGCGCGGACCGGTCAGAGCTGCATATCGCCGACGTGCCGATCTGGTTCAGCTTCCGGCACAGCGATGGCGTCGACAAGAGCGCACACTTCGAGAAGTTGAGCACCATCACCAGCTTGCGGGTGCTGACCAAGGTCATGGGCAACAACAACTGCCTGCTCGACGGGCGCCCCTATCGAAACGCCGTGCACGACAGCCACGACCATCCCAGTCACCTGGGAATCAACAACAGCTCGGGCTACCAGCGCCTGGTCGTGCCGCAGGCCCAGGGTGGTGACGCCTTTGGTGACATCGCGCTCCAAGAGGACGGCTCAATTCTCCTGCTCCTTCCTGTGGGCGAGCTGCTGCTCTTCCAGGGGATCGACGCCGAGGGCCACGTAGTGCGCCAGCATTCGCGGGTCTTTGCCCTGCCGCCGGGACACCAGATCGACTCGAGCGTAAAGAGAGAGCAGTACAACGCCCACTGCTCGGCCTGTCACGGTGTGATCCAGGACGGTGATGAGTACTTCGGCCTGCAGGAAACCGACCAGGTCCCCCCCGTTCCATCTCACTCCGGCGGGGCGACAGACGCGTCGCAGGCCGCTGCCGTCGACCTGACCGGCCCTGCTGTCGACCGCCAGACGATGACCTTCCTGCACCAGCTGCGACCACTGCTCGATAGCCACTGTGTCAGCTGTCACTCGGGGGCCACTCCGGCCGCTGAACTGAGCCTGGAAGCTGAGTACTCGACTACGGCCAACTATCCGCAGGGCTGGTTGCTCGACGACCTGGACCCGGACTTTCTCGACTTCGTCCCCGAAGCTGAGCGTGTTCCCGGCTACAACTTCTCTGTCCCGTACTCCTGGCTCCTGCACAACGACAACGTCCAGTATTCCGGGCACCAGGAGTACGCCACGCTGGTCGCGGATCACGCGCCCCTCGGCGAGCTGGCGCCCTGGGATCCCGCCTACCAGAACCTCATGTTGAACCTGTCGGGTGCTCGCTACTACTTCCTTGGAGGCGACGGCTATGCATCACACTATGGCCGTGCCGACTCCCTGGGCGGCAACTCCCAGAACGCCTGGCTGCTGGAAGTCCTGACGGGCAGGGATCTCGAACCCGATCGGGACTTCACTGGTCCCGATCACACCGGCTACCTGGACGAGACAGAGGTGCGCCTGTTCGCTGCGATCATGGACGTCGGCTTTCCCTACATGTCTCGCTGCGACGACAAGGTCATCCCCTCGGGTCCCAACGCTGGTGAATTCTGGGGAGACCCCGAGGTCATCGAATACTGAGGGGATGGCGGCGTAGCGGCTGGCTGGCTGCAGTGGCCGACCGCAACCAGGTCGTAGTCCCACCGGCGGTAGTCGAGCCGAATCTCAGCAGGAGCCGCCAGGGCTCACGAGTTCGAAGGTGATGGGGGCGCCGGGTCGTCACCAGGCCCTGGGCTGGCCGCAGTTGCCGCGGGCGCCTGAGTCACGTTCGCCTTGCTCTCTTCACGGCGTTGCTTCACCACGAAAAACACCACGCCGAAGATAAAAGCAAACAGAAGTAGGGTCTTGCCGGCCGATCCACCCGAACCTGCACTGCCCTTTGACCAGGGTTGCCGCTCTGGACGCCACTCGTCGCGGGCTGCCACGATTGCCCGTACCGATCCAACGCTCACAGTGGTCCAGAGCCGGTGCCCTTTCTCTGGCTGGATCGCCACGGGATAGAAGCCCGCCGCCGCCGGCGCCTGGAGGCTTGCGACGCAGGTGTTGCCTGGCCCCGGCCTGAACTCGAAGGGCGTGGATGGCTCACCCTTTTCAAAGAGGGTCCCAGAGACCTCCTCGTTGCAGTCGGCGAGGCTGATTTCGATCGGCTGGCCGGGACTGTTGTAGTCGGAGGGAGGAACAAGACGAACGCCTTCATCCTGCATTGTCGCGACAGTGATTCGGTAGGGCTCGCCCTCCTCGGCTCCGTCGCGTATGTCCACGCGGAATCGCCAGTGTCCCGACTTGCTGGGTACACGCAAGATCCGATAGGTCTCTTCGCTGCCGCCACCGGAGAGGCCTCCCTGGCCGAATTCGTCGGAGGTGTAGACCTTCCCCTTGGGCGACGTGGCCGTAAAAGCCAACTCTCCTTCTTCCCATGTGCCGGTGAACTGAACTTCATCTCCAGTCCCGTTGAGATCAATTCCGAACTCTTGCGACTCGGTCGGCCGGATCACATCCCGGATGTCACCCACCGTGCGCTGACACCGCACCTCGTCGATCATCTGCACGAGGGTCGCCCTGAGACTGCTGTGAACGACTCGTCGGCTCCAGCCCCCGAACTTCGAAGACAAGTCGCTGAGCTTGCTGGAGTTTGCGTTGGCACCGGTTGCGATGGTGTTCAAGCGCACATCCAAGAGCCGCAGGTCGTCGATGTACGAGCTCTTGATTCGCGCAGGGTCATCTCCGTCTGAAATGAACACCACCAGGACTCCTGTCACAGAGGCTTCCTGTATGGCTTGCAGGGCCTTGCGCAGGCCTGCGTTGAACGAGGTGCCACCCCGGGCACTCATCTCTCGGGCCCTGTCTGCGACCTCCTGTCGACTGTTCGGTGCGAGGGCTACGTTGATGCTTCCCTTGTTGTTGAAGACCACCAGGCCGAGGTGGTCATTGGGCCCCACCAATTCGGCAACCATCACCACCGCTTGGCGGGCCTGGCTGATCGGCCGGCCCCCTCGCTCGTACTCGTTCATTGAGCCCGAGCGGTCCAGCACGATGAGAACCTTGGCCTCGTCGCAGGAATTCCCCAGCTTCTCGTAGCCCAGGGCATCGGGTGTACAGAGCAACACGAACAGCAGCGCCAGTGTTGCTTTGGTCACGGCGCTTTCCCAGACAGGCAAGACAGCCTCCGATTACTCGACAGCGATGGCCACTGCGAGGGTCATAGCACCCGCATTCGCGGCCATCGGCTTCTCACATTTCGCTTTGCTCAGCAGGGGAAGCTATCCCCCAGGGGATAGTAGCTGAAGTGCAAGGCGTGTTGGTTCGAGGCCCCGGATTATGGCTGCCCGGCCTGTTCGCCTCGCTAGGGGCGGTAGCGGGCTTCCAGGGTGCGGACATTGCCGCTGGGATACCGGACCCTGTAGTCGTAGCCGACGCAGCCGGTATAGGCTTCCTGGTTGCTGAAAATGACGCAGTCATCGTACTGCGCGGCATAGGTGCCTCCAGCACCCGTGCAGCAACCTCTGAGGATGGACTCGGCCTCTACGGGGGTCAGGATGCGCCCCGAACTGCGTGAACTGCTGGAGCTGCTGGAACTCGTGGAGCGGGAGGACCTGGCTTCCGAGCTGCTGCTGCGGCTGGTCTTGTCGGAGCCTCCGAACACCCCCAAGAGGATGACGAGCACTACCAGCGCTGCCACCGCCAGCACCATCACACCCTGTTGGTTCGTCTTGATGGTCGTTTTCAGGTTGTCGCCCTCAGTGCGGGCGAGCGCAACCCGCTCCTCGAGCGAGGCAAGTTCCGTGAGCACAGGGCTGGCAGCTTCGTCGCTCAAGTTCCGGGCGGCGGCGCTTGCTCCGAGTTTGCGGAGTGCACTGCTGACATCGGACTCGGCTGTCTCGAGCGTAAGCCTGGCGGCAGTGACCGCCTTGTCAGCGTTCAGCTTTTCCTGTGCATCGACGGTGGCCGCGGCGATGGTCTCGCGTCGACTGACCTCAGCTTTTCCGTCCTCGACGGCCTGGGTTGCCGCTCGCACTTCGTGCAACTGCTCGTCGTCAACAAGCGCGTTGTCCATGACGACCTGGCCCAGCTGACGCTCCAATTCAGGCAGTCTCTTCTTGTCTTTGAGCAGTTCTGCCTGCTTGCCCGACCAGTTGCGCAGTGCGTGAAAAATCGCGCCCACCTCACTGCCGATTGTCGTCGCCTTGGTGATGACCTTCGCCTTCGCGTCGTCCAGGGCGGCGGCTCCGGTCTGTGTCGCAGTGGCTGCCTCAGCCTTCGCTTCGGTGGCAGGCCCAGCGACTGCAGGCGCTTGGCTCTGCTCTGCAATAGGCGCTACGAGGTCCTCTGCCACGGGAGTTTCGGTCGCAGCCGGGGACGAGGGCCCGCTCACCTCGTCACTGGTCGCGGCAGCCGAGAGAATCTTCTTGCGGTGTCCCAGGGCAGAGACCCCGAGTTCCCGCAGGTCATCGTCTGTCAGACTCGACAGGACGGTGACCTCGATCTCCTCTGCTTCAAAGGTCCCGGCGTACTCGTCCAATCCCAGGTCGCTGAGCCACTCGCGGATGCTGGCAGCCAAAGCAAGTCCCTCCTTGCAGGTTCAGCCCAGCCTGAGCTGAGCGCTGCAGTTCGATGGTGCCCATTATGGCAACAACTCAAGCAGGGGTGCTGAACCCTGCTCGCCGTTGCCTCGCGCGCAGCGCCGAAGCGCAGACCAACAGGAACAGAAGCACGCCCCTGCCGTTGCCCGCTCCCGGGGCACCACCGAGTTGCGAGTTGCAACTGCAGCCTTCGAGCAGCGCTTCGCCTGCCGAGTCATCGTCATCGTCGCCCACGGAATCGTCATCGTCGTCGTCGCCCGCGTCGTCCTCGTCGTCGCCGCCGCCCACCGCCACCACGTCGGCGGCGAAGACCACCCCCAC
>CAZBDA010000065.1:0-2248 GCA_964490445.1 uncultured Rickettsiales bacterium | reverse complement strand
CCGAATCGTCATCGTCGCCTGGGGAATCGTCATCGTCGCCCGCCGAATCGTCATCGTCGCCCACGGAATCGTCATCGTCGTCGCCCGCCGAATCGTCATCGTCGTCGCCTGTGCCTGCCGCCCACTCGTAGGCGCCGAAGTCGGGGCTCGCATCTCGCGCGTTCCCGTCCCGGTCTGCGGTCGTTCCCACGTCCAGACCCGCGTCGATTGCCGGGCTCCCCGTCTGCAGGTGATAGTCGCCGCCCGCTGCGTCGACGAAGAGCGGATCGCCTGCGAGACTGTCGGGCCAGTCCGTGAGGTCGATCGGCTGGTTGTTGACACGCCCTGGTGCTGAAGACACGCCGTCGTAGAGAAGATTGTGGTGAAAGTCGACCTCGCCGCCGGCGAGCAGATCGGCCGGTACGGCCCCGAACTCCGAGCCTGTTCCGCTGACGATGACGTTGTTGACCACCTCGACGCCCTCGGTGTCGGCACCGATGTCGATGCAGGTTCCCTCGCAGGACACCAGTGTGTTGTGCGCCACCACGACGTTGGTGGCGAGGCTGACCCTGATGCCGACGCCGTTGCCCGTGGGACCGCTCGTGCTGCTGTCTATGGGCAGCGCTGCGGTCGTGGTGTCGTGCACCAGGTTGTTCTCGATGCGTACATTGTCCGGTCGGGCCGTGCCGGCGCCGCGGGACACGCGGATGCAGTTTGTACAGTCGTAGACCTCGTTTCCCTCGATGACGGCGTCGTAGCCACCCATGTGGACGAGGACTGCCGCTCCCTCGACGCTGGTCGGGGTGCCGCGAAAGCCGTGTACGACGTTGTTGCGGAAGATCAGCCCACGCGGTGCCTTCGCGTCCAGGCCGTTCTCCTCGCGGGCGTAGGGGTCCGTACGGTAGAAGTGACACTCTTCGATCAGCGTGTCGGCGGCCGCGGTCCGGGAACCGTCGGTGGGCGCGTTGATCTGTACGCCGTCGCCATCACAGTGCCAGGTGGTCACTCGTCGGATGATGGTACCGGTCACTCCAGGAAGTCCTGGCGTGGTGTTGCCGATGAACACTCCGTGGGCATCGCCGTAAAGAGGTGCCGAAGCATTGGCTTGCAGCAACCACTGGTCGTGGATCGTGAGGTCTTCGAGCAGAGTCTCCAGCGGGCAGCCGTTGGGGTTGCAGGTGACAGCTACTCCCGCCTTGCTCAGGTTCTGGCCGTCGACGTCCAGGTTGCGGACGATGACCCCCTCGGCAGGGCCCTGCACCTTGACCTGGCCCTCGGGCTCGACGGTGCCGGTGCCATCGCCGTTGATCACCGTAAGTTCCTCGAGAATCCACCAGGACTGCGCCAGGGTGATGGTGAATCGGTCCACGCGGTTGCCCTGCAGCACGACGTCCGGAATGCCGGTGCCGCGGACGGTGATCGGTGCGGCCGCTGTGCCTTCGTTGTGGCCCTGCCCTGCGCTGATGAGGAAGCGCCCGACGTAGGTGCCGGGCTGCAACTCGAGAACGTCGCCAGCACTCAACTGCAGCAGCGCCGCGCTGAGGTCTGTCCATGCCCCAGCGCCCCCTGCGGTGGCCGCGCATCCCGGCCCGAGACCGTCGCCGGCGTTGGCGCAGGTGTTGTCGACGTAGTAGTCGATGGCTCCGGCAGGGCCGGCGAAAAGCAAGGCGAATACGAGGACCAGCCAGCGAAGAGTCGAGCGTGTCTGGGAGTGCTGCAGTGGCTCGCCTGTAAGGGTTGTGCTGGTCATCAAAGCCCTCCTTCGTGCGTGCAGGTGCCGTAACAGGGGAGAGTATTGCTCGCCCCACGTGGCCTGGTCCACCGGTGAACTCGTAGCCTGCTTGCGAGGCTGCCCCGTCGCTCCCCTGGTAGGTGGCGACGAGTTCCTACTGCGTTCTGTGTGTGGGCCCGAGCCAGCAGGCAGAGCCGCTGCTCAGTGCTCCGCTCCGATGTTTCGGCGACGACCACCGTTTTGTCATCGCAGCGCAAGGACTCTGTCACATCTGACCCTCAGACTGTAGAGGTTCCCTTTCCCTGCACCGGAGTCGCTCATGCTGCAGCGCGGTCTTGATTGTTCGGGCTCGCTGCTGCCGGCAGTCCTGCTGGTCCTTCTACCTGTGTGGAGCATGGCCTGCGCCTTGGAGACAGGACTGGCATCCGCGGACTTTGAAGATCGGTTCGAACCATTCGAACCAAGCCAGGGCGACGACGATGTCCAGGGCGATGACGATACCCAGTATCAGCATCGTGGAAATTCCGCTGTCATCAT
>CAZBDA010000064.1:0-28844 GCA_964490445.1 uncultured Rickettsiales bacterium | reverse complement strand
GGTGCATGCGTCGCCGTTGTCGTTCACGCCGTCGCAGTTGTTGTCGCGCCCGTCGCAGACCTCGGGCGCTGAGGAGAAGTGGTGCGGGTCGTTGTCATCACAGTCGCCGGCGACCTCGGACTCACCGTCGCCGTCGTCGTCGTAGCACTCGGTCTCTTCGTCGGTGGTGCCGTCGCAGTCCTGGTCGACGTTGTCGCAGACCTCGGTGGCGCCGGGGTGGATTGCCGCGTCGCTATCGTTGCAATCGACGGTGTTGTCGTAGCCGTCCTGGTCGATGTCGTCGTCCTCGGTTGGGAGGCCGGTGTTCTCGTAGCAGGCAGACAGTGTGAGCAATGCGCTCAGCAGCAGGTAGAGAGAGGCAGACCAGGTTTTCACGACGGCTTCCTTCCGAGGAAATTGATGCGGCGCTCTGCGCCCTGAAGGGGCAGTGCACGAGGGCCATTTACCAGTGCGCTCGCCCATAAGCAAGGGCAATGAACCTGCGACGGAGACGCGGCTGGGGCGGTCTTAGCTGGGTTCGATTCGTGCGGGGCGAAAAGACTCGCTTCAGCTTGCTGGCTGGCTTTCGTCGCGGTGCGGTGGAGCCGGCGCCATATTGCTGCGCACCCCCGACATACGGGGGATGATGCGCAGCACTCCGCTGCCCACCTCGTCGCGGCCAATGGTTTGCTCAGCTACCGGCACCATGTACTCCTGGCGGAACACCATCGGAGCGATGTCCGGCCGTGTCCTCGGGGTCAGGGTGTTGGCGAACTCGTTCCAGTTCATGGCCAGGAGCAGCACGTTGACGATGCTCTCCTTGTTGACGCGCCGACCAAATCGGCGCACCACGCTGAAGAAGAAACGGCGCTGGGCAGCGCTGCCCTTGACCAGGTACTCCCAGGCGAGCTTTACGCCAATTCGGGCCTGCTCGAAGGGGGACAGCGTCAGGGCGTTCTGGGTCCAGGTGCCCTCGTCGAGGCTGGCGCAGATCCGCTCGCGCAGCTTGTCCCAGTCATAGATCTCGCGGTACAGCCAGCGAAAGCCCTCTTCGATTTCGTCTCGCGTCATGACCGGGTGGGTCACGGTCGCATGGGCCCCGTCAAGCTCATCGTAGGAGTAGACGACATTGCGCCCCTGGGCCTCCATCTCGGCGAGGAAGCGCGTTCCGGGGGGGCTGTTCATCAGGTTGATCATCACCCAGCTCAGCTTTGACTCCTGGACGAAGTCAGCCAGCTCCTGGAAGCTTTCCTGGGTATCGTGGTCGGCCCCGAGGATGAAGGATCCGATGACGTGCATTCCCATCTTCTGCACGTTCTCGATGGCCTTGTAGTAGTCCATCTTGTTGACCGGCTTGTTCATCTCGACGACAGCCTTCTTGTCGAGGGTCTCGAGACCGATGAAGACGAAGAAGCAGCCACAGTCCTTCATGGCTTGCAGCATCTCGGGCATAAAGGCGACGTTGATCGACATCTGGCAGCCCCAGCTGACGCCCAGTCCCTTCATCTTTGGGAACAACTCGGTCACAAAAGGCTTGTTGCCGATGAGATTGTCGTCGGTAAAGAAGATCTGGTTGTTGGGAGCCGCCTTGATCTCTTCGATCACCTCGTCGGCTGATCGAACTCTGAAGTCCTCACCGTAGATCTGTTTGATGGAACAGAACGAGCAGTCAAAAGGACATCCTCGGGTCGCCTCGACGCCGAAGAACACGTAGTTGGTGCTCGGTATCAGGTCCCAGCGCGGCACCGGATTGTTTACCAGGGTGGGCTTCGCATCTACCCCCCTGTAGACCTCTTTCATGGCGCCGGCTTCGAAGTCTTCGAGCAGTCCAGCCCAGACGTTTTCGGATTCTCCGATCACCACCGAATCGACGTGCTCGAGGGCTTCGAATGGTGCCAATGTGGCGTGCGGACCGCCCATCACCACCGGAACACCGCGCTTGCGGAACTCGTCGGCGATCTCGAAGGCGCGGTTGACGTAGCAGGTCATTGCCGTCACGCCGACCAGGTCGACCGGGTCGTCGTAGTCGATGTCGTCGACGTTGTCGTCGAGCAGGATCACTTCGTACTTCTCTGGTGTCAGGGCAGCGACTGTCGGCAGGGCGAGGAGCAGGTTGTTCGAGGCGCGTCCGAGTACGGAGCTCAGCTTTCGGAAGTCCCAGAAGTAGCGACTGTGGAAGGCCGGAGTGATTAGCTTGATTCGCATGTTGCTCCTGGTCGCCGGTTGCGGGGCCGCTGTTTGCGTCCTGTGGATCGAACTGTCAGCAGACCAGAGTCTGTGAGAGCACGCAATGTTTGCTCTGAGGAATTCCTGGTCACAAAGAAGTGGCTTTGGGGCCTGCTAAGTCTGAAGAGGATGGTTACACTAGTTGATCCACAGGCGTCTAGTATGCCTGGGGGGAGTCTTCGTGTTGACCAGCATCCGCCCGCCAGCAAAGCCCCTTGCCAGCCAGGCCCTGGTGCGTCTGCTGTTGTTGGTGCTTGCGTTTGGCGTCGCCCCCCGGGGGGCTGATGCTGGCGATTCGGACGCGGTGCACTGGCAAGAGAGCCGCTCGGAGGCAGGCCACTTGCGGCGAGCCGTGTTCCCGGTGTTGGACTCGGCCTGTGCCTACACGGTCATGGCGGAGCCGGTGACGATGGGTAGGTTGCTCCGTCACGTGAAGAAGCTGGTTGTGCACAAGCCCGGCCAACACTTCCAGGATATCTCTGTTCATGAGCGATTCTTCCTGGTGGGCAACGTGGAGTCTCGCTACCACCGAAACCTCAACGGCCGGGACCGGCTCGAGTGGAAGCTGATCTCGGGACGGCAGGCTCGCCACGATGGCTTCTGGCAGGTGGAGGCTCGCGACGATGGCGGCTACCAGGTCACGTTCGAGAACCTGATTGCCGCTAAATACGCTATCCACCAGGGCCTGCTACGGCGCATCCAGGTGCGGACGATGCGGGATATCGTCGAATCGGTTATTGAGCGTTGCGGTAGCGGCGTGCAGCAGCCGCAGCCTGCCAAGGGCGTGTCGGAGCCGTTGGTGGAGACGGACACTCAAGGCCGAGCCAATGTGCGCGCGCCGGCGGCGGGCAGCTCCGCTTCCGACAGGGCAGGGGCTCAGTCGCGCTGAACCAGTTCGGCCGCGCCGATGGCGTTGCTCGGGCCTGTCGACTCGGACCGATCGCGCACCCACCTTGCGAAGTCTGTGGCGTCCTTCGGCTTGCTCAGCAGGAAACCCTGCGCCCGATCGCAGCCCTCGCTCTGTAGGAAGTCCAGCTGAGGAGTCGTCTCGACTCCTTCGGCGACGACATCGAGGCGAAGCGCATGGCCCAGGGCGATGATTGCGGCAGTGATCGCCGTGTCATCGGGGTCACTGGGGATCTCCCGTACGAAGGTCTGGTCAATCTTCAGCGTATCGATGGGAAAGCGCTTCAAGTAGTTCATCGACGAATAGCCGGTGCCGAAGTCATCGACTGAGATTCGGACACCGAGTTCCTTGAGTTGGGTGAGCGCGATCCGCGCTGCATCCACGTCCTCCATCAGCAGGCTCTCGGTCACCTCCAACTGCTCGGCTGGCAGACCTGACTTCTCGAGCGCAGCCTGGACGAGCTGGGCCAGCCGACCGGGCCGCAGTTGTCGCACCGACAGGTTGACCGATACGCACAATGGCTGCATGCCATCGCGAGTCCAGGACGCGGTCTGTCGGCAGGCTTCCTCGATCACCCACTCGCCGATGGCCTCGATGAGGCCGGTCTCTTCGGCGATCGGGATGAACTGGTTGGGGGGGACCAACTGTCCGTCAGTGCCCCGGCGCCACCGGACGAGGGCTTCCATTCCTGTTGTCTGGCCGTTGGATAACTCGACCTGTGGTTGATAGTGCAGCACCAACTGTTGCTGTCGAACCGCGCTCCGAAGCTCCCTTTCCATGGAAATACGGCTTGCCATCGATGCCTGCATCTCTGGTGTGAAGAAACAGAAATTGTTGCCGCCGCCGTCCTTTGCCCGGCGCATCGCTGTGTCGGCCGACTTGGTGAGCATGCTGCTGTCCCCATGGTCGTCTCCTGACATCACCACGCCAATGCTGGGGGTCACCGACAGCGGATCGGTGCCGAGGTTGTAGGGGACGGACATCACCTCGAGCACCTTCTCTGCCACGCGTGCGACATCACGGGTGTTGCGCAGGCCCTCGAGAAGAACGGCGAACTCGTCTCCTCCGAGTCGTCCTACTGTGTCGCCGGCGCGGACACAGCCTTTGAGACGGTCGGCGGCCTTCTCGAGCAGCATGTCCCCCGCAGCGGGGCCCAGGCTGTCATTGATGCGTTTGAAACGATCCAGGTCGAGGTACAGAAGGGCCATGATCCGGTCGCTGCGGCTGGTTCGTGACAGTGCCTGGTCCACGTAGTCATGGAACAGCGAGCGGTTCACGAGCCCTGTCAACTGGTCGTGGCGCGCCATGTAGGCGAGTTGTGCTTCGGTCCGCTTGCGCTCGATGGAGTGACGAATTGCCCGTGCACAGAGCCGTCCGTCGAACATGTCCTGGCTGAGGATGTCTTGTGCGCCGGACTGGATGATGGCCAACTCGACGGTCACATCGTCAGCATTGGTCAAGACCACGAGCGGCAGGTCCAGGTTGCTCGATCGAATCCGCTCTACGGTCTCGAGCCCATCCGACTGGCTCAGGTCCAGGTGAAGCAGCACGACGTCCGGGTCGCGGAGGCTCAGTTGCTGGGTCGCGTCCGACAACGAAGCACAGTGGTCGACGATGCAGTGGAAGTCCTCGACGCGGTCGAGTTCGTCCTGCAATCGCGCACCCCCGCCCTGGTCTTCATCGATCAGCAGGACTCGCAGGGCGTCTTTTGTCAACAGCTCAACCGGGCGGGTTCCATGCCGAGATCCCACGGGTGGGGAACTCCGCGCAGCCTACATCGTACCAGCCCACAGACCATCCGGCTGTCGCTGTGCTTGGTAGCGATTGTGCGAAGCTGTTTCGCGCGAGGGATAATGGCAGTTCTGCGAAGGCCCTGGCCGGACCATGATGTAGCGGAGGAGAGAGTACTTTGGAGTCGGAAGACCTGCAGCAGGATCGAGTCACTGATCAGGAATTGACTACCTTGCGGATCCCCGCCACCCGCTTCGGTGGTAGTGGCGCCGCAGCGTCGTTCTGGTCTCTGCTGGTCGAGCCCGCAGAAGCGGTCACTGGCGTGGCCGAACGGCGCAGAGCCGGCTTCCTCGCCCTGCTCCTGGCGACCGTAGCTCCAATCGGCTGGCTGCTGGCACTCGGCTACGAACTGTCGGCGGCGGACGGGTTGCCGGCTGGGTCGCTGGCTGCCCATGCAGCTACCGGCCTGGGTCTGGCGGGTGCATACATCCTGAGTCGGACGGTGCACTACCGCGCAGCTGTGGTGATGGTCGTTGCCTGTGCTGTGGGGGGCAGTTGGATCTACGCACTGACGGAAACAGATTCTCTGCGCCTGCTTTCCAGCAGTGCCTTTGCGTTGAGCGGGGTCTTGTTGTGCGCGGTGTTCTTTCCTCTGCGCATCACGATCGGCGTGGCCGGTGCCAACCTGCTGGTCGTCCTGGCCATCCTGGTGGTTGACCCTGTGCTCGCAGCGGCCGAGATTGTGCGGTCGTTGACGGTCCAGGGAGTGATTAGCGCACTGATTGTCCTGATCAGCGATCTGACCGCGAAGGACCGCGCGCAGTTGACCGAGAGCCGAGACCGATTGGCTGCCAGCGAGGAGCGCTTCTCACTGGCTGCCAGGGGCGCAAACGATGGCTTGTGGGATTGGGACCTGCGTGATGGGACGACGTATTTTTCGCCGCGTTGGGCAACGATCCTGGGCCTCTCGGCCGAGGAACTGGTGGGGACGATGGACGAGTGGTTCTCGCGTGTTCACCCCGAGGACATCGAGTCTCTGCGCACCGACCTGACGGTGCACCGTGCAGGAGGCAGTCCGCACTTCGAGAACACCCATCGCGTCGCCCACGAGGATGGCGTGTACCGCTGGGTGCTTGCCCGCGGCCTTGCGGTTCGGGCTCCGGGAGGAGCGGCGATTCGGGTCGCCGGGTCGCTGACCGATGTGACGGAGCGGAAGCGCTACGAGGAGCAGTTGCTTCACGACGCGTTCCACGACGGTCTTACCGGTCTCGCCAACCGTGCGCTGTTTCTGAACAGGTTGGCCCACTCGGTGGCCCGCGCCCAGCGGCGTCCCAGCGAGCTTTTCGCAGTGTTGTTCCTGGATCTGGATGGATTCAAAGTGGTCAACGATGGTCTCGGCCACTTCCTGGGTGACGAACTGCTGGTGCAGATGGCGCAGCGACTGTCGGAGTGTGTGCGTCCGGGGGACACCGTGGCCCGTCTCGGTGGCGATGAGTTCATCGTGCTGTTGAACGACATCGAAGGGCCGGAGGTCGCAAGCACCGTCGCTGCCCGGATTTGCGAGGCTCTGTTGCCGTCGTTCAACCTGCGGGGCCAGGAGGTATCCAGTTCGGCGAGCATCGGCATCGCTCTGAGCACCGCGGGCTACGGCAGGCCCGAGGACCTGATTCGGGATGCCGACACCGCCATGTACTCTGCGAAGGCCGCTGGTCGTGCCCAGGTGCGGATCTTCGACCGCGCTATGCGCGAGAACGCCGTGGCCCGTCTCAAGTTGGAGTCCGACCTCAGCAGGGCCCTTTCTGGCGACCAGCTACAGGTCTTTTACCAACCGATCATCACCCTCGAGGACGGTCTGATCTCGGGGTTTGAGGCGCTCGTTCGCTGGCGGCATCCCGAGCGCGGCCTGTTGTTTCCGGCGGATTTCATCACGGTGGCCGAGGAGACGGGAGCCATCGACGACATTGGCTGGTGGGTGCTCAACGAAGCCTGTCACCAGGCTGCTGCCTGGCGCCGAGACTATCCGGCGTTCGCCGACCTGCATCTCAATGTGAATCTGAGTGGGCGGCAATTTCGCTACCAGAACCTGGCAAAACGGGTGCTCCAGACCGTCGAGGACGCATGCTTCGATGCATCTGCCCTGCGGCTCGAGATCACCGAGACCGTGGTGATGGAAGACGCCCAGAATTCACGGGAGGTCCTCGCCGACCTGCAGGGTCGCAGTGTCGGCATCTGTATCGACGACTTCGGTACCGGCTACTCGTCACTGAATTACCTGCACTCGTTTGATGTCGACATTCTCAAGATCGACAGGTCGTTCGTTCGTCGCATCACGCGGGATCATCGCCCCGAGATTATTGAGACGATTCTCGAACTCAGCCGCAGCATGGGGCTCAGCGTGACTGCCGAGGGCGTCGAGACCCGAGAGCAGTTGCTACAGCTTCGAGAACTACGCTGTGATCGGGGGCAGGGCTACTACTTCGCTCGGGCCCTGGCGGCCGACGAGGTGGCCAAATTGCTGGCCAGAAAACCGCACTGGTAGCGGCTGCTAGCCGCCGAGCATGATGCGCATTGCTGTCTGCAGGGTCGGCAGGATGAGCTGCGGAACAACGCCCAACACGACGATTCCGATGCCAATCCCAAGGGTCAGTGCTTTCGGCCAGAAGCTCGTGGCCAGGGGCTCGGCACCCTCGTCCGGGGGAGTCACGTAGGCAGCCTTGAGGACGACCAGGTAGTAATAGACTGCGATCGTGTTGTTGATGCCCGCGATCAGCACCAACCAGAAGCCGCCCTCGTCGATGGCTGCCTTGAACAGGAACCACTTGCCGGCGAAGCCGGCGGTGGGTGGCACGCCGGCAAGGCCGAGGAGGCCCACGAGCAGGGCGAGCGCGAGCCAGGGGGCCCGCTTGTGTAGTCCGTTGAGCGCTGTGATGGGCAGGGAGTTGTCGGCGCTGCCGTCGGCGTTGCACGCTGGCAGCGTGCGGCCCATCTCGACCACCACCATGAAGCACAGGAACATGAGCGCGAGGTAGGCGATAGCGTAGTAGGTCGCAGCGGCGTAGGCAGCCGTGTCCATAGCGACCAGCCCGAGCAGGATGTAGCCGCCCTGGGCGATGCCGGAGTAAGCGAGCATCCTCTTGAAGTCGCTCTGGGCGATGGCAGCCAGGTTGCCGTAGGTCATGGACGCAATCGCCAGCGCCCCGAACAACCAGTACATGGGCTCCAGGGCCACTCCCATGAGGAGCAGCCGCAACATGGCAGCAATGGCACCCACCTTGCTGGTGCCGGCGATGAAGGCGGCGACGCTGTGGCTGGTGGTCTGGTAGACGTCCGGCGCCCAGAAGTGGAAGGGGAAGACCGCCAGCTTGAAGAACACCCCGCCCAGGGTGAGCAGGAGTGCGGCAACGGCAAGGCTCGACGGCGCTGCACTCAGCGCCGTCGCGATCCCGGGAATCGACGTGGTCCCAGCCAGCCCGAACAGGATGCTCATGCCGAACAGGGCCACGGCAGAGAACGCCGCGCCGTACAGGAAATACTTGAAGCTGGCCTCGTTGTGGGCGCCGTGGCCCCGGGTCAGGGGCACGACGATGTACAGGCTGTAGGCCGCGATCTCCAAAGCCACATAGAAGGAGACGAGCTCGTTGGCCGAGACCAACATCATCATTCCGAAGGTGGAGAGGGTCAGGAACAGCAGGAGCTCTGGGCGTTCCCGGTGTGCGACGTTCTGTGCCTGCCGCGCCAGCCAGATGCCGCCGAGGAGGCCCGCAGCGAGGACGATCTTCATCACCTGGCTGAACAGGCCCACGTGGTAGGCGCCCAAAGGCTCGTGGCCGGGCATCTTCGGTGAGAACAGGGGGCCAACCTGGCGCACCATGAGGATGGCCAGCACCAGGACCACGGCCGCACCGATCAGAGCTGTCGTGTCAGCCAGGGAAGCTGCGCGCTTCAGGCGGGCGCTGCGCGAAGCGCTGTCTTCGTCACTGCTGGACTCCTGCCCCGGCCCGACCGAGATCAGGAACAGCGCCAGGGCGAGGCCGAGCAATCCCAGCTCGGGCAGGAAGCGCTCGTGGATCCCCTCGAGGAAGCTCAGGTGTTCGATCCAGGCGGTCACGGCGCTGCCTCCAGGATCTGCACCAGCGCATTCACCGATGCGCTCATCTTGTCCAGCATCAGGAAGGGCAGGAAGCCGAACAGCAGCAGGGTGGCTGCCAGGATGATCCGCGGCACCGACATGAACGCGGTCATGTCGGACAGGCCTGTCCACTCCTCGCGCTCAGGACCGAAGAAGGTGCGCTGTACGACCCGCAGCACGAACAGAGCCGAGACGACCAGGCCGAAGATGGCCAGCGCGCCGGCAACCGGCCACTTCTGCACGGCAGCGACGAAGACCAGGAATTCCGCCCAGAACGAGGCCAGACAGGGCACTCCGATGCCAGCCATGCCGGCGATGATGAACACCGTCGAAGCACGCGGCATCGTGCGGAACAGGCCGCCGAGACGGGGAATGTCGCGGGTGTGGGTGCGGTCATAGATATGGCCGACCGCCGAGAAGAACAGGGCCGTCATGATGCCGTGGGCGAACATCTGGAATACCGCGCCGCTGATCCCTGCAGAACTCATGGTCGCCAGGCCGAGCATGACAATGCCCATGTGTGACACCGACGAGTAGCCGATGACGTACTTCAGGTCGGTCTGGCCGAGGGCAACGAATGCTCCATACAGAATGTTGCAGACGGCGAGTGCGCCGATCAGCGGTGCCCACTGGACCATCTCTGCCGGCATCACCTGCATGCCTACCCGCAGCACGCCGTACGAGCCGAGCTTCATGAGCACGCCGGCATGCAGCATAGAGACTGCGGTGGGGGCGGCGACGTGGCCTACCGGCGACCAGGTGTGGAAGGGGAAGATGCCGGCCAGGACGCCGAAGCCCAGGTAGATGAACAGGAACAGGATGATTCCCTTGCCGCCCCAGTCGGTGGTGGCAGTGGACAGCACGGTGAGGTCAAAGGTGTCCAGTCCCGAGTAGTGACTCAGGCCGATGAGCGCCGGGAAGAGCAGGGCGCTGCCGGCCAGCAGGAACAAGGTCAGCTTCATCGCCGCGAACAGTCGCCGTGTGCTGCCCCAGATCGCGATCAGCAGGTACATGGGGAAGACGGCAAGTTCGTAAAACAGGAACAGGAAGAACAGGTCCTGGGAGATAAAGACGCCGAACACGCCGGCCACCAGGGCCATGGTGAAGGCGAAGTACTCCTTTACGCGGTTTTCCAGCTCCCACATGGTGAGCACGCCGGTGAAGAACACGATGCCGGTCAGCAGCACCATGGGCAGGGACAGTCCATCGACGCCGACCACGTAGGAGATGCCGAGTTCAGGCAGCCACTGCACCCGCTCGACGAACTGCAGGTCAGCGATGCTGCTGTCGAAGCGCACCCAGAGCAGAATGGTCAGGGCAAGCGCCACGCCCGAACAGATCGCCGAGGCGATCTTGATGGCGCGTGGACGCGAGGCGGGGATGGCGGCCACCGCGACCAGTCCGACCACCGGACAGGCCAGAATTGCGGTGAGCAGGAAGCTCTCGAGCACGACCATCACTTCCACCCCAGCAAGATGAGAATGCCGGCCAGCAGCACCAGGCTGAGCGACAGGTAGGTCTGCAGGCGGCCGGTCTGCAACAGGGCAGCGACCTGGCTGCTGTCCCGGGTGCTGTCGGCAATGCCGTCTACCGTGCGGTCAATCGCCTTGCGGTCGATCAACAGGGCCAGGGCAGTCAGGCCGGCGATGATGCGGTCACTGACCCAGCGCCAGAAGCGGTCGATGTACCAGCCTTCTTTGAGCATGTCTTCGATGGCCGGCAGGCCCGAGAGGAAGCCGTCGCGTTCAGCACCTGCGCGGCCGAAGTCGTACCAGGCCACCCCGGCACCGAGCAAAAGAGCGCCGACCGCCAGGCCGACTCCAGTAGAAGCCCAGTGGATTGCGACAAGCTCTGGGCCCAGGCCCATGTGCTGGGCCAGTTGCGGCCCGATCCAGCCCAGGCCCAGGGTGAGTAGTGCCAGTACGACCACGACCCCGCCCATGATGTGTTCGGGCATGCCTGCCGCGTGGTGTTCTACCTGGTCATCGCCGTGGCCATGGTCCGTGTCATCCTCCGGCTCGCCTGGGCGCAGGACCAACGCCGCCATGCGCGTCGCGTAGTAGGCGGTCATGGCAGAGCCGAGCAGGGCCAGGGCATAGAAGCCCTCGTGGCCGGGGTGATGCAACTGCCCGAGGATGACTTCCTTGGACATGAAGCCGGCCAGCAGGGGCACGCCAGCAAGGGAGGCTGCTCCTACCACCAGCCCCAACGTAGCCGTTCGAGAGGACGTGCCGACGCGGCGACCAATCTCCAGCAGATCACCGCTGTGGGCCATGTGGATGAAGATGCCGGCGGTCAGGAACAGCAGGCACTTGAAGCCGGCGTGAGTGACCAGGTGGAAGAACCCTGCCACCGGCGAGCCTGCGGCCAGCCCCATGAGCATGAAGGACAGTTGGCTGATGGACGACCAGGCCAGCACCCGCTTCATGTCGCGGTTGACCATGGCGACCCCGGCCGCCATCACTGCGGTCAGCGAGGCGATGGCCAGTGCCGTGGTCGAGGTGATGGTCGATGCCAAAAACAGCGGCTGCAGGAGCGCGAACAGGTAGACGCCCGCCGCCACCATGGTCGCCGAGTGCAGTAGTGAGGAGACCGGCGTTGGGCCTTCCATCGCGTCCGGGAGCCAACTGTGCAGTGGGAACTGGGCAGACTTGCCGACGATGCCGCACAGCAGAAGCAGGCCGATAATCGTGGTCTTGTCGAGTCCGAACAGGAATGCCTGTCTCTCTCCGTTGAACAACGGGTCCAGGGCCTGGCTGGGGTTCGTGCTGCTGACTGCGTCGAGAATTCCGCTGATGAGCAGGCTGCTGGGTTGACCCGATGGGCTCGGCAGGTGAATGAGCAGCAAGACCAGCCCCAGGAACAGCCCGAGGTCGCCGAAGCGGGTCATGATGAACGCCTTCTTGGCTGCTTGCGCGGCAGAGGGCTTGTGGCTCCAGAAGCCAATCAGCAGGTAGGACGATAGACCGACCAGTTCCCAGGCGATAAAGGTGTGGGCCAGGTCGGCCGCGTAGACCACAGACAACATGGCCGAGGCGAATAGGGACAGGAAGGCGAAGTAACGCGCCTTGCCCGGGTCGAGGGCCATGTAGCCGACCGAGTAGATCTGAACCAGCAGGTGCACGGTTCCCACCACGATGCCCATGGCCGTGGTCAGGCCGTCCAGGCGCACGCCGAGGTGAATTGCGAAGTCGGCCGTTGCCGCCCAGATTACGGTGTCCTGGTAGCCCTCTGCGGGTAGGTGCAGCGCCAGAACCCAGGTGCCGACACAGGCGACGCTTGCCGTGATCAGGGACACAGCCACGGTGCCCTTGGGGGACCGCCCCATGCCCAACAGGAAGGCGAGGAAGGTGGCCAGTGGCGCTCCTACCACCAAGGCAGACCACATCGACAGGTTCGGGCTCATCCGCTGAGCTCCTCGAGTCGGTCGACAGAGATGGAACCGCGCGCCTTGTACACCGCAAGGATGATGGACAGGCCGACAGCCGCTTCCGCGGCGGCGACTCCTATGACGAACAGCGCGAAGATCTGCCCCTGGCCGGGGTCGCCTCCAGCGAACCGGGCAAAGGCAACCAGGTTGAGGATCACTGCGTTGAGCATCAACTCGATGCCGATCAGCATGGCGACCAGGTTGCGACGCAGCAGTACGCCGACCAACCCGACGGCGAACAGCGCCGAACTCACCAGCAGGTAGGTGCCTAGCGACTCAGCCATGCTCGCCTCCGTCGTCGGCGGCGGGGTCGGGTTCGCGGGTGCGCCGTGCCACCAGCACAGCACCGATGATGGCCGCGAGCAGCAAGATGGAAATGGCCTCGAATGGCAGCTCGAAGTCGGTCAGCAGGAGCAAGCCCAGCGCCTTCACGCTCCAGGCTTCGGGAGCGTAGGCTACGGCTCGTGGGAAGCTGGCAGACAGCATCATCCAGCACAACGTGGCGGTGAATCCGACACCGATCAGCAGTGCCGGAATGACCGCTCTGAGTGTGCGTGGTTCCTCGCTCTGCTCGCGCGGCGTCGACATCATCACCGCGAACACCATGGCGATGGTAATGCCGCCGAGGAAGATCAGCAGCTGCATCAGCGCGACGAACTCGCTGCCGAGTATCAAGGTGATGCCGGCCGCCCCGATGATCGACAGACCGAAGCCCAGCAGGTTGTGGAATACCTTGCGCAGCGTGACGGCCAGCACGGCACCCGCCAGGGTCATGACGATGAGCAGGCCGAGGCAGACGCTCCGGAGGAGCTCGGGACTCAGCTCAGGCACCTTCGCCCCCGTCTTCTGCGGCGTCGCTGGGCGCTGCGCTGTCCTCGCCCGCTGCGGCTTCGGCAGCTTTGGCGGCCTCGGCAGCCTTGGCGGCCTTGGCTGCTGCCCGCGCTGCCTTGCGGGCAGCCTTTTGTTCCTCTTCCCGCTTGATCAGGATCTCCGCCAATTCCTCGATGGGTGGATCGTCAAAGGGCTCGGTGAGGTCTTCGACCCAGGCGCGCTGGTAGCCGGCTTCGTCGAAGTCGGTCGAGTACTTGAGGGTGTCGGTCGGGCAGGCCGCCAGGCACAGGCCGCACAGCGAGCAGGTGGAGAAGTCCACGAAGAACGTGTCGACGCGCTTCTTCTTGGAGTTCGGCATGCGGTCGCCGGTCAGCGTGATGCAGTCGGACGGACAGATGATCGCGCAGGCGTCGCAGGCGATGCAGTCGTGGGTGTCGATGTCGTCGAAGCGCACAAAGGCGATGCACGAGCGGAAGGCCTCGGTCATCTCGACGGTCTCGTGCGGGTACTGCAGTGTCACCTTGGGGGCGAACAGCTTGCGCGTGGTGACCTTGAGGCCCGTGAGCAGGCTGGTGATGCTGGCAAGGGCGCCGCCGCCTTCCCGTTCACCACTCTTTTTCAGGTCGTCAGTCACAGGCTTTTTCCTAGACCAGCTTGAGGACCAGAGCGGTCACGAGCAGGTTGGCGAGGGACAGAGGGATCAGGAACTTCCAGGCCAGGTCCATGAGCTGGTCGAAGCGGAAGCGCGGGAAGGTCCAGCGCGCCATGATCATCAAGAACAGCAGAAAGTAGACCTTGATGAGGAACCAGCAGGGCCCGGGCAGCCAGGGGCCATCGCTGCCGCCGAGGAAGAGGGCAACGCCGACACCGCAGACCACGAACATGTAGGTGTACTCGGCCAGGAAGAACACCGCGAAGCCCATGGCCGGGTACTCGGTGTGGAATCCCGCCACCAGCTCGGATTCGGCCTCGGGAATGTCGAAGGGCGCCCTGTTGGTCTCGGCCGTGGCGGCGACGATGTAGATGAGGAGCGCCAGGGGCTGGAACATGAAGTACCAGCCGAATCCAGCGTCGGTTTGCGCTGCGACGATCTCGCTGATGTTCAGACTTCCGGCGGTCAATACCACTGCCATCGCCGACAGCAACAGGGGCAGTTCGTAGGCAATGTTCTGGGAGACGGCACGCACGCCACCGAGCAATGCGTACTTGTTGTTGGACGCCCAGCCTCCCATGAAGATGCCCATCAGTGACACTCCGCCAAAGGCGAACACCAACAGCAGGCCCGACTCTACGTCGGTGAACACGAGCTCCTCGCTGTAGGGCAGCAGAGAGAGGAGCACCAGCGCGGGCAGGAAGGCCACCACCGGAGCCAGCATGAAGGTGCCCCGGTCGACCTTGGCCGGGATGATCGTCTCCTTGCCGAGCAACTTCACCACGTCCAGCAGGGTCTGCAGGGTGCCTTGAGGCCCATGCTCCATGGGCCCGAGCCTGGCCTGTACCCAGCCGGCTACCTTGCGCTCGAACCACACCATGAACATCGCGTTGAGGGTGATGAGCACCGCCAGCCCCG
The DNA here is from genome assembly GCA_964490445.1 of uncultured Rickettsiales bacterium. GTDB lineage: Bacteria > Myxococcota_A > UBA796 > UBA9615 > UBA9615 > UBA6601. The sequence continues at coordinate 14,041 of CAZBDA010000064.1, read as the reverse complement.
TGAAGCCGAGCAGGAACACAGTCAGCCATTCGCCGACCAGGCCCTCCAGGAAGCTGATCACTTCGGGCATGGTTCGCGCTACCGATCAATTTCCGGCATGACCACGTCGATGGAGCCGAGGATCGCGATGGTGTCGGCGATCATCGTGCCCTCGAGGACCTTGATCATGGCGTTGAGGTTGCAGAATGACGGGGTGCGCGCCTTGATGCGCCACGGCTCGGGGTTCTTGTCGGCCATGATGAAGAAGCCCAGTTGGCCCCGAGGGCTCTCGACCGTGTGGTAGTAGGTCCCGGGCTTCGCCTTGACCCGCAGTATCGGCTTGGCCGGGCCGACCTCGCCTGCGGGCATTCGATCCAAGCACTGTTCGATGATGCGGAGGCTCTGCTCCATTTCGGCGAAGCGCACCATGTAGCGTGCCAGGCAGTCTCCCTCGCTGCGGGTCGGGACCTCGAACTCCAGCTCGGGGTATGCACCGTAGGGCTCCGCCTTGCGGACGTCATAGTCGATGCCCGATCCGCGGGCCGTGGGCCCCGTCATGGCGTAGCTGTGCACGATTTCTGGAGTGATGATGCCGACGCCGTCCGTGCGCTTGCGGAAGATCGAGTTGCCCGTGACCAGCTTTGTGTAGGTGGTGAAGCTGTGCCGCTGGTTCTTGATGATGGTGCGCGCCCGGCTCTCGAAGTCATCGCCGAGGTCCCAGGTGACACCGCCGAAGGACGCGTAGCAGTAGGTCAGGCGGCTGCCAGTGACCGAATCGAGCAGGTCGAGAATGTCCTCGCGGTCCTGGAACGCCAACAGGAACGGTGTGAAGGCGCCCAGGTCCATGAGGAAGGCGCCGAACCACAGCAGGTGGCTGGACACCCGGTTGAACTCGCTGACCATGGTGCGGATGTAGCGCGCTCGTTCGGGCACCTCGATGTCGAAGGCGCGCTCTACGGCCTGACAGTAGCCGACGTTGTAGATCATGCCGCCGAGGTAATCCATGCGCGACGGATTGGGCAGAAACTGGGAATAGAGGCCACGCTCGGCCATCTTTTCGTGGGCGCGGTGGCTGTAGCCGATGACGGGTTCACACTCGACGACCTTCTCGCCGTCGAGGCGCAACAGCAGGCGCAGCACACCGTGGGTCGAGGGGTGGTGCGGGCCCATATTCAGGTAGTAGGTACCGTCGTCAGGGGCTTCGCTCAGGTGCGGCTCGAGCATGCCGAAGCGCAGAGCAGCGTACTCGGGCGTGCGCGGGTGCTCCTCGTAGGCCGCCAGCTTCTTTGAGGTCTCGCTCATGAGCCCTCGTCCTCAGATTTGGATTTCAGCGCCGGGGCGGCGTTGTCCGTAGGTGCGTCGTCAGCAGCGACTGCCGTGGCACTGTCATCGGTAGGTGCGTCGGCGGCACTGATTGCCGGTGCCGAGTCATCGGTGGGCGCGTCGACAGGTCCGGGGCCATCACTGGTGGTGGCTTCGAGCGGCGCTGCCGCCTCTTCGGTGGGCTCTTCGGCTGCAGCCTGCTGCTCGGCCTCGGCACGAGCGCGCTCCTTTTCCAGGGCAGCCAGGCGCTTCGTGCGGCGGGCTGCGCGTGTTTCCCGCAGCTCGTCGTCAATGCACTGGTCGCGCCGCAGCGGGTGGAAGTCCGAGTCTTCGGGCAGCAGCAGGCGCTTGAGATTCGGGTGCCCCTGGACCTGCACGCCCATCATGTCGAAGGCCTCGCGCTCGAACCAGTCGGCGCTGCCGAACACGTGGCTGATGCTGGGCACCTGCTCAGTCTCGTCCAATGGCATTCGCAGCAGGTGGCGGTGCGGCGTGCCGCGCAGCATGTTGAACTGGTACCAGAGTTCCCGAAAATCTTCCTGGTCCACCGCAGTGATGCATTCCAGCGCGTAGCCAGCACCGAAGAACAGGTTCGCGATGGCGACGATGCCCCCGGGACTGACCTCGGCCTCGACATCGAAGCCCCGGCGATCACGGTCTTCGCCGGGCTGCAGAGAGCCTGGGAGAACCATCGCTCGAAGTGCTGATTCGAGCGCTGTGGCAGTCTCAGCCTTCAAACTTCCGCCCCTTCTTGACCTTCTCCTTGAGCAGCAGAATGCCGTTGATGAGCGCCTCGGGTCGGGGCGGGCAACCGGGGATGTAGATGTCGATGGGCAGGAGCTCATCCCCACCTTCGACGATGGCGTACTGGCCGGGGTACTTGAAGGGGCCGCCCGAGATGGTGCAGCCGCCCATGGCGATGGCCCACTTGGGGGCGGGCATCTGGTCCCACAGTGCGAGGATCGTGGGTGCCATCTTGCGTGAGATGGTGCCCGCCAGGATCATCACGTCTGCCTGTCGCGGCGAGGGCCGGAACACACCTGCGCCGAAGCGGTCCAGGTCGAAGCGCGCGGCGCCAGCAGCCATCATTTCGATGGCGCAGCAGGCAAGGCCGAAGGTCAACGGCCAGAGTGAACGTGCCCGAGCCTGGTTGAGCAGGTCATCGAGAATCGCCAACTGGAAGCCGCCGCCGCCACCACCGGCGCGCAACTGCGGCTGGGGTGCGTCGTTGTCCAGGATGGGAAGCTTGCCCTCGGGCTCCTCTACTGCCATCGGAAGACCCCTTTACGGTATGCATAGATGATTGCCAGGGACAGGATGCTGACGAAGATGCTGATCTCGGTGAAGTCACGCCACCGGCCCAGTTCCGCTGGTAGTTGGTCATAGACCAGGGCTACCGGGAACAGGAAGATTACGTCGACATCGAAGGCAACGAAGATGAGTGCGAACAGGTAGTAGGCCAGGCCAAACTTCACCCAGGCGGAGCCCACTGGCAGCATGCCGCTCTCGTAGATCTCATTGCGATAATGGCCATCGGTACGTGGCGAGATCAGGCTGTTGATAATCAGTGGGGCGGCACCAAACAGCACGCCTACAAGCAGTAGTCCGAGGACGATCCCGTACTGGGAAAGCATGGTCTCCACAGAGCTTCCCGCGGCGCGTTCGGAGGGTCTCCGCTCGTTCAGCCGTTGGGGAGTCTAACGAGAACGCCAGTTCGCAGCCAGCGAAGCCGTTGCTTTTCTGCGTGGGCGCGCGCGCAAGGACACCGGTGACCGCTGGATTTTCCGGCCGACACGGCTCCTGTCAGACGATCAGGTCGAGATATTCCTGCAGGTCGTCGACGCTGGGTGCGCTGATCTCGTACTCGTCGGGGCCGCTGATGCCGACGTCGGCGTCGACTGCCTCCACCACCTGTGGGTTTTCCCACACGTCCCAGTCGTGAATTGCCTCGCTGGAGTGCGCGAAGCGCTTGAGGATGGCCAGGCCAGTGACGTCCGCCGCGATGCGGTCGCTAGACACGACCAGCAGCCCAGGCTCGCCCTCGTCGCTGTTGGCCGTGATGGTCGGACCGCCGCGGGTTACCGCCTGCCAGCCATCCAAGATGGTCAACGAAGGTGTAATTCGCCGGTTCAGTTGAGCTATCTGCTTGTACAGCTTGTTTCCCGAAGTGACGTGAAAGTCGAGGTTGCCCTCACGCTCCCGGTCTGCGGCGTGGACCAGCCCAATGAGGTTCTTCATCCCCATGGTGAAGGTGCTGATGAAGTGGGTCTTGACGATGGGCAGGTTGATGATGTGGTCGGCTTCTACCACCGGCAGGGGATAGCGAAACCCGCCATTCCAGTCGGGGTTGTCGTCCTCGCTGAACTCGACCCAGTCCACTGCGTCGTCATCGAAGACCACCAGCTCGGCGCCTGCGTTGGCGGATGCCTCGACGATGCCGTTGGCGACCAGGTTGTTGTAGGTGTTCGGGTCTCCCCAGAAGGAGCGGTCGCCGACGATGACGCGCTCGGCACCGCGCTCGAGGGCCCACTCCGTGATGCGTTCCACCATCTTGGGCCGGGTGGAGTAGGGGTAGTAGTCACCCGAGTTGCTGTTGACCTTGAGGTAGACGGTCTCGCCCGGTTGGATGAATTCCAACTGGTTGCGTCCGACGGTCTCGTCCAGGGCCGCGCGCAAGGTGGCGGTGTACTGGTCCCCGGTGGCCATGCCGACCAGGTGATTGGTGGGCGGATCGGGCTCGTCGTCATCATTGCTGAGGACCGGGGTGACACAACCCGGCAGGGCCGAGACCAGCGGCAGGCCCGCACCGACAGTGGCTGCGCTGCGGACGAAACGTCGCCGCGACAGTTCCTTCTCGCGGAACTCCTGGACCAGGTCTTTGCTGCGGATGATTCGGCCGGTGTTCTTGCCCATGGCTGCTCCGTTTTGGTGGCTGTGGCTCGATGACGGCCGACGATAGCAGGCGGACCGGCTCGATGAGAGGTCTTTTCACTGCCCGACCGCCCGCCAGGGTCAGTGCTCGGCCTGCTCCTCGCCCAGCAACGAGAAATGCACCTGAGGTTTCGCCCGGAGCACGCCCTGTTCTGCGGCGTGGGCGAGTCTAAGCAGGGTGTGCTCTGCCCATGCCCGTCCCAGGAACTGAATGCCGATGGGCATTCCCGCATTGTCGTAGCCCGCGGGGATGCTGATTGCCGGCAAACCTGTGAGGTTGGCGGGGAAGGCGAAGCGCATGATGGCGCCGAGTATGGTCAGGTTGCTCTCGCCGTGGCTGAGGGCGCCGGGGTGAATGGCAGGTGCTGTGATCCCGGCTGTGGGGCTCGCGATCACGTCGACGCCTTCGAGCACCCGGGCAAAGATGCCACTGACCCGGGTGCGGGCCTGCTGGGCGCGAACATAGTCGCGACCGGTAAAGGTCCTCGAGATCGCCATGTTGGTGCGGATGTCGAGGCCAAAACTGCCGCGATGTTCGGCGTACTCGCTCTCCAGCGAGGTGACCATCTCCGAGGTGATCGAGATCGTGTGGGCGAGGCGAGCCAGTTCCAGTTCGGGGATCTCTACTTCCTGGACCTGCGCGCCCATGGACTCGAGCTGCTCGATCATCCGCTGGCAGGTGCTGACGACGTCCTCGTCGGCGTCCTCGAACCAGGGCCGGAAGATGCCGATGCGCAGGCCCCCGAGGTCGAAATTGTCGAAATCCTGCAAGTGGGGCGCCGGTTGTCCGATCCCCGCTTTGTAACGGGAGTCGGGCCCCGCCAGAGCCCAGTAGCCGAGCGCGCAGTCGCGAGCGGTGGCGGCGATGGGCCCCATGTGGGCGAGGCTCCAGCACAGTGGCGCCGCTCCGACCTCGCTGATGCGGCCGTAGGTAGCTTTCAAGCCGAAGACCCCGCAGAAGCCCGAGGGAATGCGGATCGAGCCTCCGCCGTCTGCGCCCACGGCAAGGGGGCACAGGCCGGAAGCGACCGCGGCCGCAGACCCACTCGAGGAGCCGCCCGTGTGGTGCTGCGGCTGGTAGGGGTTTCGAGCAGTGCCGTGGTGGGTGTTGAGGCCGGTCACCCCAAGCCCGATCTCGTGCATGTTCGCCTTGCCAATGAGCAGCGCGCCTTTTGCCCGCAGGCGCTCGACCACCGCCGAGTCGGTGGTGACCGGATCGTTCATGAAGGCGGTACCGACGGTGGTGGGATACGGGCTTTGATCGGTCTCGTCTTTGACCGCGACGGGCACGCCGTCGAGGGGACCCAGCGTCGTGCCGTTCCGATAGCGATCTGCCGAAGCCCGCGCCTGCTTGAGGATGTCGTCCTCGTAGGAGGAGATCATCATCCGCATCGGCGGGTCCAGTTGGTCCGCCGCGGCGATCGCCGCGATCACCTTTTCGGCGACCTGCTCGGGGCTGCTGCGCTGCTCGCGGTACGCGTCGACGAAGTCATGGCAACTCAGGAAGCGAAAGCTACCCTCTGGGTTGGTGCCGCGGGCCCCGACAGGCGGCACCAGTTCGTGCTCTTCGACGCCGGCGCTCTGGTTGCGGGGGAGCGGGGGGTGCACCGACGGGTCCTCGTCGAGCCGTCGCGCTCGGAAGCCGTCGAAGCCTGCATCGCGCAACAGGCCTGGCAGCAGCACCGAGCGCAGCAAGGGGTTCTCGATCGCCAGGGTGAAGGCATGCATCGCCAGGCCGGTGACGTGGGGCGCCTTGATCTTCTTGAGGTCGTAGATCACGGCGGCAGGGTATCGGCGATCGCCCGATTCGGCTAGGGACAGCCGTCCTTGCCGGCGCAGTCGGTGTCCGCGCAATCAGGCTGGCCATCGGCGTCGTTGTCGAAGGTGTCGTTGCACTCGCCCTCGACCGCGCCTTCTCGGATGGTCACCAGCATCGGCTGAGGATTGACGATGCTGTTCAGGTTGGGATCCAGGGTGGGATTGAAGTCGACTTCTACCTGGTAGAGCCCCGAGGGCAGGGGCGTGCCACACAAGGAGATGTCGGGACAACTCGATGGATTGGGGTGGCAGCAGGCGGGCGGAGGGTTGCTGAAGTCGTAGCTGGCGAATCCAAAGGGCACGATGGTTACGCTGGCCAGGTGCGAAGGACCTCCGCAGACCAGGGAGCCGAGGCCGCCAGCCGGGCAGGCGTGCCCACGCATTTGAAGTTGGTCCTGGTTCGCCTGTGGGTACAGCGGGTTGATCAGGAGCACATTGGCGAGACAGCCGGTGATCCACCCCGAAGTGTGGTCTGCACCACTGAGGTGCTCGACTTCAACGTTGACGGTGAGTGGGTCCGCTACCGAGAACAGTCCCAGGTTGGGGTTCCCCACGCTGTCCGTGAGAACTACGTTTCCAGCCAGGTTCGTCGGGCCGGCACAGTTGAGTGAATCGTCGTCGTCTCCAGAATCGTCATCGTCGCCCAGGTGGGGCTCGACGCTAATCTGGAGCTGGTAGGTGTTGCCCGGGGTGACGCCCGCGTCACTGAACAGAAAGACCTTGAGGGTGAACATGCCGCTGCCGCTACTGGCTCCGGTCTCGACCTCTTCGTTGTCAGAAGCGGAGTCGCCATCGAAGGTCAGGCCCTCGGGGTCGGTAATCGTTACGTCAATGTCGCCCTCGTCGTGCAGGAAGCTGGCACGCACCACCAGCATTTCGCCGGGCGGCACGCTGAGGGTGTAGTAGTCGTCATCGCCGGGGCAGACGACCAGCGAGGCGAACGATCCAGGCGCCAGGTCATAGGCTGTCGGGATGCTGTCGTTTTCCTCGAGGGAGTCGTCGGCACAGTCCTGAGTACTGGTGTCGTCGTCGCCTACCGAGGTGTCGTCGTCGCCTACCGAGGTGTCGTCGTCGCCTACCGAGGTGTCGTCGTCGCCGTTCTGGTCAAACGAGATGAAGCAGGACTGCATGCTGAAGGCGAACAGCCCGAGCAGAGTGGCGGTCCAGAAACCGCGCAGGCGACCCTTGGATTCACCCGTGAGCCGAGAGGTGGAATTTTGGCACATGAGTCATTCTCCCCGCTAAGTCATCAAAACGTCAACTAAAAGTCAGATAAATGTAAACCAACAATGTTCTTCCAGCAGCAGGGACAGGGTCCCACAGCTAGCCCGCCAGGAAAAGGAGCCGTTCCTGCCCGGCCGCCAGTCAGGGAGTCGGTAGGGGAGGGGGGGGCACCGGGCTGCCGGGCAGGCGCCGGTACCGCTCTCGCAGTTCAGTGCGACGGTTGTTCAGGGACACCGTGCGTCCGCGCACCAGGATTTCCAGAGGCCGGGAACTCAACTCGAACGGGTCGCTACTCCAGGCCACCAGGTTTGCGACAGCGCCGGCTTCGATCTGGCCCCTGCCCGGAAGCCCAAAGACCTTCGCGGGGGTCGAGGTGACGGCAGCGAGGGCTGCTTCGTAGTCGAGACCACTGCGGACAGCATCGCCGGCCAGGTAGCGCAGCCCCAGCGGGAAGTAGCGAGCGCCGCCACTGATGATGATGTCGACGCCGGCACGGTGCAGTAGGGCGGCGTTGTCTGGGCGGGCTTCGATCTGGTCGAACGAACCCGGACCGAAGACCATCGGGTCGAGAATCACGGCAACCCCTGCCGCAGCCAATTGGTCTGCCAGCAACCAGGCTTCGGCGCCGCCGTTGACCACCAGCCGAATCTTCTGCTCCTTCGCCAGGCGCAGTAGCGCCTCGATGTCGGCGGCACGGTTGGCCCGAACGACCAGGGGGATCGAGCGGTTGACGACTTCGCTGATGGCTGCGAGCGCGGCCGGGTCAGCCGACAGCGGACGGGTGCGCCCCTCGTCGAAGGCCCTCTTGTTGGCGGTGAAGAAGCGAGCATCGTTCAGGGCCTGGTGGAGCAGGAGGATGCTGGCCGCGCGCGAACTGCCGTGTGCCAGGTTCGCGTACAGAGCGACATTGTCGATCAGTATCGAGTCGTGTTGTCCGGCTCCGGCGAGGTCGACAGCCGCTCCCTGGCCGCTGATGAGCCCACCGCGGGGAATCGCGAGCACCGAGGTCAGTCCGCCCAGGCGAGCGATCGGGATCTGGCTTGATCGGGCGTTGTAAGAATCCGCCACGGCCAGGGCGGCCCGGTTGGCTGGCCCGTCCTCCCAGTTCTGGTCGCGAGAGCGGTCTTCTGCTCCAACTTCCACGAGGCCGACATTGGAGCGGGTCTCGATGAGGCCGGCGGTGATGAGCCAATCGCTGCGGTCTTCCTGGCTGCAGGTGTGACCTTGGAACTGGGCCGATGCGGGATTGGTCGTGCTGAGCTCGAGGCCGTTGATGGCTGTGCCCGCCGCGGCAATGCGATCACCGACGATCACGACCACAGCGTCGTCCACGGGGCCGCTCGGCAGGTGGACTCGAGCACCGGTGAGTACCCTACAAGCCGGGGCTGAATCAGCAGCACGGGCCATGCCGCCCGACAAGCCGACCAGCAGGAGACAGAGCGCGGTCGCGAGCCAGCGGTTCACGGTTGGCCTCCCTGACCCAGCTCGAAGTCAGACCAGGTCGAGGTGTTCTTGCTGTCGTAGCGAAGTACTCCTTCGATGAAGACCCACCGTGCGCTGCTGTAGACACTGAAGGGGTCGGCGTCCCAGACCACCAGGTCGCCGCGCTTGCCCGTTTCGAGGCTGCCTGTGTCGTGGTCGATACCGAGCACCCAGGCAGGGTTCAAGGTGATCCAACTGAGCGCTTCGTCCCGGCTCACCTCGATGCCTGCATGCAGGCCGGCATACCAGGCCTTGGCGGCTTCCTGGTTGAGACGCTGAATGCTGATGGCCGAGTCGGAATGAATGACGGGCAGGCCGCCGGCCTCGGCGAGCAGCGCGGGGGTCTCGGGGATTGCGTCGTAAGCCTCGAGCTTGAAGGTCCAGCTGTCTGCCCATGTAGAGGCCGCCACCTGCCGCTCGGCGAGGATGTCGCGGATCTTGTAGGCGTCGGTAGCGTGGTGGAAGGAACGAATGTGGAAGCCGAACTCGTCGGACAGCTGCAGCATCGACAGCATGTCGTCGGCGCGGTAGCAGTGCACCTGGGGCAGCACTTCGCCGCGCAGAACTCCGACCAGCGACTCGAGGTCGAGGTCGCGCTCAGGCCCATGCTCCTCGTCCCGGTCCCTGTCCCGGTCCCTTCTGCGCTTCGTCGTCGGGCCCTTTCTGGTGGCCTTGTCCTCGTGCTTCTTCAGCTTGGCAAGGTAGCGTTCGGCCTTGAGAAATGCCGTGCGGGTGGCGCGCAGGTTGCCCATCCGCGTCGACGGCGCACTGCTGCGGCTGCCGTAGACCCTCTTGGGGTTCTCGCCGCAAGCCATCTTCAGAGTCTCGGGTGCGCCCGGGTAGCGCATCGCCCTACTGCCCCGGTGTGGGACCATTTGCAGGACCACTCCGCGCCCGCCAACCAGGTTGGCTGAGCCGGGCAGTACCTGGATCGTGGTAACTCCGCCCGCGACCGCGCGCTGAATCCCGGGGTCCTGGGGGTTGAAGGAGTGCTCAGCCCATACGCCTGCAGTGGTCGGCGCGGTGGCCTCGTTGCCGTCGCCATGAGCTCTGCTCCCTGGGGCGGCATATACGCCCAGGTGGCTGTGCGTGTCGATCAGGCCCGGGGTGATGAACATGCCCGTGGTGTCGAGGACGTGGGCACCTTCAATGGTGGGTGCCCTACCTTCCCCCAGCGACTTGATCCGGCCGCCATCGAGGACGATGTAGCCTGGTGCGAAGGTCTTTCCGGCTGCGGTCAGGATCGTGGCGCCGTCGAGCACGACCAGGCGGTATTCGATGTCCGGAGAGTCCTCCAGCGGGCGGAGACCGCGCTCTTCGGCCTGCTGCAGCGAGGGCAGGGGGCTCGGCTCTTCTTCCGCGCCGCTCGCGTCGCCATCCGCCACCGGGGCTGCAGTAGCCGCTTGCGGCGCTGTCCATGCCAGCATTGCGGCGACCACAACGAGCAGGATCTGTGCAGGCGCAGCGAGTGCTGCCGGGTGAACTTTGGTCATGAGCCCATGGATGCTGCCTCGCCGCTTCGCGGGGGGCAAGGTCGAGTTGTGATTCAAGGGCTGTGTCGGCAGCAATTCCTCAGCGCTTGCCGGGCTCCTTCAAGAGTTCCTCGGCGGCCGGCACAAGGGCTCGGGCGATGACTGCGTGGCCCAGCCGGGTGGGATGGATGGAGTCATAGAAGTAGTCCTCGCCCGCGACCCCGCTGGTCACGCCTCCTGCATGGTGACGCAGCGCCGCGGGTACATCGACAACGCTGACGCCGCTGCTGGCGCCAGCTGCCGTTGCGATGCGATGCAAGGTTTCCGGGAAGCAGCCCGAAGAGGAGTCTGCCGCCCGGTCCCCTGGGCAGAGATCTCCGTTCTGAGCCTGGATGGCGATCAGGACCTCCGCACCGACGCGTTCGGCGCGCTCAACTACGCGTTCGATGTTCTGTCGCGCATTGCGCTCGGCGAGCCCGAGCAGGAAGGTCCGGTCGTTGTCCGATAGCGCGTCGGTGTCCAGGTAGGCGCCTTCGGGATTGTGGTCCGAAGAGAGCTGTTTCAGAGACTCGGGCAGCAATGCGCTGATCACGCGCACGACGCGGCTACGATCCAGCGCGTAGCGCAGCGCAATGGTCCTGGCGCTGTGGCCGCGGAAGCCGGCCATGGCGACGAAGTGAGTCATGTCGTTGTTGCCGAGATAGAGCACTACGAGGTCGGGTTGGTACTCGAGTGCCTCGAAGGCGTAGTGGGCGATCTCATCGCTGAGGGCTGCGCCGACTCCAGCGTTGACCACCTCGACCTCCTGGCCTGGATTGCGAGCCCGGAGCCCGTGCTCCAGCAGGGCAGGGAAGCCGTCCTCGATGGGGTAGTACGAGGCGTGAGCCGAGGACTCGCCGAACACGAAGATGCGCCAGCGACCCTGCTTCTTGTCGACGGGAAAGGCTACCTGGCGAGCTCGTCCGTCGGCTGTGGTGAAGTGGTCCTCGCCTTCCAGGGCTCGCACTGTGTACAGGCGTTTGGGGACCTGGTTGGGATTGAAGCTCGGACGTAGGTCCATGAGGGGTGCGACACCGGCCAGGGTCAGCCCTGCCTCAGCCACCACCAGCAGCAACGGCGCCAGCAGCACCGCGCCCAGGCGCTTGAGGAGTCCGCGCCGCTGCTTCCAGCGGTACATCGCCAGGAGCCAGCCTGTCGCCAGCAGCAGGCAGGCGAACAGGATCACGAGCCAGTCCGAGGCTGCCATGCGCCGCTCTGCGTGCTCCACCAGCCAGTGCCGGTTGCTTGCGTCCAGGTTCAGGTCACGCAGGGGGTAGGTACGAGCGATGGGTGGGCCGCGCCTGAACTCGGTGTCGGCTGTGGGCAACAATCCGAGCAGTAGCAACAACTCGTCACTACGATTCTTCTCGTACAATTCGCTCAGCGCTGCGCGCGGTTCGGGGTAGGGCTGCTGCAGCAGCCGGGCAGCTTCTACGGCGGCGCGCATCTGAACCGGTTGTCCGCCGCGAATCACCTGGGCCAGCAGGACGGCCTGCAGTTGTTCCAGCAACTGCCGTGCATAGTCGCCGCTGTCTGCCTGCAGGACGACCAGTCCGGGGCCGTCGAGCAGATCCTGCAGCCAGGAGCGCAGGAAGTCGCGCGCGGCGAGCCGCAGCTGACCCTGCAACTCGGGCCGCTGAATGCTGCCGTCGGCGGTCAGCGCCTCGAGCCGGGTGTCGAGCAGGTGGTTCCACGCGGCATCCAGTAGCGGACCGTGCTGTGCGCTGAGCAGCGCTTCAGCGACCGCCTCGCCAGGCAATTCCTGGAGTCCGCGCAGAAGCCGCTCGAAGATGTCCGGGTCCATGGGCAGATAGCCGAACTTGGCACCCAGAAAGGACTGGAACATCAGCGGCGCAAGGCTGGGGTCACGACGGCAGCGGGCGATGCGGGCACCCGAGATCTGAGCAAGCTGCGGCGAGTCGAAGCCGAGGAGACGCTCCAGGCCTTGACTCGACAGGGCGAGGCTCGGCGAGCACAGGCGTTGTTCGATGCGGTCGCGGGTGCTCGGCAGGATCGAGAGGTCGCGGAGTCGTTCCAGGTCTGCCGTGACCGAGGCCGAGGTCGCGGACTCAGCTGCGCCGGCGCTGTCTTCCGCAGAAGCGGCGAGGCTCTTGCAGCAGCGGAACCCGTCGTCTTCGAAGACATGTTCGCTGCGTCCGCCGCTGTGACCGTGTCGGCTGGTGCACGACAGTCCGTAGGCACCCTCCCACATGGTCCCGCCCATCAGCGTCCTGGCGGGCTCGGGGGGCAGTCCCGCTGCTGGCTCGTCGGATGCTTCCTGTGGATCAGCGCCCTGGGTGGCCACGAAAAGGTCCGAGACCCACTCAGAGACGTTGCCGTTGAGGTCATAGACTCCTTCGGGAGTCCTGCAGTCGGGATGTGTGCCCGCTCCGGCCAGGGGTACTTCCGCCCCTTCGGGTCCACCCTGGGCGAACATTGGCGTGTTGCAGGTGGTTGGATTGAAGCTGCCTCCGTAGCTGTAGCGTCGACCCTCCTCGCCGCGGCAGGCTCGTCCCCACTCCACGGCACTACACAGCCGCTTGCCTGCTTTGCCGCACAGCTCGGTTGCCTCCTGCCACGACACGTGCACCCGCGGCAGTGCGCCCAGTTCGTTGGGGTACTCGAAGCGGTCGATACAGAGCGCCCCGATCCGGCGGGTTTCGAGAGGTCGCTCCCACCACTTTCGAGGCTCGGGTACGCCCAGTAGAAACACGCCCCCCTTCAGCCGCACCATGTCGTCTGGGCAGCTGTCAGCTGCGGCGCTCGAACCGGGTTCCTGCGCCTGGCTGGGGGTCGCTGTCGTCAGAAGTGCCAGCGCTGCTGCCAGACTCAGCGTCATGCCAGCCACCGTGCGGGCAGCCCCGGCTCCATGCAGTCCTCGACGCCTTCGCACGTGGTCAGGGCCCCTAAGCGCCCCAGCCCGACGATCTGCAGCAGGTCCACGAGATGTGGTTGTCTCCACCCCCGCCATTATGCATGTGGATGGTCATGCTGCTGGCCTGCAGGTCAGGGATGTTGTGGCTGCTGTTGCAGCTAGGTGCTCCTGCTCGTGGGCACTACTGGGAGTAGATGCCCCAGCCCCCGGAGCCACAGCAGGTGAAAGAGAGCCAGTTGTCGCCGCCTCCGCCCGAGTTCATGTGGAGGGTGCCGCTGCTGACCCAGCGGCCGCTGAAGGAGGTGCTGGAATTGCAACTCGCGCCCACGTTGACGCTGGATCCGTCGTCGAAGGAGAGGGTGTAGTTGCCGGTTTCGCCATCGTTGCAGCCCACGCTGATGGAGACGCCTGTGACCCAGCGAGGACCCCAGCTACAGCCACCGGACCAGCCAGGACCCATGGCGCCAGGGCCGCCGCAGCCATGGTGGCTTTGCGAGCAGCCTTCGTTGATCGTGCCGTTGCAGTTTTCGTCGGCGTTGTTCTGGCAGATCTCGCTGGCGCCGTTGTAGACGCTGCTGTTGTTGTCGTCGCAGTCGCTGGAATCAGCGTCGCCGTCGTTGTCGTCGTCGCTGTCGACGCAGTCGGGTTCGCTGTCGCCGTCGTAGTTGGCGAAGCCGTCGACGAGTGATCCGTTGCAGTTGGAGTCGGTGTTGTCGCAGGACTCGCTGGCGCCGGTGTAGATGGCGCTGTTGTTGTCGTTGCAGTCGCTGGAATCAGCGTCGCCGTCGTTGTCGTCGTCGTTGTCCTCGCCTGCGTCCTGGCAGCCGTCACAGTCGTAGTCGGTGCTGCTGACGGAGGTCCAGCCCACCTAGCCGAAGGCACAGCTGTCGCTGGTGTG
>CAZBDA010000063.1:0-29892 GCA_964490445.1 uncultured Rickettsiales bacterium | reverse complement strand
CGGCGAACTCGCCCTCTTCCTTCTTCTGACCGTTCTCGTACCAATGGGTCCATCGGCCGGTCTTCCTGCCGTCCTGGTAGGCACCGTGGGATGACTTCTGGCCATCTGGGTACCACTCGCTCCAAGAGCCCACCCGCTGGCCGGCCTGGTAAGCGCCGGCGCTGTTCTTCTGACCGTTCTCGTACCAATGGGTCCATCGGCCGGTCTTCCTGCCGTCCTGGTAGGCACCGTGGGATGACTTCTGGCCATCTGGGTACCACTCGCTCCAAGAGCCCACCCGCTGGCCGGCCTGGTAGGCGCCGTCGCTGTTCTTCTGGCCGTCCGCGTACCACTGGGTCCAGGCTCCGGCCCGATTGCCGGCCTTGACCTCGCCTTCCTCTTCTTTCTGACCGTTGGAATGCAGCGAGACCTTGCGGCCAGTAAATGGCTGCTGCTCGCCCGGGGCGTACAGCAGCCCGCCACGCTCTTCCAACTGCGCGGCTACGCGCGCCTTCGCCGCGTTCGCTGCTTCCACCTCGACTGGCTTCGAGTAGACGACGCTCAAGCCCACAAGGCACAAGACCATCGTGCAGCGCAAAACGGCATGCCTGTGCATCGCCACCTCCAGCCCACGAGCTTACAGCAGCTTGTTGGGACACTGGCCGTACGCCGACCACCGCTAGCCGCCCAGGACGTACTGCTGAGAGACTAGTCTGCCAACTTGCGCACGAAGGTCGGTTGGTCCAGGTGTGCCATGTCCTCGTCGACCTGGGCCTGGAAGACGTCGCGCGCCTTGCGCTCGAGAAGAACCGGATCGAGCACTGCCTCTTCGCGCGAATTGCGCACCGCCGGCGGCAGATCGTAGGCGTCGGCCGGCACGGTAGCCCAGGGGCTCACTGCGATGGGCCGCGGTGTCTCGGCCTTGAGGATGCGCGGAATGGCCGGGCGTACATTGTCCGGCAGCAGCTCGACACAAGCGTCCTCGATGGACTCGATGCCGGTGGCGAGCACCGTCACTCGGACCTCGTCGCCGATGCTCTCGTCGACCACCCAGCCGAAGATCACCTCGGCGTCCTCGTGAGCCTCCTCTTCGATGAGCGCCACCGCCTCGGTGAGCTCCGCGAGCTTCAAAGTGGCGTTGCTGGTGACGTTGACCAGCAGGCCCTTGGCGCCGGTGATCACCGCCTCTTCCAGCAACGGCGAACTGATCGCCCGCTGCGCCGCCTCGATTGCACGCAGGTCGCCAGAAGCTGTGCCCATGCCCATCATCGCCATACCCGGCACACTCATGACGGTGCGCACGTCGGCAAAGTCCGCGTTGACGACTCCCTTGACGTGGATCAACTCGACTACGCCACGAACTGCATCCAACAGCACCTTGTCGGCGAGCTTGAACGCATCCATCGTGCTCATGTCGGTGCCAGCCAGAGCCACCAGCCTGTCGTTGGGAATGACGACCAGCGTGTCGACCGACTTCTTCAACTCCTCGATTCCTGCGCTGGCGGTGCGGCGGCGGCGTTTGCCCTCGAAGGAAAACGGACGGGTCACCACGGCGACGCAGAGGGCACCTGCCTCGCGCGCGACTTCCGCGATGATGGGCGCCGCACCCGTGCCCGTGCCACCGCCCATGCCGGCGGTGACGAACACCATGTCTGCGCCTGCAACCACCTCCTCGATGCGCTCGCGGCTCTCGAGAGCAGCGTCGCGTCCTACTTCCGGACGAGCACCGGCGCCGAGGCCCCGGGTCAGCCCAACGCCCAGAGGAAGCAGGTCATCTGCGTTGGACTCTCCCAACGCCTGCTGATCAGTGTTCGCCGCAATGAAACGGACATTCGAGAGACCTGCGCGCGCCATCGTCTTGATCGCGTTGCCGCCGCCACCGCCAACACCGAATACCCGGATGTTGATCTCCTCGACCTCGCTGTCTCGCGGCGCCGCCGCAAACTGGATCTTGGTTGTTTCCTCTTCCGACATCGTCCCTCTCCGCTCCTGCCTGCTCGGCAGCAATGTGCGTCGTTCAGAAGGCCAGCTCGAGCCAGCCACTCACCTTTTCCCGAATTCGTTGATAGATGCCCGTCTCATACACTCCGAACGGCCCCGCCGATCCGTAGTTCTGGAGACCGAACTTCACCAGGCCCACGCCGGTCGCATAGACCGGCGACGAAACGACGTCGGTAAGTCCCCCTACCTCGCGAGGTACGCCGCGGCGGGCGGGCATACCCAGAGAACGTTCAGCGGCTTCCAGCATGCCGGGGAGCAGGCTGATGCCACCGGTGATTACCACCCCTGCGGGCAGCACCCCGGTGTGCCCGCTGCGCCGCAGTTCCTGGCCCAGGAGGTCGAACATCTCGCCGACCCGGGGCTCGATCACCTCAGACAGCATGGAGCGGTTGGTGGTGTGAATTCGATCACCACCGACCTGCATAACCTCGAAGGGCTCGGTGTCGACCACCAGGTCGCGCAGAGCACAGCCATACTCCCGCTTGATGCGCGCTGCCACGGTGTTTGACGCGCGCAGAGCGTAGGCAATGTCGCCGTCGATGTGATCACCGCCGACCGGCAGAACAAAGGAGTGCGCTACCGCTCCCTGGGCGTAAATGGACAGGTCGGTGGTACCACCGCCGACATCCAGCAACATCACGCCGAGGTCTTTCTCATCAGGAGTCAGGACTGCCTCGGAGCTGGCCAGCGGCCCCAGCACGATATCCCGCACGCTGAGGTCCGTGAGGTTGCAGCAACGGACGATATTCTGTGCCGCAGTCACCGCTGCGGTGACGATGTGAACCTTGGCGGACAGACGCACTCCGCTCATGCCGCGGGGGTCCTCGATTTCCTCCTGCTCGTCGACCTTGAACTGTTGCGGAATCACGTGGATGACTTCGCGATCCATGGGAATCGCCAGGGCCTGCGCGGTATCGAGCACCTTGACGACGTCGTTCTGCGCCACCTCGCCGCTGTGGATCGGCACCATTCCCTCGCTGTTAAGGGAGCGGACGTGGCCACCGGAGATATTCGTGTAGACGGAATTGACCTCTACTCCGGCCATCATCTCGGCCTCTTCCACCGCCGACCGGATGGACTTGACGGTGTCCTCGATATTGATCACGACGCCCTTGCGCAGCCCGCGAGACGGGTGGCTGCCGATCCCGATCACGTCGACTCCACCGAAGCTATTCCGCTCGCCGACCACGCAGGCGATCTTGCTGGTGCCAATATCGAGTCCGACAATCACCGACTCGCGAGGGCCTCGCGGCTCGTTCATGGAGTCGCTGTGCCCCAGAGGTCGGGAACTGCCGGAAGCCGGGCCTGCTCCATCTCGATCACCTGCTCCCGCTGCTGGGGGGCGATCGGCTGAGCGGCGACACGGTTACGCACCACGCGGCGTGCGCTGCGAGCGGCCAGGGGTACGGCAACCAGTCGGTCACGCAGGCCGAGATCAACCGAAGCCAGGGCGTGTAGTGGCAGGGCGCCACTGCCGGCAGCACGCTCCAGGCGGCCGAGGCGCGCGGCAAACTCCTCGCGACCTACACGAATCGGCAGGCCTGTGCGGGTCACGACAACGTAACCGGCTGCTCCTTCGAAACGAATCTCCGAGACGTCGACCTGGCTCAGAGCATTGCCCGAAGACAGAGCATGGAGGATCTGCACAGCGCCACGACTGGCCTCCTGGAGTTGGGCCGGGTCACTTAGATCGGCAGCCTGACCATGGACCGTCAGGAAGGGCAGATCGATAGGGTCGCTGGCTTCGAGTTGCTTGAAAGCCTCGCCAGCCTCGTTGAGCAACTGCATCGGCGCAGAGGCCAGCAGCAGCACCGGCTCGTGTTCGACCACGGCAACTTCCAGGCGCTGGGCACGCAGGTCGCGCTTGAGGCTCAGGCTACGAATCCAGGGCTGAGCCGCTGCGCGCGCCACGAGCAACTCGGTATCCAGTTCCAGGAGGTTGTCGCCCTGGCCGACCCGAAGCGTACCGAGAAGGTCTTCCCTGGCGACCCGCGACAGGCCCTGGACCGAGATCTCCTGGATGGCCAGCCGCTCGCTCTGTTTCAGAGACTCGAGCCCCTGGTAGCCAGCGACGAACAGGCCGACCACCACGATCCCGGCGACGACTCCCATGACAGCAGAGTGATGCAATCGCTCGACCAGGCCTTCGCTTCCCCTCGTGATTCGGCGGCCGAGACCCCGGCCGACCCGACCGCCGGCCGCTGCCAGGCCGCGGGCACCCTCGCGGGCCACCTGGTCAAAGCTGGGGAAGCCATCCTGCATGTCCGCAAGCTCCTCGCGGACAAAGTGCGCGGACAGGCGCGCTGATTCCCACAAACGACCCGGCGCGGTCTCCGGATCCCGGGTCTGCAGGCGGAGGCGACGAGCGATGGAGTGGACCCGGGTCGGAGCCTCTCGCAGTCGGCGCGCAAGCTCAGCAGGCCTGACCACCAGGTACAGCACCTGGAATGGGAGCAGAAGAACGACCAGCAGGGTCCTGAGTGCTTCGAACAGCAACTCGCCGACACCGTGGCCGATGCTGGTGCGAAGAGTCGCCCTGCTCGTGGGCGTGGGCCGCATCGGCTGGCTGTCGTCTGTTCCGAAGCCTCGGCCCGGCCGGCGGCGATCAGACAGGGTGATCTCGTGAGTGCCCTGGGCAGGCTGGCTCGATGACCTGACGACCGGATAGGTGCCGCTAGCATTGGCCACGAACGGAGGCCTCCCTTGCGACTCGCGCTGACGCGCGCGCTGCTCCAGGCGTCTTCGCCCAAGCTTTCGATTCAATAGACCGCGACCAGGCGACTGTCGATCGAGGATGGTCATCTGCTTCCTGCCCCGGGGAGCCAACTCAGCAAGGCTACACGCTCCCTATGCCCCATTGTGGGAAAACGCGCCAACCCTGTCAATCACGAGATTTCGATTTATCTACAATGATTTACATGCGATCTGCATGCATCCGCTAATCCCGCGGATCGGAACCGATCACACGGACCTCTTCGTCGAGGTCGACCCCATAGATCGAGAGCACGCTGTCCTTCACCTGCCTCATCAACTCCAAGACATCCGCGGCGCTCGCTTTACCATCGTTGACGACATAGTTGGCGTGCACCTCGGAAACGCAGGCGCCGCCCACTCTCAGACCCTTCAGACCGGCATCGTCAATGAGCTTTCCGGCCGGCGCCGCGCCCACGGGATTCTTGAACAGGCAGCCAGCGCTGGGCAGGCCCGTAGGTTGAGTACTCTTCCGATACTTGACGAGGTCGCGGATTGCCTGCTCGACCTCGGCACCGGGCAACGGGCGCAAGGCCAACTGGGCTCCCGTAATCAGAACCGCCCCGGGCAGGTGCAGCTTGCGATACTCGAAGCGGAAGTCCCCAGGAACCAGGGTGCTCGCCACGCCCGCCGCCGTGACCACGTACATCTGTTCGACGACATCACCGAGCTCTCCTTCGTGGGTGCCTGCATTCATGACCAGCGCGCCGCCGATTGTTCCCGGCACACCGCCGAGGCCCTCGACTCCACTCAACCCCCACTGCACGCAAAAGCGCAGCAGAGTCGGTACCACCACGCCGGTGTCCACGTGCACCCGCACCAGGCCGTCGTCGTCCAGCGGAAGCGCGGACGAAAGCGAATCCGACGCGTCTTCACTACGATCTGAAACGGCTTGCTCCGAGGCCGAGAATCGCGACACGGCATCGACGTCAGCGACCTCCTCGTCGCTGACCTGGGCCAATTCCGGATCGCGGCAGAAACGCAGGCGTCGAAAGCCCCTACCGAGGCGTACAACGACGCCGCGGATGCCGCCGTCCCGAACCAGCAGGTTGCAGCCGCCGCCCACCGTCAGCAGGGGCAACTCGTGCCCCCGGCACCAGCGCAGCAAGCGCTGCAGGGCTTCGGGGTCCTTGACCTGGATGTAGGCGTCCACCGGCCCACCGATCCGGAACGAGGTGTGCCGACTCATGGGTTCGTCCAGGCGAACCCTGCCCACGTCGAGTTTCTGCAGCTCCTGGCGTTGAGCCGCGGACAGTGTCACCGTCCGTCAAGTTCCAGGGTCGGTGGACTGGCTGACGAGAGCAACTCTACGAGGTCATGGGACAACTGGGTCACGTCGCCTGCCCCGAGTGTCAGGACGATATCGCCCTTGCGTGCGCGCCTGACCACCATGTCGAGGACCGCCGCAGCATCCCCACATGCCACCGCACCCTTGTGTCCGTGGTGTTTCAGATCCCGAACCAGGGACTCAGCAGTGACTCCCTCGACAGGGCTCTCACCCGCCGCGTAGACATCCATCACCACCAGCAACGAGCAGTCGTTGAAGGCACCCATGAAATCATCACGCAATCCAACGGTCCGCGAGTATCGATGCGGCTGCCAGATGGCCACCACCCGTCGACCGTAGCTTGCCCGGGCAGCCGCTAGCGTGGCGCGGATCTCCGCGGGGTGGTGTGCATAGTCATCGATGATCGTGACGCCGTTCACCTCGCCCCGCAGGGTGAAGCGGCGCTGCACTCCCTCGAAACGCTCCAGGGCCTGCCGAATCAGGTTGAAAGGAATGCCTGCCTCGAGCGCCACCGCGATGGCCGCCAGGGCGTTGAGGATGTTGTGTCGGCCCGGCATCTGCAGGGCGATGGGACCCAGAAATTCCTCGCGGTACAGAACCGAGAAATTCGAGTACCTCTCATCTGCGACGTCATCCACAGCACGAAGATCTGCCTGGGAGGTAAAGCCATAGGTGATGTAGCGCTTGGTCACCCGCGGCAGCAGACGCTGAATGGCTGGATGATCGAGGCAAAGCGCAGTCGCGCCGTAGAACGGCACCTTGTTGATAAAGGCCAGGAAGGCATCGTGCAGTGCCTCGAGGCTTCCGTAGTGGTCGAGGTGTTCGGGATCAATGTTGGTGACGATGGAGAGGATGGGCGACAACTGCAGGAAGGAACCATCGCTCTCGTCCGCCTCTGCCACCATCCAGTCGCCACGGCCGAGTACCGCGTTGGTGCCGACGCTGTTGAGCTTGCCGCCCACGACGACGGTAGGGTCGAGGCCGCCCGCTTCGAAGATCGCTGCGATCAACGACGTGGTGGTTGTCTTGCCATGGGTGCCAGCCACTGCCACGCCCTGTTTCATCCGCATCAACTCGGCCAACATCTCGGCCCTGGGGATCACCGGCACACTCTGGTCGATGGCCGCGGCCACCTCGGGGTTTTCGAGTCCCACCGCCGACGACCGCACGACGACGTGGGCGCCGGCGATGTGCAGGGGGTCGTGTCCCCGGTAGACCTGCACACCCAGGTCCTCGAGCCGCGCGGTGGTCGCCGAGGAACGTAGATCAGAGCCGCTGACGGTGTAGCCGAGGTTACGCAGGACCTCGGCGATCCCGGACATGCCGATGCCGCCGATGCCAACGAAGTGGATGTGACGGGTACCCAGGAATCTCATGCAATCACCGACGGCCAATCGCCCGGTACATTTCGTCGACTACCTCGACAGCAGCCTGTGGTCGGGCCAGGGAGCCTGCCTTCCAGGCCATTTCCTGCAGGGCGCGTGGCTGGTCGACAAACCGCATCAGGGTCTCCACCAGCAACTCACCATTGAGTCGATCCTGGAGGATCACCTCGCCGGCGCCCGCGTCGGCGAGCACCGCTGCATTCCGCTCCTGGTGATTGTCGATCGCATAAGGATAGGGAACCAGCAGGGAGCCGCGCTGAGAAATACTGAGTTCGGAGACGGTCAGAGCTCCGGCACGGCACAGGACGACATCAGCGGCACGATAGGCCTCGGCCATGGCCGTGATGAAGGGAACGACCTCGGCCGTCACGCCGTTCTCCTGGTAGGCGTCGGTAACGCGCTGACAGTCGGCCTCACCGGTCTGGTGGGTGACGTAGAGACGGGCGCGCAGTTGCTCGGGAAGCAGCCGCGCGGCATCCATCATGGCCTCGTTGATTGCCTGGGCGCCCTGGCTGCCACCCACCACCAGCAGCTTGAGTTGATGGCCGACCCCCACTGTCCCCGTCGAGTCCAATGTCAACAGTTCCACCACGGCGGCCCGGATGGGATTGCCGGTGATGTGCACCTTCTTGCCCGGGAAGGCCGCCTTGGCCGCATCGAAGGCCACGAAGACCCGCTTCACCAGGGGCCCCAGGTAGCGATTGGTGGTGCCAGCCACCGAGTTCTGCTCGATGATGCCAGTGCAGCGGCGCGTCAGCCAGGCGGCCAACACCACCGGACCCGAGGCGTAGCCGCCGACACCCATGACGATGTCGGGTTTCTCGCGCCGCAGCAGCGCCAGCGACTGGAGCAGCGCCTTTGGCAACTGTAGTAGCGCCTTCAGCCGAGCCACGAGCCCCTTGCCGCGAACCCCGGAGACGTCGATGAAGCGCACGTCCAGGCCTTCTTTCGGGCCGACTCGCGCTTCAATGCCCCGCTGAGTCCCGACGTAGATCACCTCGGTGTCCGAGGAGCGGGCACAGAACGCCTCACCCACCGCGACACCAGAGAAAAAGTGCCCACCAGTGCCCCCGCCCGCGATGATCACCTTGACCGCTGTATCGGCCATTGCCGCAACTCCCTGTGTCCCACGGGACACCGGCGAACTCCCTCAGCCGGGAACCGCGCCGGCACGTACCCTCCGCCGCCCGGACCCAACCCGGAACGGAGACTTCGGGACGTCGCTGAGAACAGTACGCCTTCTCGCTTGCGCAGTCACGTTCAAGAGGATTCCCAGCAACGCCAGCGTCAGCACCAAGGACGAACCACCATACGAGACAAGCGGCAAGGTCAGGCCCTTGGTCGGCAACAAGCCGGTGACAACGGCCATGTTCACCGCGGCCTGAAGGCCCACCAACAAGGTCAAGCCCACGCCCAGCAGACGACCGAACAGATCCGGCGCGGCCTGGCAGCAACGGGCAGCACGGAACACGAGCAGGCCGAACAGGCCGATGACGAGAGCCGCTCCCACCAGGCCGAACTCTTCTCCGATCACCGCGAAGATGAAGTCGGTATGAGCCGCCGGCAGGAAGAACAGCTTCTGCGAACTTTCGCCCATGCCGACGCCGAGGACGCCGCCGGAACGAAATGCCAACCAACTCTGGATGAGTTGAAAGCCACTCTCGGCCTTGTGCGCCCACGGGTCCATGAAAGCGACCAGCCGGGCGCGGCGATACTCCGCGCCCGTCAGAATCAACCACGCGCACGGCAGTCCAATGGCAAGAATCCCAGCCAGGTGCCGCACCTTCACCCCGGCAATAAACATCATCAGGAAGAGGATGGCGGCAAGAGTCATCGTGGTCCCGAAGTCCGGCTCCACGAGAATCAGGGCAAGCACCAAGCCAACAAACAACAGGTGCGGAAGGATGCCGACGGAAAATGTGCCGATGTGGCTCTGCTTCTTCTCGAGCGAGTACGCGAGGTAGAGCAGAACTGCGAGCTTGGCGAACTCGGACGGCTGCAGGAAGACCGGACCCAGGGGCAACCAGCGGGTGGCTCCTCCCATCGCGACCCCGATTCCGGGCACCAGCACCAGGGTCAACAGCAAGGTAGCCACGCCAAGGGCCGGATAGGTCCAGGGACGCCAGCTCTGGTAGGGAATTGCGGCGGTGGCCGTCAGGGCGCACAGGCCAATCAGCGCAAACACCGCATGACGACGGATGTAGTACATCTCGTCGCCGTGCACGTCGGCAGCGTAGATAGCCCCGGCCGAATAGACCATCGCCACGCCGATGGCGAGCAGGGCGAGAATGCAGGATAGGACTACCGGGTCGACATCACGAAGGTCGCGCATGGGGTTCTTTCGGTCTGGCATCAGCGCAGCTTGAGGGTCATCAGCGCGAACAGCGCCAGGAGAATGGAGATGATCCAGAAACGGACGATGATCTTCGGCTCCTCCCAACCCTTCTTCTCGAAGTGATGGTGGATTGGAGCCATTGCGAAGACTCGCTTGCCTGTGGTCTTGAAGGAGACCACCTGGATGATCACGCTGAGCGCTTCCGCCAGGAAGACGCCGCCGACGATGGCCAGCAGCAGTTCGTTGTGGGTGAGCACCGCAAGGGCGCCGATGACTCCGCCCAACGACAGCGAACCAGTGTCGCCCATGAAGATCGAAGCGGGGTAGGCGTTGTACCAGAGGAAGCCCATGCCGGCGCCGGCCAGCGTGACGGTCATCACGGTCAACTCACCCGCGCCCGCCACGTAGGGGATCTGCAGGTAGCCGGCATAGTTCACGTTGCCAGCCAGGTAGGCCAGCAAGCCGAAGGTAAGCGCGCTGGTCATCACCGGTCCGATGGCCAGGCCGTCCAGGCCGTCGGTGAGATTGACGGCATTGGCTGTGCCGACGATAAGGAAGGCGCCTACCGCAACGTAAAACCAGCCCAACTCCAGCGACACCGCCTTCAAGAACGGAACCGGTAGTGCGGTGCTGAGCCCCCACCAGGCCACCCCCGCCCAGAGAACGCCGCCCGCGATGGCAAATTCGATCAGCAGCCTGACCTTGCCGCTGAGTCCTGCGCTGCTCTTCTGCGAGATCTTGCTCCAGTCGTCCACAAAGCCGACAGCGCAGAAGCCCACGGCGATGGTCAGCGCCATCCAGACCCGCGGCTCGTCCAGGCGTGCCCACAGCAGGGTCGAAATCAGCACCGACAACATAATCAACAGGCCGCCCATGGTCGGCGTACCTGCCTTCTGTTGGTGGTCAGGCCCGATCTCCCGGATCTCCTGGCCGTAACGGCGCTGCTGAAGGAACCGGATGAACGACGGATAGAACAAGATGCAGATGAGCAGCGCCGTGCCCATGGCCGCGGCAGAGCGGAACGAAATGTAGCGAACCACGTTGAACGCAGCCGACGACTCCGACAGCGGATACAGCAGGTGATACAGCATGAGTTGTTCAGTTCCTCCCGGAATCGGCAGCCAGTGGCAGGAGGGCGGCCTCCATCTTCATTCCCCGTGAACCCTTGAGCAGCAGCAGGTCGCCGGGCGACAGGCTGTCGAGCAGTACTCCACCAGCGGCCGGAGAATCCGCAACGGCCTCGGCGCGAATGCCTGCCGCTCGGGCGGCAGCCACGGCGTGGCTCATGAGCGGGCCGGCTCCAACCAGTAAATCGACGCCAAGTGCCGCGGCCTGCTCGCCCACTTCGGCATGCAGCTCCCCGGCGCTCGGGCCCAGCTCGAGCATGTCCCCCAGCGCCGCGATCCTGCGACCACTGGTGGGCAGTGACGCGAGGGTCTGCAGCGCCGCAGCCACTGACGCGGGATTGGCGTTGTAGGCATCGTCCAGAACGGTGACCCCGGAGACTTCAACGATCTTCATGCGACGACCCGGCACTTCCACCGAAGCAAGACCGAGAGCTACCGCCTCGATCGACGCACCCATTCCGTGTGCTGCGGCAGCCGCAGCCAGGGCGTTGTGCACCTGGTGCCGACCCGGCAGCGGCACAGTGGTCTGCACTTCCTGGCCGTGAAGCAGAAACCGCACGCGGCTGCCGTCGCGACCAAGGTCGTCGATCTGCAGGGCCCGCACCTCGGCATCGGCCTGGGCGTCGAGACTGAAGTACACGAGTCGACAGCCCGAGGGCTTGGGGAAGCGCGCAGACAGCGGGTTGTCTCGTGGCATCACCAGCAGATCGCCGGGCCGAGCTTCCTCGAACAACTCGCCCTTGGCGTCGGCGATCGCTGCCACCGACGGGAAGAACTCCAGGTGCGCTGCCGACACCTCGGTGATGACCCGTACCTCAGGAGCGGCGATACGTGCCAACAGGCGCAACTCGCCCGGCTCGGACATGCCCAGCTCCAACACAGCCCAGCGCTGAGCGGCCTGCAGACGGAGCAGGGTGAGGGGCATGCCGATGCGGTTGTTGAAGTTGCCGTGCGTCTGCAAACCGTCGGACTGCTGGCCCAGGATTGATGCGAGCATGGCACGGGTAGTGGTCTTGCCGACGGACCCTGTGATGGCTGCCACCCTGGGTCCGTGGCTCCTCAGGAATGCCCCGGCGATCTCGCCGAACGCGACCAGCGTGTCCTCGACCGCGATGACCGGACCCGCAATTGCGTCGGGAAGCTGCAACTCGCCGAGACGATCCTCGGCAACCAGAGCACCGCAGGCATGAGAGTTGAGAGCGTCCTGCACGAAGCGGTGCGCGTCGTGGTTTTCGCCGACCAGCGCGACGAACACCGAATCGTCGCTGAGCTCTCTACTGTCGGTGCACAGCGACCAGGTCCCAGTGGCTGGCCCCGCGATGAGGCGGCCCCCCGTCGCGGCCAACAGCTCGTCCACGGACAGGCGGCCCGGCGGCGAGTAGAGGCCCTCGCCGCTCACGTCCAGATCTCCAGCGCCTGCCGGGCATGCTCGCAATCGTCAAAAGGTAGCTTCTGTCCGTCCACTTCCTGCCAGGTCTCGTGGCCCTTGCCCGCCACCAGCACGACATCCCCGGCGCTTCCTTCGGCGACGGCCGCCGCGATTGCCTCGCCGCGATCTGCCATACGCCGGTAGGAGGCATTGCTCGCGGCCAGGCCGGGCTCCGCTGCATCGAGGATGGCCTCGGGCGCTTCACCGCGCGGATTGTCGGAAGTCAGGAACACCAGGTCCGAGCCCGAGGCAGCCGCCGCAGCCATGAGGGGGCGCTTGCCGTGGTCACGATCGCCACCGCAACCGAACACCGTGATCACGCGGGCAGGACGGAGGCTGCGCAACGCCGAGAGGGCCTCGGCCAGGGCGTCGGGAGAGTGGGCGTAGTCCACCAACACCAGCGGCCCCCGACCGTCGGCGCGCTCGACACGCTCCAGGCGACCAGCAGCGCCACGGGTCTCCGCCCAGCCGCGCTCAACGGCGGCAGCCTCGATCCCCGAGGCAAGCGCGCAGCCGCCAGCAAGCAGGCAATTGGCGAGGTTGTGTCGGCCCAGCAACGAGGTACGCAGGTGCAGCCTTCGGGTGTTCCAACTCAGATCGGCGCGAACCCCATCGAGTCCGAAGGACGGATCCGCGGCAGGCGCGAGATCCGCTTCTCCGCGTTCCACCGCGCCGGGCTGACAGGAGACCCGAAGCAGCCTAGGCCAACGACCCTGGTGCCCAGCAACCACGGGATCGTCGACATTCAGTACCGCCGTGCAGCCGCTCGCACCCCAATTGGGCAGCCACTCGGTCAGCAGCAGAGCCTTGGCCTGCTCGTAGCGCTCGAGATCACCGTGGTAGTCGAGGTGATCACGGCCGAGATTGCTCCAGGCCGCTACGTTCACGGACAAACCGGCAGCACGGCCCTGGTGGAGCGCATGGGAACTGAGCTCCAGTGCAACCGCCTGTACACCATCCTCACGCATCTGCTGCAGCCAGGCGTACAGCGCCGGACCCTCGGGAGTGGTGTGGGTCGCAGCGTGACTGACCTCGCCCTCTGCGCCATTCCAGGCGATGCCCGTAGTGCCCAGGGTGCCGCCTCGTAGCCCCGCTGCATCGAGGATGGAGCGGACGATACTGACGGTGGTGGTCTTGCCGTTGGTGCCGGTGACCGCGATCACGCTCATCGCCTCTGCAGGATCCCCAGCCAGGGCCGATGCAGCCACGGCGAGGCTACGCCGCGGATCGTCGACCTGCAGACCGACCACGTCCTCAGGCCAGGACTCGGGCCAACGGCGCAGCAAGATGGCTACGGCGCCACGTTCGAGAGCCTGGGGAATGAAACGATGTCCGTCGGTGGCGCTGCCTTCGATCGCTGCGAACAAGGTGCCGGGGCCCACCTCCCTGGAGTCAGCGGTCGCCGACAGCAGCCTTGTATCCTGCGGTCCCCTACGGGACAACAAAGGCAGCCGCCCGACAAGGTCCGACAGCATCACTGCCTGTGATTCTCCGGCGCGGAGCCCACCGACAGCGCGAGGCGCACGACCTGGCCGTCGCCGAAGGTTGCTCCGGGCAATGGTTCCTGCTGGGTTACCAGTCCCGAGCCCAGCAACTCGAGCTGCACGCCACTGGGAACGAGAACAAGGGCCGCATCGCGAAGGGACAGGCCGCGCAGATCGGGCATCGTCCAGGCCTTCTCGGTGGCAGCTTCTGACTCGGCCTGCGCGGCGACCAGGGCAGGCAGCTTCGGCAGGCCCGCTCGGGCCATGCGACGGCTCTCGGACTCCACGTGTCGTGCTCTGCGTTCGGCCAGGAGCTTGGCTGGAAGCGCCTTGTCCGGGGCCACCCCGAGTTCCTGCAGAGCGTAGGTCGCGACCTCCTTGAACACCGGACCTGCAGCCGTACCGCCGAAGTGGCGGAACCCCTCGTTGGTCGGCTCGTCGATCACAGCGAGTACCACGATGCGTGGGTCGTCGCGCGGTGCGAAGCCCACGAACGAAGACACGAACAGGTTGGGTGCGTAGCGACCGTCGCGCACCTTCTGTGCAGTCCCGGTCTTACCACCAGCGGTGTACTCGTCCAGGGCAGCGCGAACACCGGTTCCGCCCTCCTCGACCACCAGGCCCAGCATCGCCCGCATTTGCTCACTCACCTGCTCGGACAGCACCTGATCACCGGAAGTTGACGGTCGACGGTCGTCGAGCAACTCGCCTTCTCGACTACGAACCTCAGCCACGAAGTGCGGCGTGACGCTGCGGCCGCCGTTGACCAGGGCAGAGAAGGCCCCCGCCAACTGGATCCCGGTCACTGCCATGCCCTGCCCAAAGCAGTGGTTGGCGAAGCCCACTCGCGACCACGACGAGGCGGGACGCAGGATCCCGGCCTCCTCGCCCCACACGTCGGTCCCCGTTTTCGACCCGAAGTTGAAGCGACGGAACATGGCCTCCAGGGCCGGCGGACCGAGGCGCTCGCCCAGCTTGGCAGTACCAATGTTCGAGGAGTGCTTGAGGATATCGGAGACGCTAAGTTGCTGGTAGGGATGGGAGTCACGGATCGTGCGGCGACCGATGCGGAAGGCACCATTCTCGCAGTAGAGCTGCTCATCCGGAGTGGCAAGACCCCGTTCCAGGATCTCGGCGATCACGAACGCCTTCATCGTCGAGCCCGGCTCGAACACTTCGCTCAGTCCTCGGTTGCGCCTCTGGTCGGGATGAGAATGGCGGAAGTCGTTCGGATCAAAGTCCGGCCAGGAGGCGCTGGCCAGGACCGCGCCGGTGTCCGCTTCCATCACTACCGCCCAGCCGGCCGTCGCCTCGGAACGCACGATCGCAGCCTCGAGAGCCTCTTCGGCACGATGTTGGATGTTGTGATCGATGCTGAGTACCAGGGTATGGCCCTCCGTGGACTGCCTGCCGAGCACCGCCGAGTAGCTCAGTGCCCTGCGCCGACCATCGCGGAAGGTTCGGTACTGGAAGGTATCCCCCATCATCAGGTCGTTGTAGCGAGCCTCGATGCCCTCGAGACCCCCTCCGTCGATGCCGACAAAACCGAGCAGTTGCGACGCCAGGGCCCCGAACGGGTACTCCCGTTTTGCCTCGGGCATGAGGTGGACCCCCGGGATGTGGAGGGCCGCTATGCTGTCGGAAACATGGTGCGGAAGCTGGCGGGCAAGCCAGACAAAGCGAGTCCGCTCGCGAGTCAGACGGGTGCGAATGTCTGCGACATCCCGATCGATGAACGGCGCCAGCAATTCGGCCGCCGCATCGGCATCTTCGACCATCTTCGGATCGCCAAACAGGCTCTTCACCTCGACAGAGACCGCCAGAGGCCGGCCCAGACGATCGACAATGCTGCCCCGCTTCGGCGCAATCTTCACGACCGCCTCGTGTTGACCTTCAAGCAGGTTGTCAAGACGCAGGTTGGGGCCCATCACGAGGTAGCTGGCGCGTCCGAGGACCGCCAACCACATCAACAAGAACAGGACCATTACCGCGGACAGCCGCATGTTTATGGCGAAAGAGTCTGGCGGCAGGACGCTGTCGACGCGCCGATGGGCGCCCGTGTTCTCGGCACGCAGACGGCTTTGCTGTGCTCGGTTCAAGCGCGAGCCCGTGGGAGGAGTCGGCCTGCGGTAGGTACCGGATCGGGTAGTCACTGGCCACCCTCGGCCGACAGTGCGGCATTGAGGCCTTCGGGGTCCTCGGTGACGACGACGACCTGCCCCGGCTCGGGTGCGGATAGCCCGAGAGTGGTCGCAAGGCTCTCCAGGTGGCCGGGCGAGCGCAACTCGGCGAGCTCCGCGCGCAAGCGTCGCTGCTCGTTGGACAACTCTTCGGCCTCGTCGACGAGGGAGTCGATCTGGTAGGTAATCTGGACCGTTTCCATCTTGGCCCAGGCCACGAAGATCAGGGAACTGGCGACGGCAATCGTCGTCAACACAGCTCCCCCCCAACCGAACTGTCGGCGCAACTCAGTGTTCAACCGCTGGTTCCTCCCCTGGTGCAACTGCGTGCAGCAACTCAGCCACCCGCAGACGGGCGCTGCGAGCTCTTGGATTGGCTGTCCGTTCGTCGGCGCCTGGCGCGATGCCCTTGCGCGGCAGCAGCCGAACCTGCGGCTGCCCGTCGCACACGCAGACGGGCAGGGACGATGGGCAGGTACAGCCGCGGGCGAGGGCCGCGAAGTAGTGTTTTACCGCCCGATCCTCGCCGGAATGGAAGGTAATCACAGCCCAACGACCGCCCGGGCGGAGCAGCCGGAGACCCGCTTCCAACAGCGAGCTCAGTTCACCGACCTCATCGTTGAGGTGAATGCGCAAGGCCTGGAAGGTGCGGGTCGCCGGGTGGAGCTTCGCGCCGCGGCGGCCCCCCACCGCGCCAGCAACGATCTCCGCCAGTTGGCCGGTACTGGTGATCGGCCCAGCGCCACGAGCGCGAACGATGGCACGGGCAATGCGCCGCGACTTCGGCTCATCGCCGTAGCGATAGATAATGTCCGCCAACTCCGACTCGGGCAGTTCATTGACCAGGTCGGCAGCCGAGCAGCCCGAGCTGCGATCCATGCGCATATCGAGAGGGCCTTCGTGCGCAAAGGAGAAGCCTCGACTCGCGGTCGAGAGTTGGTGGGACGAGACTCCGAGGTCGGCAAGAATGCCGTCGATAGAGCCGTCCTCGAGCCCCCTCTGCTCGAGGACGGCAGCAAGCTCTGACATGGGTGCGTGCACCACCTCAAAGGGGGCGCAGCGCTCGCCCAGTTCCGCCTGGACGGCGGCGAGACGTGCGGTAGCAGCAGCCACGGCATCGGCGTCACGGTCGAGCGCGAGGAGGCGCCCGCCGGGACCCAGCTTCCGGAGGAGTTCACTGGAATGACCGCCGCCACCTGCCGTGACGTCGATGTAGGTGCCGCCGTCCTTGAGGGCCAATGCCTCAATGGACTCGTCGAGAAGAACCGGAGTGTGCTGGAAGTCTGCCGGCATAAACCCTACCCGGCCATGGCCTAGAGGTCCTCGCCCTCGTCGTCGGGGTCGAAGGCCATGAGGTCGCCGACACCCGAGTCCTCGTCGACAGCAGCCACGGCCTCTTCCTGCCGGCTCTCCCAGCGCCCCGAATCCCAGATTTCGAGCAGCCCGAGGTACGAGAGGATCACGCAGTCTCGGCTCAGACCGGCACGACGACGCAGTGGGGCAGGCACGAGAATCCGTCCCTGGTTGTCGGGTTCCACCTCGGCGGCACCGGCTACGTAAGCGTGCAGAAACGCCCGACTGCGCTTGTCGAACAGCGAGACGCCGGCGAAACGACGCTCCATCTTTCGCCAGCGGGTCTCGGTGAAGGCTTGGAGTCCGCCGTCCCAGCAGGCCAGTACAAGACGGCCTTCGCCCGCCTCCTGCATCCGCTCGCGCAAGCGAACCGGCAGCGGCAGGCGACCCTTCGCGTCCATACGGACGTCGAACTGTCCGCGCACTTGGAACATCACTCTCCGGGGTCAACTTCAACACACTTCCGCCACAATTCCCCACTTCTCGCCACTATATGAAGGCAGAACCGAGAGAGCAACGTCCTTTTCTGAGAATCTTCGTCGAGCATTGCTATCAGAAGTGATAGCTTGCTGGGGAACCGACTGTCAGGGTTGATAGCGTCGGTGCTATCAACGCGGGTTCAACGCGGGTTCGACGCGGGTTCGACGCGGTCCAGCGCTGCCTAGCGCTGCTTGCGCGCGCGGTCCATCTCGCGGGCGGCGTCCTTTGCCTTCTGGTCCTGGCGCTTGTCGTGCAGCTTCTTGCCACGACCGAGGCCGATCTCGAGCTTGGCCTTGCCACGCCGGAAGTACAGCCGCAGCGGTACGAGGGTGTAGCCCTGGCGGGATATCTTGCCGAACAGCCGCTGGATCTCCCGCTTGTGGAGCAGCAGCTTGCGCGGCCGAAGCGGCTCGTGGTTCTGACGATTGGCCTGCTCGTAGGGTGGGATGTGCACGTCCACCAGCCAGGACTCACCCTCTTCGAGACGGACGTAGCCCTCCTTGAGGGAGACCCTCCCCCTTCGCAGGGACTTCACCTCGGAGCCCAGCAGCACCAGGCCGGCCTCGATCGTGTCCTCGATGTGGTAGCGGTGGCGCGCCTTCTTGTTGACGCTGATGACCTTCAGACCACCTTCGCTGTTGCCCGGGTTCGACATGGCGGGGGCAGGCTATCAGAGCGCGCAGTCGCCGGCATCCACGATGCGTTGACAGGCACGGGTCGCCGTGGTTCATTCGCGCCGCTCATGCGCACGCGCCTACCTATACTCGCCCTGCTGTTGATGGTCGCCGGACCGGCCTGCTCGGGCGATGAAAACGACCAGGACCCCTGGGCCACGGGTGGCAACGCGCCGAAGACAGCGCCCAGAACGAAGGGCTTCGGCGAGACCGACTTCGAGGGGCCAGAGAAACGCCAGGACGAGCACAGAGATGAGCGCGTGGGCCCGGATACCAGTGGCCCCGAGGATTGCACTGACGGAATCGACAACGACAGCAGCGGCAAGGCCGACTGCGAGGACCCGTTCTGCGCCAGCGACCCCGCCTGCCTGTCAACCGGCGACGAAGACTGCGACAACCAGGTCGACGACGACAAAGACGGCACCACCGACTGCGAGGACACAGACTGCGCTGAAGACCCCATCTGTAGCGAGGACTGCACCAACCAGGTCGACGACGATGGCGACAACAAGACCGACTGCGAGGACCCAGACTGCGCGGAGGACCCCGTCTGCAGCGAGATCTGTGACAACCAGATCGACGACGATGGCGACAACAAGACCGACTGCGAGGATCCAGACTGCGCGGAGGACCTCATCTGTATCGACGACCCGAGCCGAGACGAGAGCATCGCGCTGGTCGATCCGGAAAAGCTCGCCGCAGTCTCGAAGTTGCCCGAAGGAGGCAAGGTCGGCATGCGCGCACCGGACTTTCACCTGCCCCTGCTGGGCCGGCCCGGCAAGCAGCGGCTCAGTGAGCTCAAGGGCTACATCGTCGTGCTCAACTTCTGGGCCTCATGGTGCGGTCCCTGCCGCAAGGAGGTGCCGGCCCTTGAGCTGACCTGGCAGTTGTACCGGGACAAGCACGTCATCGTGGTCGGCGTATCAATCGACGACAAAAAGAGCGATGCCGAGGACTTCCTTGGTAGCTTCCCGGTTTCTTATCCGATGCTGCACGACCGTGAGGGTGCGAACGCAGCAAAGAAGTGGCAGGTAGGTTCGTTGCCGACTCTCGTCCTCATCGACTCTGCCGGCAAGATCAGGGAACGCCACCAGGGCTATACCCCCAAGCTGTTGCGCAAGACCGTAATGACCATTGACGAGTTACTGGAGGAGTAGCGGGTGTTCAACAAAGCTGCCCCCATCGCGCTGCTGTTGTTGGCCCTTATCGGGCTCTTCCTCGGCATGGTCCTGACCAGCAAGCACTTCGACCTGAACCACGCGCCCCCCGGCCCGGCCACAGCCATCCTCGGCTTCGAGGGAGTGTGCGGCGAGGGCGGCGGCTGCGCCGAGGTCAATACCAGCCGCTACGCAAAGATCTCCCTGGGCGCGGAGCGCCTGCCCATGCCGGTATCCGTGCCCGCACTGGGCTTTTTCTTCATGATTGCAGTCCTCGCAGCGGGCTCTTTGTGGGGCAGCGCCCGCAGACGCCGGGACCTGATGGCCCTGGCCACCGTTGCCTTCGTGCCTGCCCTCGCCTTCTCTGGCTACCTGCTGGCTGTACAGGCCTTCGTCATAGGCAAGTTCTGTATCTACTGCCTGGGTCTCGACGCCGTCACGGTCGTCTCGGCGCTGCTTGCCTACGTCAGCCATGGCGGAGGCGGCGCCGAGATCATCAAGGACCTCAAGACCAGCCCCCGCACACTGGTGCTGATCAGCATCGCAGTGATGCTGATCATGGATTACAGGGGCTACCAGATGTACACAGGCTGGATCGAGGACATCGACACTGCGGCCTCGGCCGGTGCCGACGACGAAGGAGCCAGCCCGGGCAACGCCGAGACCGACGAGCAAGCACTCGAGCAGGCACGCAGCGCCATCAAGGAGTTCCTGGCGGCCTACCCGAGCCTTGACGGCACACCTCTCGAGCTCAACCCCTTCGACGCCACCAAGGGTGACCTGGACAGTGGGCTCGTCGTCACCGAGTTCGCGGACTTCGAATGCCCGCACTGCCGGCTGGCGGGCGTCTTCCTCAAGGACATCGCGCATCGCTACGGAGACCGGGTCGGCTTCGTGTTCAAGAACTACCCCCTCGGCACAGCCTGCAACGACAATCTCAAGCGAGACGTCCACCCCGACGCCTGCGAGGCGGCGGTGGCGGTCCAATGCGCGAAGCGACAGGCCAAGTTCTGGCCTTTTCATGACCTGACCTTCGAGAACCAGGACGACCTGGGCCGTAGCAAGCTGCTGAGCATCGCCGCTCAACTCGGATTGGACCTGGATTCCTTCGAGGAATGCTTGCAGAAGGACACCGTCTTGGAGGAGGTGCGTACTCAGGTCCGACAGGGCAAGGAGGCCGGCCTCGAGGGCACTCCCACCTTTTTTGTCAACGGCAGGCAATTGCCGAGCGCGCATCCCCTGTTCGTAGAGGCGGCCCTTCGCTACGAGCTCACCGAACGCGGCGAAATGGTTCTACCCGATGACCCAGATGGCCTGTTCCCCCGCTGAGTCCGGGGCCGGGCAGGACTGGCTCGAGTTGAGCCTCGAAGTGCCCGATGCCTTCGCCGAGCTGGCCGCACAGGCCCTGCTCGAACTGGGCGCAACGGGCACCCAGGAAGACCACCCTGGCCTGCACTTCCGTGACCACGACAATGGACCCATCGTGAGCGGGGATCCACGCGAATGGACCCCGGCCCTACCCACCAATCCCGGCGGCAGCGTCCAGATCAGGGGCTGGTTCGCAGCAGAGACCTCGCCCGCCACCCTGCAGGACTCGGTGCGAAGCGCACTCGCCGGCATGGGTATCGAAGTCTCCAGTATCTCCCTCGCCGAACTGCCACAACAGGACTGGAACGCTAGCTGGAAATCGGGATTCACCACCTTCCGCCTTTGTCCACGGATCCAGGTAGTTCCCTCTTGGAGCGAAACGCCCGAGATCGAGGAACGGGTCCGGATCCTCGAGATCGACCCGGGCCTGGCATTCGGAACGGGAACCCACTTCACCACCGCCGGCTGCGCCACGCTGCTCGACCACCTGCTGGCCCACGAGAGCAACCCGCCACCGGCACTGCTGGACGTGGGCACAGGAACCGGAATCCTGGCCCTGTCCGGACTGCTGTGCGGCGCAGCGCGTGCGGTGGCCGTCGACACCGACGAGCAGGCAATCCAGGCCGCCCGCCAGAACGCACGGCACAACCGACTCGACAGCCAACTGGCTCTCTATGTCGGCGGTCCCGAAGCCGCTCCTCCCGAGCGATTCCCTGTCGTTCTCGCCAACCTCATCGCACCCGTCCTGGTGGAGCTGGCGGCACAGCTCGATGAGCGCGTCGAGGTGGGGGGCTCGCTCATTGTCAGCGGGATCCTGCTGAACCAGGAGCAACAGGTCCTCCGCGCGCTGGGCGAGTTCGGCTTCGTGGTCGTCGAGAGGCTCGACGACGTCGAGTGGCTCGCCCTGCGGCTGCAACGCAGCGAAGCGGGGACCGAGGGATGAGCATGGTCGGTGCCAGAGAGCAGTGCCGCGAGGTGCTGCAGGGGGCCGTCCCCGCCCTCGAAGCTGCGGCACCGCAGCGAGCAACTACGCAACATCTCCGCTCCTGGCTGGCCCTGTACCAGTTGACCGAGAAGCGCCGCTGGCTGGACAAGCTGGGCGCGGCCCTCGTGCCATCGGGCATCGATCACGTAGCGCCGGAAGAGCGCGGCGAGTGGGCCCGGATCTGCTGCGACTGCTGGGTCCTGGACGCCTCGGGGCCCTTTCGCGAGACCGTGCGGGCCTTGCTGCCGACCCTGCCAGCGGGCGCCGCAGCGATCCCGGCACTGCTCCGCAACTGGCGCATCACGGGGGACAGCAGCTACTGCACCAGGGCCCTCGAGCAGCTGCCCGAGCCGCCGGAAGTCGGCGAATATCTCGGCGCCGCCGCCTACCTCGCTGCCTACCACGCCACCGGCGACCCCGACCAGTTGCAGGCAGCCAGCGGTGCTTTCGTAGGAGCCCACGCAGCCGAACTCCCGTTGTACTGGTGGCCGCTGGCCTGGAACCTGCTGTCGTGGTCTCCAGAAGAGCTCGTGGACACAGTCTCCAGTTGGAGCCGCGATGCTCCACCAGCCCACGAAGTGCTGCCGGCCCTGGTCGCGGCCACCCTGCCCAGCCTCGATCTGCGGGTGCTGTGGTGGGACAACCGCGAGTTGGCAGAGGGCTACGTGGCGGAAGCGGTGACCTTCCCCTACCCCGCGCTGAGGCTGCGCTTCGAGCGGATGGAGAGACCCGGGCAGGTCCGCTTCGCGCCGAGTCTCGGAGGTGCCCCTCGCGAGATCCTCGAAGACGCTGGCATCATCGCCTCACTGCTCAGCCACCTGGTCGACGAAGTGGACCGCCAGGGGGTGGTCACAGCAGGTCGGCCGCGACCCGGCCGCGGCAAGTGGCGACGCTGAAAACGTGTAGACTCTGGTCATGCGATCGGTCGAATCCGTAACAGCCATCGAGACAAGCGGGGAGCACGCAATTCCCCGCGAGATCGAGGTGGTGTACACGGGCGACGACGGCCACATCTATATCTCCGAGGGTGATGGCCGGCGCTCAGAGCGCTTGAGTTGGAGTACCGAGGACTTCTCGACGCTACCCGGCATGCCGCCCCTACCCGGCGTGTGCGGCAACCTGGAGGATGGCCTGGTATTCACCAACCCGATCTCCAGCCGAGACGGAGAGCGAGTCGCCGTGTTCGGCCTGCTTCCGACGCTGCTCGAAGACCGCGAACTCTATCCATGGGAACCATGGATGGACGACGAGGGCGCCGAGGACGACGAGTGGGAGGTCGTCAGCGTCGGACGCGAGGACGAGGAAGACAGCAGCGACATCGTCGGCCGGGGCATGGTGCTGGTCGTCTACAACGAAGACGACCAGGACGACCAGGACATCCCGGATGGCGAAGAAGACCGTGCTGAAGGCGACGAACTGCCACCCTACTGGCCGGGCAGCAAGGTCTTCGTCATGCACAAGGATGGCGTACGCGTCTGGGAACCGTGGGGCCGCGAGCACGGCACCGCAATTCACCTGGAATGGGCACCCGACGACGAGCACTTGATGGTGCTGCACCAGGAAGACGAGCTCATGCACCTCGACCTGGTGCCCTACACGGGCGACGGCGAGGACATTCGAATTGCATCCGGGTCGCCGCTGTTCTGGGCCTGGCAGCCAGGCGGCAGGCGTCTCGCGGTACGCACCGACCACCCCGACGACCAGCAGGCGCTGCTGCACCTGTGCGACCCGCTGGACAACATGGACTCGCTGCTGGTCGGCTCGGCCGGCTCCTTCTACGCGCCCGCCTGGCACCCCGAGGGGAAGGCCCTGGTCTACGGCAGCCGCGGCGAACGCGAGGATGCACTGGTCCTGGTCGATCCCCAGGGCGAGCACCTGCGCGACCTGTACAGCTATCCAGGCCGCGCGGCGTTCCGCTGGGAGCCCCGCGGGAGCCAGCTCGCCGTAGCGCTTGCTCCCGAAGGGCACGGGCCTTTCCAAGCGCTGGAATTGCTCGAATTGGACGGCAACTCTCGAACCCTGTGGCGGGGAGCCTTCATCTGCTTCCAGTGGCTGCGCGATGGTTCAGGCTTCCTGGTTTGTGAGAGCAACCTGGAACAGGGCCACCTGCGCTGGCTTCTGCTGCGGCACGACGGAACGACTGAGCAGGTAGGGGTCCCCTTCGTTCCCACCCGCGAGACCGCCGTCGCCCTGCACTTCTTCGAGCAGGTGGCGCCGGGACAGCCCTTCCTATCAGCCGACGACCATTTCCTTACCTACGCCGGCTATCCCCTCGACGAGGGCGCCATTGTCGACGAACAGGAGCAGCAGTCTGCAGGGCCCAGCCTCGAACCCGAGGACCGGCCCTGCCGCATCCTGCTGACCTCGCTACACGGCAGCAACACGGTCACCGTAGGAGACGGCCGCTACGGCTGCTTCCCCGGCCCCCGCAGCCAGCGACCGTAATCAACGGGTACTGGACAACTCTCGAGGCCCTGAACCGCACGGTAGTCTCGAATTCTTCGGAATTGCTTGCAGCCCACAATAAATAGCCCGAAAAAGAGTAGAAACCCCAGGCATAGACCGGTATCGTCTCCCCCATACAAGGGCAGACCTCTCGCGCACGCGAGGGCTGCCAACGGAGGCGTCTTGTCCACTCAGCCCAGTTCCCCGACTGCCGAAGCCCCTGAACAACTAGAAAGCGTCGTTATCCGATTCGCGGGTGACTCTGGCGATGGCGTGCAGCTCACAGGCACCCAGTTCACCAAGACCTCGGCGCTGGTTGGAAACGATGTCTCCACGCTGCCCGACTTCCCCGCCGAGATCCGCGCCCCGGCCGGCACCCTGTTCGGCGTGTCTGGTTTCCAGTTGCAGTTCGGGGCCACGGAGATCCGCACTCCAGGCGACCGCCCCGATGTGCTGGTCGCGTTCAATCCTGCCGCCCTGAAGACCAACATCGAGCGACTCAGGAAGGGCGGCCTCGTGCTGGTGAACAGCGCCGCGTTCAACAATCGCAACCTCACCAAGGCGGGCTACGAGAGCAACCCCCTCGAAGACGACAGCCTTTCTGCGTGGCAGGTGATCACGGTCGACATGACCAAGCTCACCCGCGAGGCCCTGAAAGACGCGCCGCTCCGCACCAAGGACAAGGACCGCGCCAAGAACCTGTTCGCCCTGGGCATGGTCTACTTCCTATACAGTCGCCCCCTCGAGCACACCGTCGATTGGCTGCGCAGCAAGTTCGCTTCCAAGCCGGACGTCGCCGAGGCCAACGTCAAGACCCTCAAGACCGGCTACTACTACGCGGAGACTGCAGAGGTCTTTCGCAGCACTTACGCAGTCCCCGAGGCAGTAGTCTCTCCCGGAAAGTACCGCAACCTGACCGGCAACCAGGCTACTGCCATGGGACTGGTGGCGGCTGCTACCCGGTCCAGCATTGACCTGTTCCTGGGCAGCTACCCGATCACACCGGCATCCGACATCCTCCACGAGCTCAGCCGGCTGAGAGCCTACGGCGTACGCACGCTGCAGGCCGAGGACGAGATCGCTGCTATCTGCGCTGCTATCGGCGCGAGTTACGCCGGCAACCTGGGTATCTGCTCGACTTCAGGCCCCGGCCTGGCCCTCAAGGGAGAGGCCCTTGGACTGGCGATGATCGTCGAGTTGCCCCTGGTGATCATCAACGTGCAGCGGGGAGGCCCATCGACCGGCCTGCCGACCAAGACCGAGCAGGCCGACCTGCTCATGGCCCTGTACGGTCGTAACGGCGAGAGTCCTCTGCCGGTAATCGCCGCCTGCTCGCCGGCCGACTGCTTCCAGGCCGCATTCGATGCCGCGCGCATCGCCATCAAGTGGCGCACACCAGTAGTCCTGCTGACCGACGGCTATCTCGCCAACGGCTCCGAGCCCTGGCAAATCCCCAGCCAGGACCAGCTGCCCAGCATCGATCCGGAGTTTTTGGTCGAGGCCGAGAACCTCCTGCCCTACTCCCGCGATCCCGAGACCCTGGCGCGTCCGTGGATCAAGCCGGGCACGCCAGGCCTCGAGCACCGCGTCGGAGGCCTGGAGAAGGCCGACCTCACCGGAAATGTCTCCTACGACCCGGCAAATCACCACCGCATGTGCACGCTGCGGGCAGACAAGGTGGAACGAATCGTCCAGGAAATCCCGCCCACCGAGGTCCTCGGTGACCCCGACGGCGGCGACCTGCTGCTGGTCGGCTGGGGCAGTACCTACGGCTCGATCACCACCGCCGTGTTAAATGCGCGCCAGGCGGGCAAGAGCGTATCCTCTCTGCACTTGAGACACCTCAATCCTCTGCCGCCCGACCTCGGCGACGTCCTACGACGCTTCGACAAGGTGCTGGTCCCCGAACTCAACCTCGGGCAGTTGGTCCTCGTGCTGCGCGCCAAGTACCTGGTCGACGCAAAGGGCTACAACAAGGTGCAGGGGCTACCTTTCAGTGTCACCGAATTGACTGAAGCCATCGACGCCCACCTGTACGGAGAGGCCTGAGCCATGACTGAACAGCCTGTCATTCAGTTGTCCCGCGCTGACCTTGTCAGCGACCAGGAGGTCCGTTGGTGCCCCGGTTGCGGCGACTACGCGATCCTCAAGAACGTGCAGAGCGCCCTGGCCGACCTGCAGACCCCTCGTGAAAACATGGTGGTGGTTTCGGGAATTGGCTGTGCTGCCAGGTTCCCCTACTACATGAACACCTACGGCTTCCACA
Source organism: uncultured Rickettsiales bacterium (assembly GCA_964490445.1). Lineage (GTDB taxonomy): Bacteria > Myxococcota_A > UBA796 > UBA9615 > UBA9615 > UBA6601. Next base: position 3,205 of record CAZBDA010000063.1, on the reverse strand, counting down.
GCATCCACGGCCGCTCGCCGGCCCTCGCCACCGGGGTGAAGATGGCCAACCCGGAACTGTCCGTCTGGGTGGTTGGCGGCGACGGCGACATGATGTCCATTGGCGGCAATCACCTCATCCACGCGCTGCGCCGCAACATCGACATCACGATCCTGCTGTTCAACAACGAGATCTACGGCCTGACCAAAGGTCAATTCTCGCCCACATCCGGCGTCGGCCTTCGTACCAAGTCCAGTCCCACCGGCTCCATCGATCCGGCCTTCGACCCCATCAGCCTGGCGCTGGGTGCCGGCGCAACGTTCGTCGGCCGCACTGCCGACCTGTGGGGCAAGCACCTGCAGGCAATGATCAAGGAGGCGCACGCCCACAAGGGCGCGTCGTTTATCGAGATCCTGCAGAACTGCATCATCTTCAACGACGGCGCATTCGAGCAGGAAGTAGGCAAGAAGACCAAGGCCGACCGCACCGTTGAACTGGCCCACGGAGAACCGCTGATTTTCGGCGCTGACCGCGACCGCGGCATCCGCGCCAACGGCCTGCGACTCGAAGTGGTCGAACTCGGCAACGGAGTCAGCGAGAGTGACCTGTTGGTCTACGATAAGCATGCTCCCACTGCCGGCATGGCGCTGCTCCTGGCGGCCAACGGCTGCGAGGGTGGAGACTTCCCTCTGCCGACCGGCATGTTCCGCCAGGTAGAGCGTCCCAGCTACGAGACCTCCATGGATGCCCAGGTGGCGGCAGCGCAGGCGAAGGCTGGCGGCGAGAAGCCGAGTCTGGACGACCTGTTCAACCAGGGCGACACCTGGACAATCAGCTGAGCGCAGCTACCGGAACTCCCGGGAGTTCCGTCGCACCACTGAACCCTTGCCGCGAAACCGGGGCCAAGTATTGCGCTTTACTGGACTCCACCCTGTGTGGCCGGTAATAGAGAACGATGGTACCCAGCCCGAGATTCCTGCTCCTACAGGCGCGTGACGACGGCGACCCCGGCCAGCTGCACGAACAGCAGTGCTTTGCCGAGACGCTGGGCCTGCCCGTCGAGAGTCTGGCTTGCTGGGACCTGCTCAGTGGCGTGCCCCAGGCAGCCGACCTCGAGCACATCGACATGCTTCTGATCGGTGGTTCGGGCGACTACTCCGTGCTCGATGACCTGCCGTTCGTGCACGATTTTCTCGACTTTGTCAGCGACGTGATCCTAACCCAGGCCTTCCCCACCTTTGCCTCGTGCTTCGGCTTCCAGGCGCTGGTCCAGGCTGGCGGCGGCGACCTGGTTCGGGATCCGGCGCGGGCCGAAGTCGGGACCTTCAATATCGACGTGAGCGAAGCCGGACGCCGGGACGTCCTGCTGGGCTCGCTGTTCCCGACGTTCAAGGCACAACTGGGCCACAAGGACCGGGTCGAGAGGATGCCCTCGGGGATCGTCTCTCTGGCAGCATCGGCGAGAGCGCCCTGCCAGGCGCTCCATGTCGAGGGGACACTTATCTACGGCACCCAGTTCCATCCGGAACTCAGCCGCGAGTCGAACATCTACCGCTTCAAGTTGTACCGACAGCGCTACAAGGGAAGCGCCGCCGATGACACCTCCAGCGTGGTCGACACGCTCGCGGACACTCCCGGGGCCTCAGCTCTGCTGCCGCGCTGGGTAGAGCTGGTGCAGCGCAGCGCCGGATCCGTCGCCGGGAAATAAGTTCCCCGTTGCAACTGCACAACATTCAGGGCACATAGTGGCTGACGGAGGGCCGCATCGTGCTTGCAACACTCTTTGAGTCGACCCACACAGTCCGGTGGCTGGTACTCAGCAGTTGCTGTGCCCTGGCGCTGTGCGTGGCGCCAGGGGCCAGCGCGCACCCGGTTGCACAGCCCGCCAACCCCAGCGCAGCAGGCTTCTTTGCAGAGCCCTCCCTGGCCGAGATCGAACAGGCCTTCTCAGCAGCAGCCTGGGAGTTCGACGTACCCGAGCCGTTGTTGCAGGTCATCGCCCACAGCGAGTCGCGCTGGAGGCATCGACCGCAGCGCGTGTCCACCGACGGACGAGTCGGCGTGTTGCAGTTGACCCCGACACGCTGTGAGTTCGCGGCGCAATTGCTCGACCTGCCGCTGTCGCAGGTGCAAGGCGACATTGATTCCCACGCTCGCTCCTTCGCAGCCCTGCTCGATTCGCAGCGTCCCGAAGACACCGGCGCCGAGCTCGGACCGTGGCGCGAGGCACTGGGCTGGACGCTGGAGTTGTCCCCGACTGCAGCCAACGCCATCGTCGACCACTGGTTCGCCATGCTCGCCGAAGGCATCATCGATCGCCTGGCCGATGGCTCCCCCGTCGCCATCGCACCGGTTTCCATCGCCCCCGCGGACCTCGGCCTGTTCGCCGCCAATGCAGCCAACGACTGCCGAAGCATCGACTATCCCGGCGCTGCGGAAGTGCTGACACCGTGCAACTACAGCCCGGCCTCACGAACCATAGGGGACGTCGACGCGGTAATCATCCACACCATCGAGGGCTCGGCCAGCGGCGCCATCAGCTGGTTTCACAACTGCAGCGCGCAGGTTTCGGCGCACTATGTCATCGCAGAGAGCGGATCCGTCACCCAGGTGGTGGCCGAGGAGGACGTCGGCTGGCACGTGTCCTGCTGGAACGGCTTCAGCATTGGCATCGAGCACGAAGGCTACGCGTCTGACCCGACCCACCCCGACACCATGTACCAGGCCTCTGCGGCCCTGGTCACCGACATCCTGAACGACTGGAACCTGCCCGCCGACCGCGACCATGTCGTCGGCCACGTGGAAATCGACTCCAACTGCAATCTCAACGGGCACTGGGACCCGGGGCCAGGCTGGGACTGGAACTACTACATGTCGCTGCTGGGCAGCACCAACACCGTCGACCTGACCGAGCTGGTGGGCTACATCCGCCACACCGACATCTACGAGGCCAGTTACGGCATCTCGGGAGCCCAGGTCTCAATTGCCGGTCATGGCTCCACGACTTCCGACTCGAGTGGCTACTACGTGTTCGACGAGATCCCGCCGGGTACCTGGAACATCTGTGCGAACGCGACCGGCTACGAGGAGAACTGCCGTAGCAAAACGGTCGAGGCCGACATCACCAACTGGGGCTCTATCCTGCTGGAGCCGGCCGCTGCCGGCGACGATGACGACACCAGCGGTGACGACGACACCAGCGGTGACGACGACACCAGCGGTGACG
>CAZBDA010000062.1:10390-30042 GCA_964490445.1 uncultured Rickettsiales bacterium | reverse complement strand
AGCCGGTGCCTGGGCCTGGGTGAGGTGCTCGCACGCATGTGGCGTCGTAATCCAGAAGAGCGCTTCGAGACCTGCGCCGACGCCGCCATCGCGCTGGGCACCGTCCTGGAAAGCCACCTCGCGGAGCCCGAAGAGGTCCGGCCCAGAAAGAGCCGACCCCGCAAGGGCGAGCGGAGCCGCAAGAAGAAGGCAACCAAGGCCAGGCCGTTGATGTTCGGACTACTGTCCGCGCTCACGGGCAAGCACGGCCGCAAGGGGCGAAAGCGCGGCGATACTGACCAGCACACTACGGGAGTGAGAAGGAAGAAGAGGCGCAAACGAAAGACCACCGTCGCAACCGAGGTCGACAGCGATGCGGTTCTCGAGAGCGCCGAGGACTGGTCCAAGGCCTCGGCCCAACTCGAGAGCAAGGAGTACATGAGCGACCTGCTCGATGCGACCGAAGCACTTCCTGGGCTGCCGGCGGCCCCAGTGGAGCACGAAGAAATCACCGAGGCGCTTGAGTCCGGACGAACGATCTCGATGCTTTTTATGGATGAGATCTTTGAATCGGACGGCCCCAGTGGCAGCGGCAAAGAGCCGGACATCGATGACATCACCACGGTGCGCAACCAGAAGGTCGTCACGGAAACAAGCTTCAGCATCGACAATCTCCCCACCCCGGGCTCGGAGCCTCCGGCGAGCGACGGCTCCGACAGCGAGCACGGCGCGGGAAGCGCTGCACCCCTCGACAAGGAGTTGGCGGAGGCAGCACTACAGCCCGCAGTAGATACCGGAGAGACGCCCATTCATCGCGACGATGACGAGGCCGCTGACCAGGGAAAGGGCGGTCAGCACGTTTCCATCAGCGACACACTCGACCTGAACCCGCTCGCCAAGCCTCGGCAGGCACCACCGACGCCCAAGCCCAGCAGCATGAACGAGGATGGCAACACCCTGGATGACTTCTTTCTCAGCGCCGCGGGCGACGGGGTGCCCCCCCTCGAAGACGACGGCTCCCTGTTCGATGAGGCTCCACCCGCCGAGGATGACTCCAGCGAGGGTGACTCCAGCGAGGATGGCGAAGATGACTTCTTTGGAAGCATGGAGGAGGCGGACGACGGCGACGACGACGACGACTTTTTCACCGGAACCTTCGAAGACTGAGCCCTGCTTGGAAAGTCCTCTCTAAGTCGTTGCAACGGCGCTAAGATGCCTCTTCCATGCATTATTTCCTCAAGATCCTGCTCGTCGCTCTTGCCGTCCTTACCCTGCTTGCCTCAGTCGCCTGCATGGGCAGCGCGATCCTCGGCGGGGTCGAACCCGGTGACGACGACGACACAAGCGGCAACACCGGCGACGACGACGACATCACCCCAGCCGACGACGACGACGACGACGACGACGATGATGATGACGATGATGATGATGACGATGATGATGACGATGACGATGATGACCGTCCTGACTTTGATGGCGTCATCGGTTATTTCCAGTTGTCAGCCATCGAGCATCATCCGCTAGGCAACGGCACTGTCGGATGGGGCTCCTTCTACCGAGAAGGCGGTGAGAACGCTGCCGAGCCGAACTCGGAGAACGATTTGACCGATGGCAGCGCCTCACGCGGCCCCCGCGGCGTGGACTTCGGCTGCCGCGTCACGTTGCCGGACCCAGATGACCTCGAACGGGGCACGGAGGAGTCCGAGAGCCTCGATGGCGGACCCGAAGCGGAGTTCCGGCGTGGCCCCCGCGTCTGGCGACTCAACCACTACGAAAACGACGGCTGGCACTGGTACTGGGCGGGCTCCGACGAGAACCCGGCGGAGTTCCCTCCCGCGGAGTCCCTGCGGTTCGAAACTCCCGGTGGTGACGATGTCCCGGCCATCGAAATCGGCAATGCCATGCCGATCGTCAGCAGCTTCCCCGTTGCGCGGCCGGGCCTACCGACAGGAGAAGACAGCCTGGAGGTCGTCACGGGCGATCCACTTCGGTTCGTCTGGACCGATCAGGATGAAGGTGGAGTCGAACTGGTGGTGGAGTTCGCGGAGGATGAGGTGGGTCTGTTTTGGGACATCAGCTGCTGGGTACCCGACAACGGCTCCTTCGAAATCGAGTGGTCATTGCTGTCTCAGATGCCCCCACACCTGCAGGGAGCTACCTGGATCCGACGCTACCGGGATCGGGTCGTAGATCCCTCCGACGAGAGCCCTGAAATGCATTTCGTCGGCTCCTACGAACACCGCTGGAACATCATCATCGGGAATGGCCAGGGGCCAGGGCCGGGACCGGGACCACCGCCCATCGGTATCTAGAAACTACTCGAGACTCTCTGGTTCCTTGTGACCGGGAGTACCAATCTTCTTGTCTGAGCGGAGTTGCTCCTTCCAGCCGGCAACTCGTGCCTTGGCGCCCCACATCTCCGCTGTATCCTGGTCGCCTTTCCAAACGTAAATCTGCGAAAGAGTCGAGTAGCCGGTGACATCGTCAGGCTGGAGTTCGACGATCTTCAAAGCGGCCTCAATGCCCTCCTCGAGCAACTCTGGGGACAGTTCTCTGCCCTCGAAGCAAGCGCGGGCAATGCCGTGGTAGGCGTCCAGGTATTCAGGATCGACCTCGAGCACCTTGCGAAAGGCCTCGACCGCCTGCTGCCACTCCTCTTCGGCGAACAGGTCGAGCCCTTCCATGTACAGGTCGTCAACGTCTGGCATTCCTGCAACCTCCGACAGCTGATAGCCATCTCCCGCCTTGCGGGCCTACACACCAATCCGTATGGTCGGCAAGGACAACAGCGTCCTGACCGAGCCTAGCAGCAAAGCTGACAGGAGATTCCCATGGCACGCAGAGACCAGGTGATCGAGCAAATTCGGCAGTGCTTTGACCCTGAGCTCCCAGTGAACGTCTACGATCTCGGGCTCATCTATGACATCCGGGTCAAGAAGTCCAAGGTCGACATCGAGATGACGTTCACATCTGAGTCGTGCCCCTCGGCTCGCGAGATCCCCCAGGATATCCGCCGCCGCGTCTGCTCTGTCGATGGCATCAGCGAGTGCAACTTCGAGATCGTATGGGAGCCTGAGTGGCACCCACGCATGATCTCGGAAGAAGCCCGCGAAGAGCTGGGCATCGACGACGACGCGCTCTAGTGCGACACGGAAAGATGGTGGGCGATACTGGATTTGAACCAGTGACTTCTACCGTGTGAAGGTAGCACTCTACCACTGAGTTAATCGCCCCCAGTGTCTTGCCGGTCGCTTGATTAGCGGCTCGCGAAAGGCAGGTCAAGCACCTGCCCGAGAGCCTCTGCGCTAGAGCAGTTCCGCCGTCGAGAAGAAGAAGCTGAGCTCGATTGCGGCGTTGTCGAGACTGTCGCTTCCGTGGCAGGCGTTCCGCTCGATGTTGGTGGCGTACTGAGCGCGCACCGTGCCAGGCTCTGCCTCGGCCGGATTGGTCGCACCCATCACCGAACGATGGTGATCCACTGCATTCTCGCCCTCGAGGACACTGACAAAGACCGGGCCCTCGGTCATGAAAGCGACCAGGTCGTTGTAGAAGGGGCGCTCCCTGTGGACCGCGTAAAACGCTCGGGCCTGGCTGCTGCTCAGGGTCAAGCGCTTCGAAGCGACGATCTTGAGACCGCTGGTCTCGAAGTGATGCAGGATCGCACCGACATTGCCGGCAGCGACGGCATCAGGCTTCACGATAGATAGGGTTCGTTCGACAGGCACTTCCCATACTCCTTCCGGCAAGCTGCCGGGCTGAGGGGCAACCATGGCCCCTTTTTGGTCACTCTTGCGACAAAGACTCGGCCTTCAGGCCAGCGCCTCCGACAACATTCCTCGCTCTTCCAGCAGACGCTGCATGGTGACGCCCATGTCCGCAGGCGAATGCACAACTGCAATGCCGGCCTTCTCCATGGCATCCATCTTGCCCTGCGCCGTACCCTGTCCACCGGAGACAATCGCACCGGCGTGGCCCATTCGACGGCCGGGAGGCGCTGTCTGTCCAGCGATGAAACCGACCACGGGCTTGTCCAGGTTGGCCGCGATCCAGGCGGCTCCTTCTTCCTCGGCAGAGCCACCAATCTCGCCAATCATGATGAAACCGAGGGTCTCGTCGTCGGCGGCAAACAACTGAATCACGTCGAGGAAGGTCGTGCCAATGATCGGATCTCCGCCAATTCCGACACAAGTGGACTGGCCGATGCCCAGGGCCCGAAGTTGGCCCACCGCCTCGTAGGTCAGCGTTCCCGAGCGACTCAGTACACCGATGCGGCCGCGCTTGTGGATGTGACCCGGCATGATGCCGATCTTGCAAAGGCCCGGGCTGATCACCCCTGGACAGTTGGGGCCGACGAGGCGGGTGTCGCTGTCGTCCAAGGCTCGCTTCACGCGCACCATGTCCATCACGGGGATTCCCTCGGTAATGCACACCGCCAGTGGCACTGCAGCGTCGATTGCCTCGAGGATGGCGTCCGCCGCGAAGGGCGGCGGCACGAATATGGCGGTCGCGTTGGCATCAGTCGCGGCCACCGCTTCGCGTACCGTGTTGAAAATTGGCAGGCCGTGGTCACTTTGCTCACCACCCCGACCAGGGGTCACGCCGCCCACGACGTTGGTGCCATAAGCAATGGCCTGAGCTGTATGGAAAGAGCCGTGCTTGCCGGTGATCCCCTGCACGATCAGCTTGGTGTCTGCATTGACCAGGATCGTCATCTTCTACGCTCCCGCCGCTGCGACCGCTTCACGCGCACCGTCGCCCATGGAGTCCGCGGCAATGATCGGCAGACCCGACTGCTCCAGCAGTTCCCGGCCAAGCTCGACATTGGTGCCTGCGAGACGCACGACCAGGGGAACCTGAAGGCCTGTCTCCCGGACTGCGGCGATGACTCCCTCGGCAATGGTGTCGCACTTCATGATGCCGCCGAAGATATTGACGAAGATCGCCTGGACTCCAGGATCCGACGTGATGATCGAGAAGGCAGCCTTCACCTTCTCGGTAGTGGCACCACCACCTACGTCGAGGAAGTTGGCAGGCTCGCCGCCATGCAGCTTGATGGTATCCATGGTCGCCATGGCCAGGCCGGCTCCATTGACCATGCAGCCGATGTTGCCATCCAGTTTGATGAATGACAGGCCATGTTCACCCGCTTCGACCTCGGCCGGGTCCTCTTCGCTGAAATCTCGCATCTCCACCACGTCCTTGTGGCGGTACAGGGCGTTGCCATCGAAGTTGATCTTGGCGTCGAGGGCCAGCACCTCGCCGGCGCCGGTCACAACCAGCGGGTTGATCTCGGCCATAGAGCAGTCGTACTCCACGTAGGCGTTGTACAGGGCCTTGAAGAAACGGGTCGCGGAGCGCAGTTGGGTCTTCTCGTTCAGACCCAGGGCAAATGCGATCTGGCGGCACTGGTAATCGCCCAGACCTACGGCCGGATCCACCCAGACCTTGTGGATCTTCTCGGGCGTTTCGGCGGCGACCTTCTCGATCTCCATGCCGCCCTCGGTAGACGCCATGACAACCAGCCGCCCGTTTTCTCGGTCAAGCAACATGCCGACGTACAGCTCGCGGGCGATGTCACAACCGTCCTCGATGTAGAGGCGGCGAACTTCCCTGCCCGCAGGACCGGTCTGGTGTGTGACCAGCGTCATTCCCAGGATGGCCTCAGCGTGCTCACGCACTTCGTCGATGCTACGGGCCAGCTTGACCCCGCCTCCCTTGCCGCGGCCACCGGCATGAATCTGCGCCTTTACCACCCAGATAGGACCGCCCAACTCCTCGGCAGCGGCTACCGCCTCATCGACTGAGAACACTGCCTTGCCACGCGGGGTAGCCACCCCGAACTTGCGGAGGATCTCCTTGCCTTGGTGCTCATGGACCTTCACGGTCTCTCTCCCTGTGCGGCCGGAAGTTCCAGGCCTGTTTTGCCCGCCTCGGGCTCAGTCCTACAGCTCGATTCCCGCCACCAGCTCCTGGACCGCACCAGCGGAAGCCGCCAACGCCTCGCGCTCGGCGTCACTCAGGGGCACCTCGAGAACCTTCTCGATACCGCCCCGTCCGATGATGGTCGGAACGCCGAAGTAGAAGCCCTCGTAGCCATACTCACCGCTTAGCCAGGCAGCCGCCGGCACGATCGCCTTCTGGTCCTTGAGGTACGCCTCAGCCATGCGGATGGCAGCAGCAGCTGGGCTGAAGAAGGCCGATCCGGTCTTCAGCAGGCCAACGATCTCACCGCCTGCCTTGCGGGTGCGGGCGACAATCGCTGCCAGGGTGTCTGCATCGAGCAGTTCGGTGACCGGAACACCGCTCACGTTCGCCGTCGACAACAGAGGCACCATCGAATCACCGTGACCTCCGAGCACCATGGCCTCGACACCCTTGACCGAGACCCCGATGCCATCGGCAAGGAAGCAGCGCAGCCGCGCCGAATCGAGCACTCCCGCCATTCCACAGACCTTCGCGTGCGGGAAGCCCGTGACTTCGCGCATGGTGTAGACCATGGCGTCCAGCGGATTGGTGATGACAATGACAAAGGCGCCGGGACAGTGCTGCTTCAGGTTGCCGCCGACGTCCTTGATAATGTTCAGGTTGATGCTGACCAGGTCGTCGCGGCTCATGCCCGGCTTGCGGGGCACACCGGCGGTGACGATCACCACATCGGCGTCAGCAACATCCGCATAGTTCGAGGTACCCGTGACGTCAGCCTCGTAGCCGTCGATGGGGCGGCCTTCGCGAATGTCCAGGGCCTTGCCCTTGGCGGTTCCCTCGGCAGCCGGGATGTCCAACAAGACGACGTCACCGAGCTCCTTCTGGGCAGCCAGGAGGGCCATGACTCCGCCGATCTGACCGGCACCGATGAGGGCAATCTTGGCTCGCTTTTCGCTCATGATCCTCTTTCCCGATGCGCTCAACGCCAATCGCCGGGGGCGCTCTACGTGTTTTGTTGAATGGCCGCTTCCTGGGAGAAACTACGAGGCTCGCCTTCGTGTGCGGCCGCCGGCGGGAAGGCGCGGCGCAGCGCGTCCACCTTGTCGGTCCGCTCCCAGGTGAAATCATCGTCTTCACGGCCGAAGTGACCGTAGGCAGCAGTCGGCTTGTAGATGGGACGCAGCAGGTCGAGATGGCTGATGAGATCGGCCGGCTTGAGCGGAAAGATCTCTCGCACGACGTCGGCGAGACGCTCCTCGTTGACCCTGCCCGTACCGTAGGTGTCGACGTAGACGCTGAGCGGCTCAGCGACGCCGATGGCATAGGCAAGTTGCACGAGGGCCCGGTCCGCGAGACCAGCAGCGACAATGTTCTTGGCGACGTAGCGAGCGATGTATGCAGCCGATCGGTCCACCTTGCTGGGATCTTTGCCCGAAAATGCGCCGCCACCGTGGGCTCCATGTCCGCCGTAGGTGTCGACGATGATCTTGCGACCGGTCAGCCCCGCATCACCCATCGGGCCGCCAATGACAAAACTCCCGGTCGGATTGATGTAGTACTTGGTGTCCGCATCGAGCAGCTCTGCGGGCAGTGTCGGCACGATCACCTCGGCCTTGATGTCCGCGACCAGCTTGGCGTGGTCGATGCCATCAGCATGCTGCGACGAGATCACGACAGAGTCGATGCGCGCAACCTTGCCGTCGCGATACTCAATGGTGACCTGTGACTTGCCATCGGGCCGAAGGTAGGGCACGCGTCCCTCGCGACGCGCACAGGTCAGCGCCTCGGTGAGTCGGTGTGCGTAGTGGATCGTGGCAGGCATCAGTTCCGGGGTCTCGTTGACCGCGTAGCCGAACATCATCCCCTGGTCGCCTGCACCCTGTTCCTTGTGCAGACCCGATCCCGCCGTCACACCCTGCGAGATGTCCCGGCTCTGGCCTTCGATGGCCGACATCACCGCGCAGGTACTGGCATCGAAGCCCATGTCGGAATGGGTGTAGCCGACCTCAGCGATTGCCTCGCGGACGATCTTGGGCACGTCGAGCACCGCAGCCGTGGTGATCTCGCCTGACACCACCACGTAACCGGTCTTCACGTGGGTTTCGCAGGCCACCCTAGACTGTGGGTCCTGAGCCAGACATGCGTCGAGAATCGCGTCACTGATGACGTCACACATCTTGTCGGGGTGACCCTCAGTGACCGATTCGGAAGTAAACAGATAGTTGCTGGGCATGCAGCTCTCCTCGATTGCAGGCACTCAAGACGCGCCTGAGACTCCCTGTAGTTGGGAACAGGGGCGCGCATGATAGCCATTTGCCCGGGCCAGTCAATCGCCCGGCGCGCGAGCGGCCGATTCAGGCTAGCGACTCCACTCGACGTCGAGCCCGGCCTCATCCCCTGAGTGCCAGTCACGCAGCGCCTGTCGCATCGTAGTGAGGCGATCCTGGCTGCCGAGCAGCACCACCCGCACTGTCCGCTCTGGCTCTTCCTCCAACTCGGGCTCTTCGACCGTCGACGGGTGCGGCGGAGGCTCGTCCGCACTGTCCACCTGTTGATCGTCACCAGGAGGCGGAACCTGGCCGGCACGCGGCCGCTCCAGTCCCTCGACTCCGTCGATGCCAGCACCCTGGGACAAAGAATCCTCGCCAGCCTCAAGAGAGTCTTCGCCACTGACCGGCGCGGCACTCGCCGGATCGGGTGACGCAGCAGCAAGGGCAGCCTCCTGGGCATGCTCTGCTTCCCATCGGGCTCTCTCTTCGGCGAGACGAGCGCGTCGCGCCCGGGCCAGGGTCAGGCGCTCCTCGTTGCGCTGCTGAACCTCGATGGCTGGGCGATAGGGCGGATTGCTCAGGCCATCCCTGGGGTAGGCCTGGGACAGGTTCTCAAGGAAGAAGACCATCGCCTCATCGGCATTCATGGCCTCGCCGGCGACCTCGTACAGGTCGATACCAAAGGCATGCAGGCCGGCCAACGCAACCTTGTTGGCGACGTCCTTGAGCACCGTCTGCACCGCCTCATTCGTGCGCTCGTCCTTAGAGCCCATACCCACCAGGAACAGGTGCGTATAGGGCAGCCTTCCCTGGGTGTGGACGAGCAGCCACTCGCCCCCCGCTCCGACAAAGCGTTCTTCCATCACGAGTCGAGACAAAAAACCGTTGAGACGCCAGTCGGCATGAACCGCGACACCGCACAGCGGCCGCTCGTCGGAGTACACCGGCGAGACCATTCCATCCAGCCCATCGAGACGAGCAGGGTGGCCTGTTTCGAAGGTCACCTGGAGCTTCACTTCTCGACCTCCTGGGCAACGTCACCGAGGTTGCGCGCAATCTTGTCGAGGATGCCGTTGATAAAGGCACCCGACTCGGTCGTTCCGAGCCGCTTGCCCAGTTCAATCGCCTCGTTGATCGACACCATGGTGGGAACGTCAGCGAGATCGATGAACTCGTAGACCGCCACCCGCAGGATGTTGCGATCCACGTAGGACATGCGCTGAACCTTCCAGTTGATCGAAGCCGCGCTGATGAGTTCATCGACCCGTTCGCCCTGGGAGGTGACTCCGCGCACCAGCCGCGAGGCGAACTCGATGTCAGCGGGGTCGGGGGGATCACGGTCGGGGTCGTTGGACTCCTGCTGCCAGTACAAGGTGAGGGCGTCCTCGGGCTCACAACCCGTGAGGTCAGCCTGGTACAGGATCTGTACTGCCTGTTCTCGGGCCAGTCGTCTGCTACTCATCGGAACCGGGACCTGTTCTTTCTACTCGTTCAGGAGGCTGACCATCTCGATGGCGGCCAGAGCCGCCTCCACACCCTTGTTGCCCTTGCTCTTCGCCTCGCTGGTGGGAAGACCAGAACGAGCATACGCCTGTTGAGCGTTGTCGCAGGTGAGGATTCCAAAGGCTACCGGGATGTCCTCGTCCAAGGCCACTCTGCCCACCCCGTCGGCAACCATGTCACAGACGTAGTCGAAGTGGGGTGTGCCGCCACGAATCACGCACCCGATGGCGAGTAGCGCATCGAAAGCCTCACCTTCAGCCCGACGTGCCATGCGCTGGCACAGCAATGGGATCTCCACCGCTCCACCGACCCAAACGACGGTGATGTCCTGCTCTCGTACTCCCGCCTCCGCGAGGGTAGCGACAGCAGCATCGACCAGCGAGCCGACGATTTGCTCGTAGAAGCGGCCAGCAACGATACCGAACCTGCGGCCTTCGGCACGGCGGCTGGCCTCGAGGACCTGTACGCCGGCGGGCAGAGACACCTAGGGCCTCCCGCCCGGCAGGACCGTCAACTCCCCACCCTGCAAGCTCTCTTCGGGCTGCAGGCCAATCCGCTCTACCACCTCGAGTCCATAGCCCTCGACGCCAACCAGGCGACGGCTCCCGCTGGTGATGAGGCGGATGCGCTGCGCACCCAGGTCCCGCAGCACCTGGGCACCCAGGCCGTAGTCGCGGAATGCAGTGGGGTAGGGATCGGTAGGGGCCTTCTCGTCGGGAAGAGTGCCGTCGAAGTCCTCGCAGACCGTCGTAAACTGGCGCAGAACCTCGTCGGCATCGAAGGGCCGAAGCACATAAAGCAGGACCCCTGTGTCCTCTTTCGCGATGAGCTCCATGCAGCGAGTGATCTGCGGACTCCCGTTCAGCCGCAGACTGTGCAGACTGTCGGTCCAGACGTTGGAGCTGGTCACTCGCACCAGGGTCGGCTTCTCGGGGCTCACCTCGCCCTTGACCAGCGCCAGGTACTGAAGACTGTTGATTGGATTCCGGTACAGCATTGCCCGGACCCGACCCATCACTCGCGTATCGACCATGCCTTCGGCGACCCGAACCACCAGCGTCTCGCGACGCATGCGATAAGCAATCAGGTCGGCGACGGTCAGCACGCTGAGTTCATGAGTCCTGGCGAACTCGAGGAGCTCGGGAAGACGAGCCATGGTGCCGTCTTCGTTCATGATCTCGCACAACACGCCTGCGGGCTCACAGCCAGCCAGCCGGGCAAGGTCGACACTGCCCTCGGTCTGCCCGGCCCGCACCAACACTCCGCCCGATCGTGCGCGAAGCGGAAAGACATGGCCGGGCGAGACAATGTCCCGCTCGCCGCTGCCGGGATCAGCAGCAATGCGGATCGTATGGGCTCGATCTGCCGCGGAGATGCCAGTACTCACTCCGGAACGCGCCTCGATGCTGATGGTGAACGCGGTGCCATAGGGCGAGGCGTTGTCACGCACCATCATCGGCAGCCCGAGTTCTGCAACCCGATCGGGAGTCAACGAAACGCAGACCAGCCCACGGCCGTGGACCGCCATGAAGTTGATCGACTCGGCGGTGACCTTGTCGGCCGCCATGACGAGGTCGCCTTCATTCTCACGATCTTCATCATCGACGAGAATCACCACCTTGCCGGCAGCAATATCTGCCACCGAGCGCTCTACGCGTGCTTGCTGGTCGCTGGGAAAGGGCTCAAAGCCGGCCATCACAGACTCCGCTCAGTCTTGCTCAATCTTCTTCGAAGTCACCGAGATCGAGATCGTCGTTGTTGTCCTCATCGTCGATCAGCAAATCGCTGACGGACAGCTCATCGACAAGCTCCGCCTCATCCTCTGCAGGAGAGGGGACCTTGGTGGTCGGACCCTTCGCCGGAACCGCCGTCGGCAGGACCGGCTGAGTGGTCGCACCCTTACCGATCCTGGCCGTGTCGGGCATCCCAGAGACGCCGTCGTCACTGAGCAGCAGGACGTGGGTAATCGCCCCCTTGTTGAGCGCCAGGTAGGCCGTCTCGGTAGTGGCCACTCCGTCGCCTTGAACCTTGACGTCGGTGAGATTGAGGAAGGGGCGCGGATCGTTGAGTACCTCTTGGATTCGACGCGCGTCACCATGGAGGTGGACATCGCCTTCGTAGGTACAACCGTCGGCGCTGACCTGCACGCGAACCTTGCTGGCAGCAAACACGACTGGAGCCTGGGGACGGGAGGTCTTGACCATGTGTCTTCTCTCCTGCGCGACATGGGCCGAAATGGCTGGAACCGGGATACGGCACGCACTCTGCCAAATCTCGGAGGGTGGCGACTCTAGCACAGGGGCTGTAGCACCACTGGAGTCTCTGGATCAATGAACTGGCGGATGAGAGCGTTTGACCGGCCCACTGAACCTGCATATATTCCGGCGCCTCTCATGATTTCATGGTCCGACTGGCCGGCGCGCAGGCGCCCCTTCATATCCTTGCTCGCCGCTGGCGTGATCGGTCTCGTCGTAGCGCTCATCGCCACCATCGACCCCTGGCTCGCCGTCCTCGGCACGGCCCTACTGCTGGGCGTCTGCTCCGAGGCACTGCTGCCCACCCGCTTCACCGTCACCGAGGACGGGGTCCAGGTCGACAGCGTGTTCCGCAAGGGTCACAAGCCCTGGGAACGAATCGCGAGCTGGCAGCCCTGCCGTCATGGCTTCCTGTTGCGCGGCGCGCTGCGAGTCGGCCGCCTGCGGCACCGCGACCTGTGGTTACGCTGCCCCGAGCACATCGACACGATCGAAGCCCGCCTGCACGCTCACCTCGGCGCTCCAGCGGAAAGCTCGACATGACCGAAGTACAGCTCAAGAACGTCGATGTAAGCGACACGCAGCGCGCGGCAGTCGAGCGCGTAGCCCGCTTTGTCGTGCGCTTCGGGCTGACCGTGCCCGCCATCCTGGCGCTCGAATCCGTGCGCCCGCTGTCCTTTGTCGGCAGCCAGTTCATGTACCTGCTGTCGCCAGCAGTAACGACCTTTCTCAGCAAGCCGGACTGGGACGCTATGGCCGCGCTCCTCGAGCATCGCTCGGGCGTCGAGTACGTGCTGCGGGTAATCGAGCAGATCGACCGCGAGCAGCGGGAAGCCGCATGAGCGACCCCACAGGAGCCACCTCCCAGGTGCAGCTACGCAGCGTGCTGGCGACGGACTGCGGCAGCACCACCACCAAAGCGATCCTCATCGAAAAGGTCGGCGACGGGTACCGCCAGACCTGGCGAGGCGAAGCGCCGACCACCGTCGAGGCTCCCTTCGAGGACGTCACCCGCGGGGTGGTCAATGCGGCCACCGAGATCCAGGAGTTGTCCGGCCGCCAACTGGTCACCGAGGATGGCGGGATCCTGACCCCCGAGAAGAGCAGCGAAGAAGGCGTCGACCTGTACATCTCGACGTCCTCGGCCGGTGGCGGCCTGCAGGTGGTCGCGGGCGGCGTGGTTCGCTCCATGTCGGCCGAGTCGGCGACTCGCGCGGCGCTCGGCGCCGGCGCCATCGTCATGGACACCTTTGCCACCAACGACAAGCGCCGTCCCCACGAGCAGATCGAGCGCATCCGCCAGCTGCGGCCCGACATGATCTTGATGTCGGGCGGCACCGACGGCGGCACCCGAAAGCACGTGGTCGCCCTGGCCGAGCGCATCCGCGCAGCGCGGCCCCGCACGAGGCTGGGCGGCGGCTTCAACCTGCCGGTCATCTACGCCGGCAACCAGGACGTGCGGCCAGACGTGGAGGAGCTGCTCAACGAGGTCTGTGACCTGCAGGTAGTCGACAACGTGCGGCCCGTACTCGAAAACGAAAACCTGGGCCCCGCGCGGGACAAGATCCATGACCTCTTCATGGAGCACGTCATGGCCCAGGCGCCCGGCTACGACAAGCTGATGACCTGGACCGACGCGCCGATCATGCCCACGCCCGGAGCGGTAGGGCTGATCATGCAGACCATCGCAAGACAGCGGGAAATCAACATCCTGGGCGTCGACATCGGCGGCGCAACCACCGACGTGTTCTCGGTGTTTACCGAGATCTTCAACCGCACGGTGAGTGCCAACCTGGGCATGAGCTACTCGGTTTCCAACGTGCTCGCCGAGGCCGGCCTGCCGTCCATCTTGCGCTGGGTGCCCTTCGACATCGACGAGAAGATGCTGCGCAACCGCATCGGCAACAAGATGATCCGGCCGACGACGATTCCTCAGACCTTGGAGGAACTCAAGATCGAGCAGGCCATCGCCCGCGAGGCCCTGCGCCTGGCCTTCATCCAACACAAGGAATTCGCCGTCGGCCTCAAGGGGATCCAGCAGGAGCGCACCATCGCCGACGCCTTCCGCCAGAGCGGCGACGAATCCCTGGTGCAGATGATGGAACTGGACCTGTTGGTGGGATCCGGCGGCGTGCTCAGCCACGCGCCGAGGCGCGTGCAGTCTATGCGCATGATGATCGACGCTTTTGCCCCCGAGGGTGTCACTGAGCTGGCCGTCGACTCGATCTTCATGATGCCGCATCTCGGTGTGCTCTCGACGGTCAACGAAGAAGCAGCAACACAGGTCTTTGAGAAGGACTGCATCATCTACCTGGGCACCTGCGTGGCGCCGCTGGGTGCTGTCAAGCAGCTCGGCCGACCCGCCGTGCAGGTGGAGTTGACCATGCCCGATGGCAGTGTAGTCAACGAGATCCTCGACGCCATGGACCTGCGCCTATACCCAGCCAGCCACGACGACGCCGTGCAAGCGACTCTGACTCCTCTGCAAAAGCACCTGGACCTCGGCGCCGGACCCGGCAAGGTGCTCAACCGCACCCTGCGAGGCGGCGTCGTCGGCATCGTCATCGACACGCGCGGGCGCCCGGACATCCAGATCCCCAGCAATCCTCTCCAGCGGGTCGCCATGCTGGACCGCTGGGTCAAGGCGCTGGGCGAGTACCCCGACGAGGAGGGCAGCTGATGGCCGCCATCTTCACCCCGGGTCTCAAGGTCACCGAGCACGGCATGGTGCACAAGGACCGACGCCTGCCCCTCGAGGGAGAGGTCACCGTCCAGGTCGGCGACACGGTGACTGCCGACCAGGTGGTCGCCCGCACCGAGCTGCCGGGCAAGATCTACCCGGTCAACCTGGCCAACAAGCTGGGGGTCGACCCGGGACGCCTCAAAGAGTTTCTTCTCAAGGGCGAAGGCGACAAGGTCAGCAACGGCGAGACCATCGCCCGCACCAACGGCATTCTGGGCTTCTTCAAGGCCGAGGCCGAGGCGATTGTTACCGGCACCATCGAGAGCATCTCGACCATCACCGGGCAGGTCATCTTCCAGGCCGATCCCATTCCCGTCGAGGTCGACGCCTACATCAACGGCAAGGTGGTCGAGGTCGTGCCGAACGAAGGCTGCGTTGTGCAGTCCGCCGCGACCTTCGTGCAGGGAATCTTCGGACTCGGCGGCGAGACCAAAGGCGTCCTCGCCATGGGAGTGGCGACACCCACCGACCGGCTCGAGGCGAGCGCCATCGACGAGTCCATGGCCGGCAAGATCATAGTCGGCGGTTCCTACCTCGACCTCGGCGGCCTCAAGCGGGCCATCGACGTGGGCGCTGCCGGCGTGGTGACCGGCGGCTTCGACTACGACGAGATCAAGGAAGTGCTCGGCTACGAGGTGGGCGTCGCGATTACCGGCGGCGAAGACCTCGGCCTGACCCTCATCGTCACTGAGGGCTTCGGTAGCATCCAGATGGCTCCGGCCACCTTCGAGTTACTGAGGTCCAAGGTCGGCAAGCGCGCTTCCATCAATGGTGCCACCCAGATCCGAGCCGGTGTGATGCGCCCCGAAGTCGTGGTCACCTTCGATGACGAGGAAGTGCCCGACGAATTGGTCG
Source organism: uncultured Rickettsiales bacterium (assembly GCA_964490445.1). Classification (GTDB taxonomy): domain Bacteria; phylum Myxococcota_A; class UBA796; order UBA9615; family UBA9615; genus UBA6601. The sequence continues at coordinate 14,512 of CAZBDA010000062.1, read as the reverse complement.
CCGACCCCGAGCCCGTGGGCATCGGCATCGGCGACCAGGTTCGCGGCATCCGCGCGCCCTACTTCGGCTCCCTGGGCAAGGTCGCCGGCCTGCCGGTAGAGCCCGTCGTCCTGGGTTCGGGCAGCAAGGCCCGGGTCATGGAAGTGGAATTCGAGAACGGCGAGGTGGCTGTGCTGCCACGCGCAAACGTCGAGGCGATTGAGCGATGAAGGCCGCCGCCCTACGCACTTTAGGTCTGCTGGCACTGCTGCTGGCGCTGCTGAGTAGCGGTGTCGTGGCGGCCCAACCTGCCGGCGACGACGACAGCGCAGCGGGCGACGACGACAGCGCCGCAGGCAACGACGAAAGCTCAGCCAAAAAGCCCTGTCCCTGGAGTCTCCTGGGATGTGACGACAAGGCCGAAGCTGAAGCGGACAACGACGACAGCGCGGCGGGCGACAAGAGCGAAGCGGGTGCTGCCATCAAGTCCGGCGACTGGTTCGGATCGGCCAACAACAGCAAGGGAATTCCCTACGGCTATTTCACCCTGCTGCTGCTGATCCTCGTCACCGGTGGCTTGATGCTCTACTTCACCAAGCAGGCGCAGCAGGGCAAGGAGATGTTCATTCGCCGCATGCCCGGCATCGACGCCATCGAAGACGGCATCGGCCGCGCCACTGAGATGGGCAAGCCGGTCCTGTACGTGCCCGGCATCGACGACCTGCAGGACATCCAGACCATCGCGTCCATGTTGATCCTCGGCCAGGTCAGCAAGACCATCGCCGAGTACCAGTGCGATCTCATCGTCTCGTGCTGTGTGCCCATCGTTCGCGAGGTCGCCGACGAGGTGGTGCGCGCCGGCTTCTACCAGGCGGGCTATCCCGATGCCTTCCGTCCCGAGCAGATCCGCTTCATCGCCTCCGAGCAGTTTGCGTTCTGTGCCGGCACCAACGGCATCATGCTGCGCGAGAAGCCCGCCACCAACATCTACCTCGGCCGCTTCTTCGCCGAGTCCCTCATCCTCGCCGAGACGGGCTACCTGAACCGATCCATCCAGATCGCGGGCACCGCCGAGGCCACCCAGCTTCCCTTCTTCGTGGCTGCCTGCGACTACACGCTGATCGGCGAGGAGTTGTTCGCGGTCTCGGCCTACCTGAGCCGCGACCCACGACTGGTCTCATCGCTCAAGGCCTCCGATTACCTCAAGGTCGCAGTGGTCACCACCCTGCTCGTGGGCACGATCATGGTCGGCTGCGGCAACAACCTGGCCGTCGACTTGTTCTCTCTGACCCGTGGCGACGACGACAGCGCACAGGCGGGCGATGACGATGACAGCGCACAGGCAGGCGATGACGATGACAGCGCACAGGCAGGCGATGACGATGACAGCGCACAGGCGGGCGATGACGACGACAGCGCACAGGCAGGCGATGACGACGACAGCGCAGTGAGAGGCAAGTGATCTGATGCTGATCAAGCGCACAATCCCAATCCTCATCACGTTTGTGGTCGGTGTGATCATGGTGGGCGAGTTCTTTATCCCCCACTGGCGCTACCGGGCGCTGACGAGCGAACTGCTGGACTGGGGCATCATCATGTCGGCCGGCGCCTTTATCCTCGGCCTGGTCAACCTCGTGCAGGTGCACCTGCCCACCGTCCTCAAGCTCGGTACCGACTGGTTCTACAAGCTGGTGCTGCTGGTCTCGCTAGCAGTGACCCTGGTGATGGGTTTCCACGGCGCTGAGCAGCGGCTCGCTCCGGGTATGGAATTGACCTTCTCGTACAAGTGGATCTTCGACTACCTGTACATCCCACTGACCTCCACGATGTTCGCGTTGCTGGCCTTTTACATCGCCTCGGCAGGCTTCCGCGCCTTCCGAGCACGCAACGCCGAAGCGACCCTCCTGCTGCTGGCCGCGGCGCTGGTAATGTTCGCGTCGGTGCCCATCGGCGAGGGAGTGCCGGGCATCGGCCCCTACCTGGTGGCTCTCAAGAACTGGATCCTGGATGTGCCCAACATCGCCGCACGGCGCGCCATCTTCATCGGTGCGGCCCTGGGCGCGATCTCCACCGGACTGCGGGTCATCCTCGGCCTCGAGCGTAGCCACCTGGGAGGTGACTGATGCTTGAGTTGTTGATTCGCTTCCAGAACATGGACCGCCGCTGGGTCTTCCTCGGCATGGGCTTGGCGATCCTCGGACCGCTGCTGATCCCGTTCGACCTGCCCTTCAAGGTCGACAAGAGGGTGCAGGATCTCTACGACCGCGTGGAAAAGCTCGAGTCAGGCGACGCGGTGTTCATTTCGGCGGACTTCGATCCGGGCTCCGCTCCGGAACTGATGCCCTTTTACCGCGCCCACCTGCACCACCTCTTCCGCCAGGATGTCCGCGTGGTCATGGGAACTCTCTGGGCCACTGCGCCGCCGTTGGTCAAACCAGTCCTCGAGGAGATCGCCCAGGAATACGGCAAGGAGTACGGTAAAGACTGGACCTTCCTGGGCTATCTCGACGGCCGCGAACTGGCAATCAAGCAAATCGGACAGAGCGTCCGCAAGGCCTGGCCCAAGGATGACCAGGGCAACAAGACAGCAGATCTCGAGGTGATGGCCGGACTCGACGCAGCCAGGGACTTCGACATCCTCACCAGCGTCTCTGCGGGATTCCCGGGCACCCAGGCCTACGTGCTGCAGATCCAGGGACAGTACAACCTGGAGATGGCCAGCGCCTGCACCGCAGTCTCGGCACCGGACTACATCCCCTACTACCAGGCGGAGCAGTTGTTCGGCCTGTCGGGAGGCATGCCCGGGTCGGCCCAGTACGAGCAACTGGTGTTCGGGAGGGAAGGCTGGTGCAGCGATAATGCGTTCCTGAATCAAGAATCCTGTGAGGGAGCTGGTCGCACATGGACCACGCAGGAACAGAGGCCTAAGCGCCTGGCGGCGACCGCCGGCATGAACGTCCTCAGCATCGGCCACATGTACATCATCGTGCTGATCTTCCTGGGCAACCTGGCCTTCTTCCTTACTCGCGGCGGAAAGGAGAGCTAAGGATGGAACTGTCAATCATTGTCGGGACCTGGATCAGCATCTTCCTGACCCTGGCTATCCTGTCGTTCCTGTACGACGACAACCCGTTCTACAAGTTCGCCGAACACCTGTTCATGGGCGTAGGCCTCGGCTACGGCACCATCGAGACCTACTATGGCGTCTTCAAGCCGAAGCTCCTGACACCGCTTATCGAGGAGCACCGCCTGCTGAGCCTGGCTCCGCTCCTGCTTCTGCTCCTGCTGTTCGCCAAGCTCACCCGAAATCACCAGCACTGGGCACGCATGCCCATCGCCTTTATCGTCGCCGCCTTTGCCGGGGTGAAGCTGACCGGCGAGGCAAACGGACGCCTACTCGCCCAGATCAAGGCGACCATGCCCAACCTCCAGGAGCTCTACCAGGAAAGCGGCTGGTGGGACTGGGACAAAAACGGCGACGGCGTGATATCTGGCCTGGTACTGGTACTGGGACTGTGCGCCTGCCTGCTGCACTTTTACTTCAGCGCCAAACACAACAAGCCCATGCGCGTCATCTCCCGCATCGGCATTCTCACCCTGATGCTGTCCTTTGGTGCGTCGTTCGGCTTCACCGTGATGGGGCGCATCTCACTGGCCATTGGCCGCGCCGAGATGATGCTCGGCCTCCACGAGCCGGACACGCTGATCACATTGGGCTCGATGGAGGTGCAGCGCATGGCTGCCATGCGCTGGACCAGCGTGGGCACCCTGGGGTTGGTCATCCTCTGCATCGCCTTGCTGAAACGACGCGAACGCAGGGGCGAGGACTCGAGCTAGCCGGAACTACTAGCCGTCCGCCGCGCGAATCATGACCGCATAGAAGATCATGGCCAGGCCAGCAGCGCCTGAGACCAGGCCCACGGCAAGCAGCGCGACCAGCCTGGGCGTCCAGGGAGAGCGTTCCTTTCGCCTGCGCTTGCGACGGCGCTTGCGCGGACGCTGCTCGGCTGGGTCCACTTCTTCGACTTGCTCCATCAACTCCGTCGACGCCGAAGACAATCGATCGAGGGCCTCACCAGCCACGGAAACCTCGGATTCGTCGAGTTGACTCACCAACTCGGTCGACGCCGAGGCCAGTTTCTC
>CAZBDA010000062.1:0-10290 GCA_964490445.1 uncultured Rickettsiales bacterium | reverse complement strand
CCTCGGATTCGTCGAGTTGACTCACCAACTCGGTCGACGCCGAGGCCAGTTTCTCAATGGCCTCGCCACCCACCGACACCTCCAGCGGTGGCTGCTCCTGCCGAGCTGGTGACAGGGCGCCCGGCTCGGTGGCCTCCTCGGCAGAGTCCTCGGGTTCGGCCACCGGCGAACCAGCTCCCCCTTGATCAGCTACTTCGTGATCGCCGTCCGTATCGCCGTCCACATCGCTGGCAAGGCCAGAATCCCCCTGCAGACCTTCGCCAGTCGACGAAGGCGATGCTGCCTGGGGAGTTTCGCCGTCGACTCGATTGCGGGCACCGCAGCGAGCACAGGGGCTCAGGGCAAGCTTGCTGTCGACAATGCAATTGAGGTCGGCGCCGCAGGTACCGCAGACCTGGTTGGGCGCATCGCCGCCAGCTTCGACGACCAGCGCGGGGTCCGTGGCCGGACGGCACTTGAGCGTCATGTGGGTCTGGCCCACTGTGACCTCCACGTTGCTTCCTTCTGGAATTTCGACCCGCCAACCGCCAGCCACTTCGGTGGCGACACCGTCGGCACGCAGCGAGTCGAGATCCAAGTGCCGTTCGCCAACGGTCAGTTGCATTTCCATGCTGTCATCGACGACAAGGAAGGCTCCCTGCTCGGACAGATCAAGAAACTCCTGCCGATCGGCCAGACAGGCTTCGTCTACCTGGAGGAGCGCTGCAGACGAGCTGCCCAGAGATATGCCGGCGGGTGTGCAGAAAACCGCTCGAGCGATGGAGTCCTCTCCGCAGGCCACCGCGAGTTCCACTTCAATGCCTGTCACACCAGCCACTACGAGAGCCTAGCCTGAATCCTGTGGCGACGCCCGTGACCCACGAGAGCTTCCATTCGGGTCCACTATCAAGGACCGATCCTCCAAAGGTAGTATCCTCATGAAGCCGATCGTCCGGTGGTCACCGTGGCGGGTCAAAGGAGAGCACAGCGCTTGACACATTTGAGGCTACTGCTGGGGAGCGTCGGGCTATTCGCGGTGGCCGCGTGGTCTGCATTCTTACTCGCCCCCGCTGAGGCTGGAGACGGTGCCAACCTGCGCAAGATCACGGCCAGCCTGCACGACGGCCACTCCTTCGCCCCTCAATTGCGAGGTGACGGTAAGTGGCTCGCATATGGCGTCCGGGAGTCGGTCAAGGGAACCTTCCAGACCAAGTACTACGCCCGCTCCCTCGAGGAGGGCGGCGTCTTCCGGTCCGTCTGGCCGAAGCAACACCCCTCTCTCAAGGAGGGTGAGGGCACCGCCTCGTTCACGGACATCCTCGCCTTTGACTGGGCGCTCGACGGCGATCACAACGCCATGGTTGCCGTCCACAAGCGGAAGGGACAGGAAGTATTCCTCGAGACGATGAATGTTCGCATCGGCGGGCCCGGTGACCAGAGGGCGCCCAGCATTTCTCCAGACGGAACTCAACTGGTCGCCGTTTCCGACCCGGGAGACGGCTCTGGAACGGACCTGTGGGTGGTCAATACCGTCGATGGAGCGGAGCCGCTGCAGTTGACCTTCACCCGCGAGTCAGAGTTGGCCCCCGCCTGGCATCCCAGCCAACAGCGCATCATCCACGAGCAGCGCAACCCCCTGGGCAGTGACGTGTACCAATTCGACCTGGATTCGTTCACCCACACTGCCCTGCTGCGCCTGGGAACCAGTGACGAGATCCTTCCGACCTACTCGCCCGACGGGGTGCACGTCGCCTTCCTCTCCAACAAGGATTCCAGCGATGGTCTCCGCTGGGACCTGTTCGTGTTCGAGCCCGGAAAGTCTCTGCCGAAGTCCATAATCAAGGGCGTCCGGCGCTCCGACCGCTCCCGGGGCTACTGCTGGGATCCCCTGGGCCGCTACCTCATTGCCGCCCGCGACGACGAGCTGGCGGGCTACCCGCTGTTGATTGCGCCAGCCGATGGCTCCGAGCCGCCAGAGATCTTCTCGAAAACCAAGGACAACATGGACCCGACCATCGTCGCCGTCGGCGACCAGGCCCGACTGGCCTGGGTTGCCCTCGACGACCGAGCGCCACCCAGCCGCAACTACCGAATCGTCTGGCTGGCCGAGTTCGGTCTCGCCAACTACGGTCAAGCTGCCGGGCTCGGCGGCAAACCCTAAGGTTCGTCGTGTCCCGCCTGGTGCTTTCCGCACTCGCCTTGTTGCTGTGGGGATGCGAACCCTCCATGGGCCAGGCTGCTGATTCCAGCCACAGCCCAAAGGACAGCTTCAACCCACGCGGCACGCTCCGGCTGGAACTGCTGGGGGGCGGCGACAACGCCGACATCGAAGACGGCAGCAACCTGCCCGAGGACTCGCTGGTGGTTTTCATGGCCCGGGTCGAGGGGGCGGACTACCTGTACCTGCTGCAGAAATCCAACGGCGGCGTGGAAGTCCTGCACCCCTCCACCGGCCAGGTCTTCATGAACCGGGGAGGCGAGCAGAGGATCGTGCCGCACCGACCCAACGAGGCCGACAACCAGGAGCGTGGGCCCGCGGGGTACAGCGGCGCGGGCACCGGCGTCTTCGAGTACCTCCTGGTCGCTTCGCCCGTGCCCCGGGACTTTCCCTCCAACTCACAGATCGAGGAGGTGGGGCGCCTGCTCGCTCCCCCGCCCTACCTGGAGGGGGCCGCCGCACAGCCAGCGGTGGTCGTGGCGAGCCACAAGGTCACCTGGGGTGTTCCCGAAGACTGAGCTGTCCTCAAAGTTGGCCCGTCTTGCCGCCCAGCCGTGCCCGCACGTCGTCGTAGCCGCTGCTCGGCAGAAGGCGCGCGGCATCACCATAGTACCTTCGAGCTTCGTCCTCCCTGCCAAGGCTGAACAGGGCATCGCCCAGGTGCTCGAGTACCTCGAAGTTGTCGGGCAGGTAGCGATTGGCAAGCTCGAGGATGACGAGAGCCTCTTCAGTGCGGCCCATCCGGTAGAGGATCCAGCCCAAGGTGTCCTGCAAGGCACCGGAGAACGGCCGCTGCTCCAGGGCCCGCTGCTGCATTTCGAGCGCCTCGTCGAGCCGGCGGCCATCCTCGGCCCACAGGTAGGCAAGGGCGTTCAGAGCACCAACCAGCCGCGGGTGCCGGGCGACCACTTCGGTCAGGATCGCCTCGCTGCCATTCCGATCCCCCTCGGCGCGCCTGGCAAAGGACAGCCGCACCTGGAGGTTGGTCCGCTGCTGCTCGAGTAGAGCCCACTGCTCGTACTCCTCACCTGTACGAGGAGTACTCTGGCTTCGCTGCCGCTCCTCGAGTAGAGCCAGTGCCTCGACAATGGACTCGGAGCTACCCACAGAATCGTAGCCAGAAGATGCTTCCTCATTCGCAGCAGGCTTGAGCTGCGCCAGGCCATGGTCGATCTCAGCGTCTACCGAGGCGTACTGGCTACGCAACTCCTCGAGCCGGGCCACGCCCTCTTCACGCCGCCCGGTGACCAGGTAGCACTCCGCCAGCAAGCTGATGAGCTGGCCATCAATGGCTCCATCCGCCTCGATCTTGTCTTCGAGCAAAGACAGAGCTTCGTCGCCCTGAAACATCGCAAGACGCAGGCGCGCCTCACGCTGCTGGAAGGACTGAGGACTCCCGGAACTTAGGGTGCGCAGAGTCAACAGGTGATCCAGTGCCAGATCGTAGCGACCGATATTCTCGTACAGGGTCGCCAGCTTCTGGTGCAGAGTCGAGACTGACCAGTCCGAACGCAAGACAAGTTCCAGGGCTTCCACCGCCGACCATAGATCCAGTTGTGACGCATCCAGCAACACCACCAGGGCATCCTGGCTACGCGGTTCCGCCTGCAGCGCGGTCACGGCTGCGGTGCCGGCCTCCGCTCCTCGCCCGGCCGACCACAGCAAACGGGCTCGAAGGACCAGTGGATCCGAAGACTCCGGGATCGCCACCCGCCAGTCCCGCAGGGTAGCGAGCGCGGACTCGACGTTGCCCTGGCGGCGCCGCACTTCGAACAGGTAGTAGTGCGGCAGATGAGCTGAAGTGCCACCGATCCCCTGCTTCACCGCCACGACCAGGTGCCGTTCGGCCCCCGACCAGTCTCCCAGGCGCTGCAATTGCAGGCCGAGGACAAAGTGGCTGCGTGGATCGGACTCATCCAGTTCGACCGCCCGACGGGCTGCCCTGGCGGCGCGCTGCGGATCCGGCTTGGAAGCCCAGGCCTCGGCCAGGTAACGCCACAGCGCAGCCTGCTCCGGGGCCAGGCCAATCGCCTCTTCGAGCAAAGTGGCGGCGCGCTCGGCACGATCGTCTGCGCGCTCACCCTCGCCGGGCGCCTCCTCCTGGAGAATCAACTGGGAGCTGAGGAAGCGCCGTAGAACAGGCGGTGACAGGCGCTCCAGGGCTTGTCGATCGACGCCTTGCCGGGCACTGCGAGCAGGAATCTCGAGATCCTGCAGGTGGGCAGCGCAGCCGCTTGCCAGCAAGGTCCCCAGCAAGAGCAGGGCCCACCTCAAGAGTCGATGACCGGCAGCCTCTTGTTGCTCTTCGAGCCGAACAGCTTACGGAACAGCATGGCGATGGGATCGTAGTAACGATCCACGACCCGCTCCTTGAGCGGAATGATGCCGTTGTCTGTGATGTTGATGTGCTCGGGACAGACCTCGGTGCAACAGCGCGTAATGTTGCACATGCCGGAGCCAAACTTCTCGCGGATCAACGGGATGCGATCGACGATGTCCAGGGGATGCATCTCGAGGCTGGCAAGCCGAATCAGCCAGCGCGGACCTGCAAAGCTGTCTTTTTGCTCATGGTCACGCAGCACGTGGCAGACATCCATGCACAGGAAGCACTCGATGCACTTGCGGAACTCCTGGATGCGGTCGACATCATTCTGGTACATGCGATGGCTGCCGTCGGCCTCGCGAGGACGTGTCTGCAGGGGCGGGATCTGCTTGTTGCGCTCGTAGTTGTACGAGACGTCACAGACCAGGTCCCTCTTGACCGGGAAGGTCTTGAGCGGCTGGACCGTCACCTCGCCCTCGGCCGGAAGGCTATTCATTCTCGTCATGCAGGAAAGCTTCGGCTTGCCGTTGATCTCGACACCGCAGGATCCACACTTGCCGGCCTTGCAGTTCCAACGCACCGCCAGGTCGTTGGCAGACTCCGACTGGATCTGGTGAATCGCGTCAAGAACCACCATTCCTTCGCTGATTTCCGTCTCGTAGCTCTCGAAGCCGCCACCGCTGTCGTCGCCCCGCCAAATCTTGAATGCACGCTTTGCCATCAGACCTGCACCTCCCCGGAAACGACCATTGCGTCGAGGTCCTCGACGGTCGCGAGAGCCACCTTCGCCAGTTCCTCGCTCGGGTCCTGGCGCTCGGCGTGACTCAGTTCCATCTGGCCGTCAGTGCCCTTGCGAACCAGAAGATTGCGCTTGCCCCAGAATTCTTTGTCCTCGATCTCGTAGTCGGCCCGACTGTGTGCGCCACGGCTTTCCTTGCGTTCCTTCGCCGCCATGGCGACCGCCTGGCTCACCACCGCCATGCTCTTGAGGTCGAGAGCCTCGTGCCAGCCGGCGTTGTACTGAGAGGAGGCGTGCGCCTTGGTGTTCTTGATCTTCTGGCGCCAGCCCTCGAGCTTAGCGAGTCCGGCCCCGAGTCCCTCCTCGGTGCGGTAGATGCCGACGTGCTCACCCATGATCTCGCAGAGTTCGTCGTGTAGGACGAAGGGATTGCTTCCCTCGCTGCGATTGAGGGGCTCGGTGGCCTCACGAACCGCCGAAGAGACATCATCAGCAGAGATGGCGGGCGCAGCAGCCAGCCCCTTCACGTAGTCGGCAGCGCCGTCGCCGGCCAGCTTGCCGAAAACGATCAGGTCCGAAAGCGAATTGCCACCGAGGCGGTTGGCACCGTGCAGACCCGCGGAGCACTCACCACAGGCGAACAGACCCTTGACGGTTGTGGTCTCCTGGGAATCGGCGTCGACCCGAATGCCCCCCATGAAGTAGTGCAGCGTCGGCCCCACCTGCATCGGCTCGGCGGTGATGTCGACCTCGGCCAACTCCTTGAACTGGTGATACATCGAAGGAAGCTTCTTCTTGATGTACTCCGCCGGTCGGTTGCTCGCGATATCGAGGAATGCGCCGCCGTTGGGAGTGCCCCGGCCCGCCTTCACCTCGTTGTAGATGGCGCGCGCCACCACGTCGCGGGTAAGCAACTCAGGCGGACGCCTCGCCTCCATGTCGCCGCCCATCCAGCGGTTCGCCTCTTCCTCGGTGTCAGCCGTCTCCGACGCGAAGCGCTCGGGAATGTAGTTGAACATGAAGCGCTTGCCCTCGGAATTGCGAAGGTGACCACCCTCACCGCGCACCCCCTCGGTGACCAGTGTGCCCCGCACCGAAGGCGGCCAGACCATGCCCGTGGGATGGAACTGGGTGAACTCGATGTCCATCAGTTCTGCACCGGCCTCATACGCCATGGCCGCACCGTCCCCTGTGTACTCCCAGGAGTTGGACGTAACACGCCACATCTTGCCGCCACCACCAGTGGCCAGGATCACGGCCTTCGCCTTGATCAGCATGAAGCGGCCACTGTCCTTCCACAGACAGAGGACGCCGCCGACGGTGTTGTCCTCCTTGAGAAGATTGAGCGCCTTGCACTCCATGTAGACTTCGAAGCCCTGGTGGATGCCGTGGTCCTGGAGGGTGCGGATGAGCTCGAGCCCGGTGCGGTCGCCGACGTGGGCAAGCCGCGGGAAGCGGTGGCCACCGAAGTTGCGCTGGTTGATCAGCCCGCGCTTGGTGCGATCGAACACGGCACCCCAGTCCTCGAGTTCAGCCACGCGCTCTGGTGCCTGCTTGGCGTGCAGCTCAGCCATGCGCCAATTGGCGAGAAACTTGCTGCCACGCATGGTGTCGCGGAAGTGGACAGCCCAGTTGTCGCGCTCGTCGGTGTTTCGCAGAGCCGCGGCCATGCCGCCTTCGGCCATCACGGTGTGGGCCTTGCCCAGCAGCGACTTGCAAACCACCGCTGTGTCGAGCCCATGGGCCGAGCATTCGATGGCGGCACGCAGGCCGGCGCCGCCGGCGCCGATGACGACAACGTCGTGCTCTACGGTCCTCAGTTCGGAGATGTCCATACCCAGTTCCTACAGTCCAGCCGTGCGAGCGACGGATTCGGCCGTCTCGCCCCAGGTGTTGAAATCAACCCAGCGACCCGTGGAGACCATGCGCACATACACATCGGTGAACATCACCCAACCCAGGCTGAGCCAGGCGATCTTCATGTGGCGCTCGTTAAAGAAGGTGCCGAAGTTCCACGCGTGGCCCCCCATGCGGGTAGTGCCGTCACAGGTAAAACAGTCGAGCCGACCACCGATGAGGTGGCGCAGAGAGTGGCAACCAAAGGTGTAAAACGCGAGCAGTGTCGCGTTGATCGTGAGCACGATGCTGCCCACGCCAACACCGAAGCTGCCGTTGTAGAAGAAACTCTGGATGGCGTCGTAGGTAAGGATGCAGTTGAACACCAGCGCCGTGTACATGGCGTAGCGGTGCAGGTTCTGGAACAGAAACAGCCGGGTTTCGCCCTGGTAACGGCCCTTGCGAACGCCCTCGACTGCGCAGCCAGGAGGCGCCGCGGCAAAGGCGCGGTAGTAGGCCTTGCGGTAGTAGTAGCAGGTGAAACGGAAAGCGCCGGGGAAGATCAGAATCAGAAGCGCCGGCGACTTGGGCGAGAGCAGTGTGGTGGGCCACCAGCTCGGAAAGGCGCCGAACCAGGAGTGATTCTCGGGCGCGGCGCCCGCCACGTTGTCCCACAGCAGGACCGGGGAATACAGCGGCGAGAGATAGCCGCCGAAGGCCTCTCCCGAGACGGGGCCGACCCAGTAGTGGTTGCCCTGGAGCGCGGCCCAGGTTCCATAGCCAAAGCAGGTCGCAATGAACGCCACGACCAGCGCGGGGCTGAGCCACCAGGAGTCTGTGCGTCGCGTGGCACCCAGACCGACGACGTGACCGCCCGGATTGCTGTCAGGGTTGGCTGTCATGAAAACTCCGCCTCAAGTCGTGCTTCCCGCGAGCCCGAGCCTCAAAACGCCAGAGGAATTCCAGCCCATTCGGAATAGCAGAACTGGGCCTGTGGGACCAGCCCAGCATGCCATTTAGCGGCGAGGAGAGTTCGCTCGAACTCAGGGGGCCCAGTCGCCCAACGGCCCGCCAAAGGCGCCGATGTCGGCCCTGCTGCCATCCACATCGTTGGCTGAGGCATCCGGCGTGCCCGCGTTAATGCAGGGACTGCCCGAGCCGAGGGTCAGATCGTCGTTGAGGGGATCACCATCCTGGCTGAAGGCAGTGAACAGCGGGTTGCCGAGGATGTTGCCGTCAGCCTGGGCATCGTAGAAATCCGGCACCCCGTCGCCGTCGGCGTCGAAGTCAGGCCCTGGTGTTCCGTCGTCGTCGACGAAGATTCCGAAATTGGAGTCCGTGAAGGGATCGAAGTCTCCCAGCACCTGGCCGAAGAAGTCGTTGTGCTGCAGGATCGCCGCTCCCGAGACGCCGTAGGGAACCTGTACGGCACTGGCGACCCGGATCGCATACGCCGAGTTGAACGCGAAGATGTTGTTTCGGTACTGACCCTGCCAGACCCGTAGCGCGGTGGGTTGATCCGCTCCAGACGGAGAGAAGTTGTCGACAAAGACATTGTGCGAGAGCTCGGGCCCGGACGCGTACACGTAGACGCCCGAGCCACGGTTGGCGGTGTTCGCATTGACCAGGTTGTTGGCAAACAGAATGTCGTTCGAACCAGCAAGGAAGGCAGCCCCACCGTAGTCCGTCGAGTCGACTCCATTGGCGGAATCCGCATCGCCATTCTCATCGAAACTGTTCTGGATCACCTGGCCGGCGACATTGTTGAGATACACGCCGGCACCATCGTGGGCATGGTTGCCCTGGAAGCCGTTGCCCGAGATCAAGACAGCAGCCGACCCGTCCTCCATCATCAGGCCGCCGCCGTTATCTCCTGCGGTATTGCCGACAATGAAGTTGTCGGTGACGAGCGGAGCCCCCTGGCTAACGTACAGACCGCCACCATGCAGGCCGGCGACATTGCCCGAGAACACGTTGTCGTCTACCACCGGCGAGCCGCCGAACACAGCCAGTCCGGCTCCGCTGCCAGTCGCCGTGTTGCCCTGCACGATGAGGCTACGCAGGGTCGGTGAGGCACCACTCACCAGGATCGCGCCTCCGTTTCCGTCGGTGGGTGTGCTGCCGATGGTGTTGGCGCCGGTGATGGTAAAGCCCTGCAGCAGGGCAGTGCTGCTCTGGCCGCCGTCGATGGTGACCACAGGCCCGGAGCCAGTACCGGGCGTGCTGGGCGCCGGAGCGCTGAGAATGGTCACCGCGGCGCCGTCGACTCCCACCACCCGCAGGTCCGTCGCTGCCGGCCAGGTCAGCAACTCGGTGTAGGTACCGGCCTGGACGTTGATGGCGTTGCATCCCGCGGCCGAAGCTCCGCTGACGCCACTGTCCAGGCTGGTCCAGGGGAAGGTCTGGGTACCCAGAGAGGTACCAACGAAGTCATCATCGACGTAGTGCGGACAGTCATTGTCCTGGCAGTCCAGCAGGCCGTCGCCATCACTGTCGGCATCCTCGCCGAGCAGGAAGTCGCCGTCACAGTTGTTGTCCTGCCCGTCGCAGAGTTCCTGTGGGTTGCCCGGAAAGGTCTGCGCACTGCTGTCGTCGCAATCACCAGCGCAGGCTGAGACCCCGTCGCCATCAGAATCGCTGGCCTCGTTGGTGGAGATGTCGCAGTCGTTGTCCTGCCCGTCGCATACCTCGAGGTTGCCGGGGAAGTTCAGGGCATCGCTGTCATCACAGTCGGCACAGGAGATAAAGCTGTCGCCATCGCCATCGGACTCGTCGCTGCCGGCGCTGCCATCACAGTCGTTGTCCAGACCGTCGCAGGACTCGACGTTGCCGGGGAAGTTCGCCTGGTTGGCATCGTCACAGTCGACACAGGACAACGAACCGTCGGAATCGGCGTCCACTTCTCCGGCCGGGTCGGCAAAGCTGAGCGTGTCGCAGTCATTGTCGACGCCGTCACACAGCTCGGTGTTGCCGGGAAATATCGAGACATTGCCATCATCGCAGTCGGCGCAGGCGGGCGAGCCGTCGCCATCAGCGTCCGTCTCGTTGAGCGTGTTGCCCGCGAAGTCGGCAAGACCGTTGCAGTCGTTGTCGAGGCCGTCGCAAAGCTCGGGTGCGCCGGGATATATCGAGAGATTGCACTCGTCGCAGTCGCAACAGAACTTGGAGCCATAGCCAACGACCACGAACTAGTAC
>CAZBDA010000061.1:2607-30434 GCA_964490445.1 uncultured Rickettsiales bacterium | reverse complement strand
GGCTACTGGGGCGGAGCGACGCCCGCGCATCAAGGTCCCTTGGGGCGCACCAGCAGGGGCAACCGGACCGTCTCGCGCAGCAGGGCCACCTCGCCCACCGAGATCTTCACGCATTCGAGTCCGAGCCGGAGCCGCAGGTCCTCGAGCAACTCGGCGCGCTGCGCCGGGGGGAGCAGGTCGACGCGATCGTAGATGACGTTCACCGTCTGCTCACGCGCCGCAGCCGCCCGCCACTCCATGAAGGCTGGCAGCGCCAGGACAACCAGGTCGAGGAGCACGATCTCACCGAGATGAATGGTCTCGCTCTGGAGGCCGTTGATGAGCGCCAGGCCAATCGCCATGAACAGGTAGGTCAGGTCGACGATCTTCAGCGCCTGGGTGCGGTAACGCAGGATCCCGAAGATCGCGAACAGCCCCAGGCCGACACCGACGCCGAACTCTGCGCCGTGCATCAGCCAGACCAGGGCGAAGGTCACCAGGTTGAGCATCATGTGCGCGAACGCGAACTCGGCGGCCGCGTGGTAGCGAAGGTAGATCCCCCGCACCAGGATCGTCATGCAGACGAGATCTGCAGCCAGGCGTATGGCGAGGTCGACAAGCTCTGCGGGCAGCGCGCTCATGCAGCCTCCTCGAGCCTTGCCACCTGGCGCAGAATCGACAGGAAGCGGTTGGCCCGCAAGCCCTCGTTCAACAGGGCAGTGCCCACACAGTACTTGCTAAAGCCCTGGGGACGCAGCCTCGCCCTTCGAAAATGTGCCAGCGCCGGCGTGGCGTTGCGACCGCAGGCACTCTTGACCTCGGCCACTGCCACCGAGCGCAAGCGTCGCTCGGACTCGCCCTGTTTGAAACAGATTCCCAGGTCCAGGGTGAGGCGCTCCGGGCTGTCGAGGCCCAGCAGCGTGATGCGCCGAAAGGAGTTGCTCAAGCTGGGCTGTAGCTGCGCTGGCTGCAGGCTCGAGTGCTCTGCAATGAACTGCTGCGCCGCCGGATCGCTGATGCTCAGCTCGCCAAACGAGCGCTGCAGCCGGCGCTTGCTGGTCAATCTGCGCGGGTTACGCGACTTGATCTCGAGGACGCTGAGCTCGCGGTCGAGGTACGAGCGCACCCGCACCTTGTCGCGCCTGCCCCGGCCGCGATGATGCTCCCGGTAGCAGTGCCTGTTCAGCGTGTCGAAGTAGTGATTCTCGTAGCGAGCCAGGCGCTGATCCGCAGCAAGCAGTACCCGGTAGTGCGCCGCCAGCGGCTCGAGCAATCCGACCACCGAGCCCACGGGCAGAACGAACTTCCAGTCCCGGCGCTGCTCCAGGACCCGCTCGACGACCAGCTCTTCATCGGCGGTCGTGAAACCGGCCATCAACTCCTCGATGGCCGCGATGGAATCGGTGAGCATCGCTGGCAATCATATCGTGCAAAGCCGACAAGCTGTCGAAAGCGGAGCGCATCGCGATCTCGGCGGCGACTAAATTCCGCTGAGAATTTCGCCGTCGTCGAAGTAGGCTGTTCTGGCCCGACGAAGCTAGCGCTGAACTGCCGGGCTTGCAGACCCGACCGCGCAGACGTCCACGACGTGGCGCTGCGGCCCCGCCGGAGGAGCTATGTCGCAGATAGGACGCGTTGCCTTGTTCGCACTGGGTGTGTCCATGGTGCTGGCCGCACACATCTACGAGGGCGGCATCATGGTGTGGCTGGTACAGAGCCGAGCGGCCGTTCTGTGCATTCTGGGGGCCCTGACACTCGCCGTGGTCCTACAGCGGACCGAGCTGCGTCACAGCGAGCCGGCCGGGCAATTGAAGAGGGTCTCCGAACTGCGCATGCTGTGCATCACGATGGGCAGCCTCGGCTTCGGCATCGGCCTCGTCCAGGAAGTGGGCGCCATGGATGCCCCCAGCGAGCTAGGGCCTGCGATCGCGCTCGGCCTGCTCTCGATGCTGTACGCAGTCACCCTGGCTGAGCTGTGCCTGGCCCCCTGGATCGACCGAATCGCGAGGTCCAGCCTGGCCAGGGCGGAAGCAGAGCAGAGCCCGGAGCCCGGCATCGGTAGACGAGCGATGCTCACCGACCTGCTGGTGTTGCTGGTCATCGTCTCGGTGGCCGGGCTCGCCGCGGCCTTCGCGGGCAACGCGACGGATCTCCTGCAGCCAGCTGCCCTGTTGATCCTGCTGGCCTTTGCGCCGATCAACGCGGCATTTCACGGTCTGGGAGGCCACCATCGCGCCTTCCTGGCCGGCTACTCGCCGGAAAGCTGCACAGCAACGCAGCGGGCAGGGCACGAACTCGTCCTACGCAGCGCCAGGACCCTCGTCTACGCCCTGGGAACCCTCGGCGTACTCATTGGCCTCATTCATGTGTTGAGCGCACTCGACAACCCGGACAAGGTGGGCAAGGGCGTCGCGGTCTTGCTGACCTGCCCCCTGTATGCGGTGGCCATAGCTGAGCTGTTCATCGCACCACGGCTGCGACGCCTGCAGGCTGCCGGGCCATTGAACGATCCGGGCGCGCTGGAAATCCTCGCAGCGGCAGGCCGGGGTCGAGCTCCCCTGCGCCAGGCGGTCGCGGTGATCGCCGCGGCGATGCTCCTCTTCGGCATCTGCCTGTTGGCCATCTCCCCCTCTCCGCGCCAATTCCACGAACAGGCAGAGCAGAGCGTAGAGGATTCCCCAGACCCGGCCCCAGGAGACGACGACTCGGCGCGCTGAGAACGCTCCTTTGCTACCAGCCGCAGCCCAGCGGCCAGATGTCGTCGCCGGCGGCATCGAGTTCCTCGGACCATGTCTCGAACCAATGGTTGGCGCGGGTCACAAAGTCCGCAATGTCGGCATCTTGCGCGGCAGCTTGCGACATCGCCTCGCTGTCCAGGTCAAGCAGGCCCTGCGCGTTGCCAAGACCGGGGACCCGCGAGGAAAGCCTGCTGACCTCCTCGCCCTGGGCCCAGGGGTCTGAGTCCTGCATGGGCAGCATGCCCGGCTGATCGGACCAGGCCTCGATAAAGGTGATCTCGCCCGCATCGTTGAAGGTGAACTCTTCGTAGATGGGGCAGCCCAGTCCGCCATGGTCGTCGTAATAAAAGGTCACCCGGCAGCGCGCAAAGGGCTGCACTGGGAAGGCTCTGCAGTCACGCTCGGGAACAATCGATGGGTACAACCGCAGCAAGGTGTCGGCCGCCAGGATGTTGTCGTAGCCAAAGGCGGTCAGCTTCAGCCAGGGCGGCCACTCCCAGCGAGCCACCAGGGGTGAGTACGGCGGCACGACATCGCGGTCCTCGTTGTAGTCCATGGTGTTGAAGTACAGGTGCCCCTGCTCGATGTAATATTCCTCGCTCTGAGTTGCCGAGAGACAGGCCGACCGTGCCGCCTCGTCGCCGCAGGAAAGAGCCGATTGCGCAGAGCAGCCCACAGTGATGGCGACGGCGCCGAGGGCAAGAACAAGCAGGATTGGTGCGTAGCGCATGGGAGGACCTCGAGCCGTCAGGGTACGATAGCGCGGCATGAGCGGCACGAAGCCCTACAGAATCCATCACCGACTTGCCGTGCTGGCAGCCGCGCTGCTGTGTGCTGGCTGCGGCGCACTCGACCGGGATGGCGACGGCTATCGCGGCGAGCTCGACTGTGACGACGACAACCCACAGCGCTACCCCGGCGCCACCGAGCTGTGCAACGGCAGCGACGACGACTGCGATGCCGAGACCTGGGCCGACCAGGAAGGCTGGGACTTCGACGGCGACGGATCTCCCAACTGCATCGACTGCAACGACGAAGATCCACTCGTGTACCCCGGAGCCCCGCCGTTCTGCGAGACGGCCGATGCCGACTGCGACGGCAGCAGAGACGGCAGCGCAGCGCAGGCCGGGGGCACAGCGGACTGTCCGGCGGTGGACTGCGCCGACGTGCTGAGCCGCCATGCCGATGCCAGCGACGGCAGGTACTGGATCGATGCCGGGGGGCAACGAGCGTTCCAGGTGTCTTGCGACATGAGCAGCGAGGGGGGCGGCTGGATCCGGCTGCAGATCGACGACAACGACGGCGTGCTGGTCGCCAGCAACAGCATCGGCAATCCCTGGCTCAAGTGCGACGACGACGCCGCCAGCTTCTACCAGGGGCGCACCGAAGACGACCTGCCAGAAGACCTGGTGGCCGATGGCAACTTCGCCCACGAGGCTACGCTGCGCTACCGGGACCCCGAGACCGGCGAGGTGCTGAGCTCCGACGTAACCCAGGCGCTTCGTAGCCATGTCACCGAACTGCACCCAGAGAGCCGCATGGTAGCGACCATCGGCGACAACGACGGCGGCAACTGGCAAGACGGCGGCGGCGGCGGGCTCGAGGTCTACATCGCCGCAGCCGATGGCCACTGGCGCCTGCTGACTCCCGGCAATGGCGGCGACTGCGGTGGGGGCAGTTGGCCCTCGTCGGGCAGCGAGACCGGCTTCTACCTCTGGTCAAGCGCTGCCGAGCATTCCGACATCGCAGGCGACACCGGCCTCAGCAGCTCCGACTGGGCGCTGACTGCCGACGAGATCCTGCCCGTGTCCGTCCACCTGATGGTGTTCACGGGAGGCGGAGTCTCCTTCGGCTACGAGCAGCAGACCTTCTCGGTACGTTGACCGGGGCTGAGCCCCGCGCCCACAGACTCAGCGCAGCCAGATGGCCGCCGAGCCTGTCTGCCCGGTGGAGTTGGCGTGGTAGTTCCCTAAGTGGGTGTAGGTGAGTGACCCATCGGAGATGTCGCACTCCGATACGGTGGAACCGATGTTGTAGTTACTCTCCCCGGTGTGAATCGAGGTCACAAAGGGCCCGCCGACGTGGTTGTAACAAGTAGTCGTATTGGCCACCCCGTAGCCGCTGGGGTAGGTGTCGGTCCAGGTGGTGCCCAGTACATGCCTCAGCGTGTACTTGGTACCCACGAAGGAGTCACCGACGATGCCCTGCACGGTGACTGCGACGCAGGGCCCCGCACCGCTGACCGACGTGTTGAAGCCCGGACCCAGGTAGCTGTGGTTGTTGAAGTGCACGGCACTGGGATCGGGGATGGCAAATTTCCATGCCAGTCCGTAGGCATCCATAGCGCCGGTACTCACAGAGCTTCCGGTGGTCATGCTGAAGGCGATCTCAGTGGATGCCTGCGCGAGTTCGACGGACGGGATCGCAGCCGAGGACTGGCCGCGATTGGTCGGGTTGTAGCTGCCCCCTCCGCACTTGAGGCTACGGAAGTTGTGGTTGCTGCTGGAGGTATTGGTGGCTCCGACATACGAGTAGCCCGCCATGGTCCAGCCGCCACCATCGGTGCCCATGTCGCAGTACACCTCCACTGCAGTCGTGTCGCCGTCCGGATCGATCCAGTAGCTACCATCTGCTGCCGTGGGAGAGGCCTGCTTGATCTCGAGACAGGCGGCGGCAGCACACTGCGGGCCAATGCCGAGCACGCCATCATCGATGCTGGTGTCGCAGTCGTTGTCCAGCCCGTCACAGATCTCAGGCGCACCCTGGTAGATCGTCGCTTCGAGATCATTGCAATCGTCGCTGTTGGTAACGAAGCCAGTCGGTGGCGTGCAGGCGCTGGTGGCTACGCCCAGGGCGTCACCCTGGCCGTCGTTGTCGGCATCCTCGAAGTACTGCACCTGGTTGGCTGCTCCGACATCGGTCGTGCCATCGCAGTCATTGTCGACCCCGTCGCAGAGCTCGGTCTCGCCGGGGTTGATGCCGACCAGCGCATCGTCGCAATCCTGCGCATTGAGGACGTAGCCCGCAGGCTGGTCACAGGACTCCTGCTGGGTCGCGATGCTGCCGTAGCTGTCGCCATCTGCGTCGATGTACCAGGTAGACGAATTGAGCGCAGAGGCGTCATCGGTATTGCCGTCACAATCGTTGTCCACACCGTCACAGACCTCGAATGAGCCTGGATTCGTGGTGGCAGTGCCATCGTCGCAGTCCCCGCTGTTGGCGGTATAGCCGGGGGGCAGGTTGCAGGCCTGCAGGCTACTGCCGAGCTCGCCGTAGCCATCGCCGTCACTGTCGGCATACCAGGTAACCAGGACTCCCTCGTCGATGACGCTGTCACAGTTGTTGTCGGCGCCGTCACAGACCTCGACATTGCCCGGAAAGTTGCCGCCGTCGGTGTCGTTGCAATCGCCGGCGCACTCGCTGACACCGTCGCCATCGTCATCGGTCTCGGCCGACGACAGCTGGCCGTCGCAGTCGTTGTCGACGCCATCGCACAACTCGCTCGCCCCGGGATAGCTGGCGGCGTCGCTGTCGTCACAGTCGCTGTGGTTGTCAGCATGTCCGGCAACAGCACCACATGCCTGCACTGCAGGGCCCGCCGGATCTCCGTAGCCGTCACCGTCGCCGTCGGGATACCAGCTGGTGGCGTCGACTGCCCCGTCGTCGGGGCTGCCGTCGCAGTCGTTGTCGACCCCATCACACACTTCCAGCGCCGCCGGGTTGATTCCGGCCGCCTGGTCGTTGCAGTCGTCATCATTGATGCTGGAACCACTCGGCTGAACACAGGCGCTCAGGGGCGCACCGGGATCACCGTAGCCATCGCCATCGGCATCAGCGAACCAACTGGACAGCACCTCCTCGTCGACGGAACTGTCGCAGTCGTTGTCCGCACCGTCACACAGCTCCGGCGCTGCGGGATAGGTCCCGGCATCGAGGTCGTCGCAATCCAGGCTGTTGTCGACATAGCCGACAGGAGCGCTACAGGCCTCGACCAGAAACTGGCTGCCGCCGTAGCCGTCGCCGTCGGTGTCCGCATACCAGCTGGAGCCATCCACGGCGTTCACATCGACCTGCCCGTCACAGTCGTTGTCAGCGCCATCACAGACCTCGACCGCGCCGGGGTGGCTCTGCGCATCGAGGTCGTCGCAGTCCTCCCCCGCGCACCAGTTGTCCGAGTCCAGGTCGATGCACTCTTCGCTGTCATCATCGCCGGCCGTGTCGTCGTCGCCGGCCGAGTCGTCGTCGCCCGCCGTGTCGTCATCACCCGAAGAATCGTCGTCACCCGAAGAATCGTCGTCACCCGAAGAATCGTCGTCGTCACCATCGCTGGCACCGGTCCCCTGGAGCACGACCAGCACCGGTTCCCAGGACGCGGCATCACCACCCGACGCCCTGCCCGCGTAGGTCGCCGGCACCGTCACGACCGCACCGTGGTCTCCTACCTCGAGAGGGGCATACAGCAACTCCACCAGGAACGATTCACCGGCCGCAATATCGAGCGGCCATGCCTCGTTCGCGAGCGAGAAGAACTGTGCCCGCGGACCCGAGAGCACGGGCTCCAGCACGGTGATGCTACCGACCGATTCGTTGTTCAGGCTGAAGCTGCCACTGCTCTGCTCCGCCAGGGCGACAACACCGAAGTCGATGCTCGCAACTGAAGACGTGAGTCGGGGCTCGTCATTCGCGGCACACGACGTCAGCACCACTGCGAACACGACCAGCCAGGCAAATGCACAGGCCTTTTTCAACATGACAGACAGGTCCTCCCATGGGCCACACGCACGGATCAGCACCGGCGTAGACCGCCCGATGCTACCCCGAACCGGACAACACGGCACAGCAAGTGACTCGGTTCGACGCCCTGCAGCCGAGACGCGCAGGCGCGTCCACCACACAGGAGAAAGGCTTTGCATCGCATGTATACATTCTGTATACCTTGCTCCCATATGAACTCTTCGCAGCACCTTCTTGTCATTCTTCCCTCGCTCCTCCTGTGCATGTTGCTCGGCGGCTGCTCCGATGGCGGCAGCCCGGGCGGACCGGAAGCTGGCTCCGGCCAGCCGGACAGCGCCGCCCCAGCTGACGACGAAGTCGCAACCGGCGCAACCAGCAACTCCGACAGCCCCCATGACGATGACGAGCCCCAGACAGGCGGCGACAGTGCTGATGGGAAAGACGACAGCAACCAAGACGAGGACGACAGCAACCAGGACGAGGGAAGCTCGCCGGGGCCCCAGTCTCTGGCCGAGTTGTGCTTCCCAGAGATCTTCGACGCCAATACTCCAGGCCCCGACTACGAGCAGTTCGCGCCCATCCCCGGCAGTCACTGTCTGGGCACGGACCACCAGGACATCAGCGGTGTCGAACGGGTGGTCTTTGTCGGCGACTCGGTCACCGTCGGTAGCCCGCCGACCCTCAGCGCCGAGTTCTACCGGTCGCGCCTGACCGAAGCGCTGGCCACAGAGTTCAACCTCGGCGTTCCGGGCCTGCCCTGGCCGGCCTATGACCCTCTCAACGGAGTGGCTCTCGGGCCCTTTCTGGGCAGCGGAGACTTCGCCAGTTGCGCGGAGTGGGGAGCGCGTGCGGACGACCTGATGCGAGACGATGACCAGTTGCTGAATTGTCTGCCCGAGCCCGAACGCAGTAAGCGCACTCTGGTCATCATGACCATGGGGGGCAACGACATCGCCGCCCTGACCCGGGACGGCTCAGCCGGCGCCAGCACCGCAGAGCTGTGGTTGCGGGTGGAGCAGTGGGTGGCGGACATCGAAGAGGCGGTGCAGTGGATCAAGGCACCCGGGCGCTTCCCGAATGGCGTGTTCGTGATCTTCGCAAACAACTACGAGTTCACCGATGCCACCGGTGACGTCGCATCCTGCCCGGCCGCCGGCCTCGGTGGCTTCGAGGGTGACTCATGGGAAGACCCCACCGCCCAGGAAGACATGATCGTCTGGGCGATGGAGCAGTACATGCGCATCGCAGTCGAGACCGGCAGCGACATGATCTGGATGCTCGAGCACTTCTGCGGCCACGGCTACCGCCGCGATGACCCGAACGCGCGCTGCTACCGGGGGCCTGACACAGAGTTGTGGTTCGACCTCACCTGTGTCCACCCCAACCCGGTCGGCCACCAGGTGATAGCAGACATGTTCATGGCAGTGGTGCAGGAGTAGCCGCAGGACGAAGCGCAATCGGCGCGCCGCCACCTACCCGCACCGAGGCGACATCCTTGCCCGGATCCGGCAGCACCAGGGTCCCCCCCGGCAGGTCCGCAAAGGCTACAAAACTGGCCTCGGCCATAGCCACAACCAGTCCCCTGTCATCGAGTAACTGCACCGGCCACTGTGGACCCGTGGGCCGGAAACGAAGCTGCTCTCGGCGCTCGAAGCGGATGCCGCCGAGGCCGTCGACTGCAAAGCTGAAAAAAGTGCTCCGGGGCAAAGTCTCTCGGCTGCTGCGCAGACCCTCTACTGCCAGCATTCTCTGGTGCAGTGCCCGCCAGGTGTAGTCGCTCACCCACCGATCGGGGCAGTAACTCATAAAATCTGCGTAGTCCTCGGCCGCCAGTCGCTCGCCACCCAGACTGTCCCAACCGTCAACACCGATGCCGCCATTGTCGTAGGGGAAGTCGAGATCGGGATTGCCCACGTTGCCACAGGGAGCGTGGCCACGATCGTGCTGATGTCCGAGCTCGTGCACCAGGATTCGCGCCACGGCATCGCCCTCGAAGCCCAGCCCAAGGCCCACCTTGAAGCTGCCACTAAACGGGTCACCCACCCGGTACGCCATGCCCGTGGTGCAGGCACCTCCACAGAACGTCATCATGTTGGTCGCCGGCGACACCAACGCGTGCAGGTAGGTCTCGAACGGCACGTCGCGCTGCTCTCGCACGTCGCGCAACGAGGACAACAGGTCGCTGAAGCCGGTGCCATCGGCTTCCATGGCGATGTCGCTGGGGTGCGGTGCGGCCACCGACAACTCGATCTCGCGAACAGGATACAGCTGCAACAGGCGCTCTTCGATGAAGGCGATTTGCTCGGCGCTGGTGTCGGGCAGACGGCCGCTGCCGTCGGCTTCGTATTGAATCGGCAGCAGCATCACCCGCACCACGCCGCCAGCCTCGGTGGCCCGAAGAGGTGCGGAGCCCAGCGTCGGCCAGGCCGCTCCATCCCGGCTGAGATCCTCTGAATCACCGAGAGCAGGGCCAGGTTCCGCCGGCTGGTCGACTTCCCACAGGCGCACCGCGATCTCCGTGTCGGCGTGCAGGTCGGCAGCGGAGAACTCGAAGTCGAAGGTGCTGGAGAAAGACTCCGCGCTCGAGTCTCCCTCGGGTTCCTCTTCGTCTTCATAGACTCGTTCGTCGTCCCCCGAACGAAGGATCAACTCGCCGCGAATCGACCGTGGCACCCAGCCGTCTGCAGGCTCGACGAAGACACGCACGATTCCTGCCCGGCCCGTCAACAGCGGAGCGCTGTATTGCTCGGCGGTGACCCCGTCACGGAGCAGGTCGATGGCAACCGACTGGCTGATGGTGATCGCAGAGATCTCCAGGCCGGCGGCCAACAGCGGGCCGCCAGGGGGGGGCTCACCGAACTCCGAGGGCTCCGGAGCACCACCGATGGCACCGGCAGCGCAGCCCGCAGCAAGGCACAGCGAGGCCAGGGCAAGCAGGGGCCGCAGGCAGTTCGTGACCGGATTCATCGAGATCGCACCTCCTTCACTGTACACCGCGGGTGTCGGCAGGCAGGCGATCGCCACGCATACGCCAGGCGTACAGCACGAGCACGGGGAGTCCGAGCACACACGCCATCACGCTAAGGTGCCAACCTTCGCGGACCAGGGCGCTTTCGAGCCCGAGGACCCGGTCGGCGGGCGCCAACAAGCCGCACAGGAACATGCCCAGCCAGAACCAGCCGTACAGCAGAGCCGGCAGGTGCAGGCCCAGCCTGGCCCGCAGGCCTTGTTTTTCTCTGGGAGACACGTCGGGGTCGTGCATAGCCTTCCTACAGGTTCGGTGCGATCAGCAGCAGGGACATGACCGGCCAGTCGACCAGGATCAGCCCCCACAACACGAAGGTTCGTCGCCACTCGCTCCAGCGCTCGCGACTCTGGACCCAGCGGAACTGGAAGGTAAACGTGAACACGAACACCAGCCAGGCGATGAAGTTGATGAGCGGGATCCCCAGCACCCGGGTTGGATAGCGGAGCCCCCCCGCGAAGAATCGGCTGAAGAAATCGGCGACCGGGTTGTCGGGCGTGCTCATCCATGCGAGCCGCTCGAAGTTGTAGGGATCGACCACCCCAGCTCCAATGGTGTGCACAGCCGGCTCGCAGGGCACCCAGATCCACCAGTTGTAGATGGTCGCCAGGGGGTCGAGCACAAGATCGATGGACAGGGCAAGGCTGGCGTCGACCAGGGCCAGCAATCCCAGGGTCATTGGCAGCGAACCGCGGAACCAGAGCGACTGCGACCCCGCCACTGAGAATCTCGCCCCCAGCGCACGCACGCCAAAGAACAGCCGATCCGTCAGTGTCATGAGGATGTAGACCAGGGCCACCCAAGAAGCGGGATTACCGACAGGTGTGGCGAAAATATAGAAGCGGAAGCCCGGATACACGTAGGCGCCCGACAACACGCCGGTGGACTCGGCCAGAGCCGTCAGAGCGAAGCCCCCGGCGAACTCGCGCAGGGTCCGCCGCCAACCGTGAGTACTCAGAGAATGGGCAACACAGACTACGAACAACAGCAACAGGTTGGCTTCGAAGACAGCCTTGACCAGCCAGGCCGGGTCGAGACCGAAGGAAAGGAACAGCTCCCTCACAGGCAACACGGTAGCGGATCCGCACGAGCACGATGGCAACGGCGACGGCAGCAATCGTTGTGAATCTCTTGCCGTCAGCTCAAATCCGGGATATTTCCCAGGCCCAACCTCGGAGTCCTCGATGCCTGCTTCCCGCTGTACAGCCGTCTTCCTGTTCCTCGCCAGCCTGCTGGTCATGACTGCCTGTTCGACCCCCGAACCGGCCCCCGGCCCGCCCGCCGTTCCCTTCAGCAAGCTCGACTTCAGCACTCTGTCGACCGACTACCCCACGGCGATGAAAGAGATCCGCCACAGCCAGGTGTGGAACGTCCGCAAAGCCGCCTTCCCTGACGGCGCGAAGACTGACATCGACCCGCGGGACGCGATGACGCTGCAGATGAACCCGGAACTGCTCGGACAGGCCTACGCGGCCGGGTCTTCCTTCCTGGTGAACTGGCAAAAGCCCGAGGGCAACTTCCGGTACATGTACGACTGGCTCAACGGCACCTGGGTCGAGGACGACCACCAGGTGCGCCAGGCAGGCTCGCTGTGGGGCATCGGCACCTGCTACCGCTACAAGCCCGACGAGGCGACCAAAGCAGCCCTCGACAAGGGCCTGCAGTTCTGGTTTCGCAACACCATCCCCGGCCCCGCCGCAGGCACGCTGTCTATGCGCTACCCCGGCGACCCCACGATCCACTCGGGCAGCGTGGCGCTGGTTGCCCTCGCCATCATCGAGTACCTCAAGGCCGACGCGCCCATGGACAAGGCCTACCGCACCGAGCTGAACCAGAAGCTCGACGGCTACCTGGCATTCCTGCAGTGGCTGCAGTTGCCCGACGGTCACATCGCCCGCGACTACCACCACAAAAGGGCCAAGCGCTCAACGCGTGCCAGCCCTTACTACGACGGCGAATCCCTGCTTGCGCTGACCAAGGCCGGCAATCAGCTCGGCCGCAAGGAGCTGGTCTCGACCATCGAGAGGGCCGCCCGCGCCATGGCCGAGACCTACACCACAGGCGCCTGGCCGAAAGACCGGGACTCCAAGCAGACCAAGGGATTCTTCCAGTGGGGAAGCATGGCCTTCGTCGAGTACTACCAGGCGGGCTGGAAGGACAAAGAGTTGTTCGGTGACGTCGCCATTTCACTGGGCTGGTGGATGACTCATACCCACTCCACTCTCAGCCGACGCCGCAACCACGCCTACGCAGTGGAAGGGCTGATCAGCGCCTGGCGCATCGCCAACATGCGCGGCGACATCCCTGCCCAGACCGACCTGCTGTACACCCTGGACCGCTCGCTCCACAAGCTGAGCACCTGGCAGATCGGCGGACCGCTATCGGGCAAGAACAAGTTCCTGGTCAGCAAGGGCACTGAAGACCCCATGGCCCAGGGCGGCGTGATGAACGCTCGCAAGCCGAGCGGCGCAGCCGTGAAGAAGGACGTGTCGCACCAGCTCCGCATCGACGTAACCCAGCACCAGATGCACGCTGTCACCATGGCGCTCGAAGAGGTCTACGTCACGCGCCGCTGAAAAGCCCTCTAGCCAACAGAGCGGTACAAAATCTCGCAGGCCGACTCCAGCTCCGAGTCGGGAACGGTCGCGCTGTCGGGCAGCCAACCGGTCACCTCGAAGCCCCCGCGCCAGATGCTGACGATGGCGGCGGCGCGCTTGCGCACCGCCCACAAGGCCTCGCGAACCTCCGGACGCTCGATCCAGCTGCGCATCGGCTGCTCATCCGAGGAGATGACGTGGAACTCAGCATCGAACTCGGCGTCCCCGACCTCGATGTCAGATACCCCCAACTTCCGCAGCAACCGCGTCGCCGCAGTTTCTTTGCCGACCGTACCCCGGAGGGCACTGTCGGCCAGCTCGCCTCGCCAACTGAAGCTGGTTGGATCCCCCGGTTTCGGTTCGTCGTCGTAGCTGATCTGTACCTCGGCGCCTGACAGCGAGCGCTGCTCGACCCGGTCGCCGGGATCGGCGCCCATGCCGAAGGTCGTCACGACCCCCGCGCCGACA
Organism: uncultured Rickettsiales bacterium; assembly: GCA_964490445.1. Taxonomy (GTDB): domain Bacteria; phylum Myxococcota_A; class UBA796; order UBA9615; family UBA9615; genus UBA6601. Next base: position 16,893 of record CAZBDA010000061.1, on the reverse strand, counting down.
GCAAACGACTCGTCAGTAAAATCGCCGATTCCGCTACCACCGAGGTCTTCGATCTCACCACCGTCAAGCCACAGACACACGCATTCATCGCAGCGATCGATCTCCACGTCGCCAATCTGTTGGCTGCGGAAGGTCATCTGCCCGGGGAAGCGGCCACAGGAGCACTCGATGCAGGGCTCATCGACCTCGGCCCACACAAGGTCCACTCGCACCTTCTCCGGCAGCATGCTCTGCACCAGGTCGTGGGGAACCCACATCCCACCGCAGACCGCACAGAAGCCGACCGTGCGCCGAACACCGTCCAGGGTCTCGGGCGCCAGGGCCGCCAGCGGGCCGTGGCCGCGCGGACAGGAAACGGTCAACTGTTCATCCATGTTCGCCTCCGCAATGGCAGGACCGGTCCTGCAGGTGAAGCGGGATTATCTCAGATCGGGGCCGCCTGTGTGGTCCAGCCCGAGGCGTGCTTCTGTGTTCGCGGGGTTGATCTCGAGGGCACGGCGATAGGCGACGGCTGCATCGTCAGCTCGCCCCCGAGCCGCCAGGATGTCGCCCAACAGCACGAAGTGCGCCGAGCGACCGCGACCGCGCTGGCACGCTTCGAGGGCCCAACGCTCGGCCACGTCGAGCCGGCCGGCAAGCAGAGCCGCACGGGCCAGGTTCGCCGGCGGTCCCGGGTTGTCGGGCGATGACTCGACGATCGACGGCCCCCGCGCCAGGGCCTCGTCGACCAGGCCCAGCCTGAGCAGGCAGGCGAGCAGATTGGTCCCGGCCCTGGCATCTACCGACATCCCCACCTCGTACAGGGGAATGGCAGCGACGCAGTCACCCTTGCGGGTGTGCAGATCATAGGCGACATGGAAGGCGGCAAAAGGATTGTCCGGATCGCTAGCCATGGAATGCCCAAAGAGCCGCTCATCGCTCTGCCAGTCACCGGCACGCACGAAGGTCATGGTTGCCAGTAGCAGCGGAATAGCCCAGACCAGCGGGTGCAGGCGGCGCCTGCCACCGAGCACAGCGAGGCCCACAGCGAGGGCAGCCAGGACGAGGTGAAAGTAGCGATCGCCGAGGACCCCGTTCTGAGCGGAAGCCGCCGCGTTGGGCACAAGCACCAGCAGGGCAGCACAGATCCCCGCCACCGTCGGCCGTCCGAAGCTGGTCACCACCGCCGCCAGCCCAAAGACAACCACCAGTCCACCGAGCACCGGTCGCGACGTGTAGATGGGCAATGCATCGACAGAGGACGGCACGATCGCCAGTTCGAGGCCCCGCACCGCAGCCGCGCCCAGCGCGCCCAGCGGGTCGCTGGAGGCGGCACCGAAAGGAACCTGCATGTCCAGGCCCTCGCGCAAGGCCAGGTAGCTCACCAGGCCCAGCAACAAAGGCAGCAACAGGCGCCAACGGACCTGGCGCCGCCCGAGGAGCAGGACAAGCGCCACCAGGGGCACCACCAGCAACGACTCTTTGAAGAACGGGCCGAGGCCGAGCAGGACTCCAGCCAGCAACTCCCGTTCGTGGCTCCAGGCCCACCAGGCGGCAAGAAACAGGCTGGAAGCAAGCAGGTCAGAGCGAGCGTTGGGCCACAGAACCGCCTCCGACGCCCCCGTGTGCACGCCGAGCAGGGCGCCGGCGAACAGAGCCCACCACCACGAGGCGCCCAGACGGAGAGCGATTGTGACGACCAGGACCACCGCGAGCAGGTGAACCAGCAGGCTGAGCAGGCGCTCCGAGGTGGGGCCCTGCCAGAGGCCCTGCGCCAACGCATGGCTGAGCATCATCGCGGGCCGGTAGTTGCAGCAGCCCTCGGAGCCGGCCCCACCACCGTAGACATAGGACACCAGCAGCACGTCCAATTGGCCAAGCGTCGGGTTGTCCTCCAGGACGCGGTGATCGTCCCATACCCAAGCGGCAGAAAAGGTCGGCAGGTAGGCCAGAACAACCAGCAGCAGGACTGCCGCCAGCCAGCGATGGGATCCCGACTCTGAGGGCTCAGTCATCTCGACTCGGAGAAGTGGTTTATCAGCCCGCAGATCGTGCGCAATCGACCGGCTGTTACACTCCCCATCCTAGCGCAGCGCGGCAAGCCCTCGGCGGGGCACCGAGCAGAGAGATGTGAGTCGATGTCCATTGCCCTGATCACCGGATCCGCAGGCCTCATCGGGGCCGAGACTGCGCGCCAGTTCGAGGCCCGAGGCCTCGAGGTCGTCGGCATCGACAACGACATGCGCGGCACCCTGTTCGGGCCCGAAGCCAGCACTGCCTGGAGCCGAGCCGAGTTGCAACGCACCCTGCCCGGCTACAGCCACATCGACGCCGACATCCGTGACCGCGAGGCCCTGGAGGCCGTCTGGCGCCGTTACGGACGGGACATCGCCGTGGTCGTACACACGGCAGCCCAGCCATCCCACGACTGGGCTGCGCGAGACCCACACGTCGACTTTTCCATCAATGCCACCGGTACGCTCAACCTGTTGGAGTTGTGCCGACAGCACAGCCCCGAAGCCGCCTTCATCTTCACCAGCAGCAACAAGGTGTACGGCGACAGCCCCAACCGACTGCCTCTCATCGAACAGGAGAGTCGCTGGGAGCTGGACCCGGAGCATCCCTACGCGGTCCACGGCATCCCCGAGACCATGAGCATCGACGCCAGCCTGCACAGCCTCATGGGAGCCAGCAAGGTTGCAGCCGACGTGCTGGTGCAGGAATACGGCCGCTACTTCGGTATGAACACGGTGTCCTTCCGGGGGGGCTGTCTCACCGGGCCCGGACACTCGGGGACTCAGCTGCATGGCTTTCTCGCCTACCTGGTGCAGTGCGGGATGACGGGCCGCCCGTACAAGGTGTTCGGCTACCAGGCCAAACAGGTGCGCGACAACATCCACAGCAGCGACCTGGTCGAAGCGTTCTGGCACTACTTCCAGGCACCTCGGCCAGGTGCCGTCTACAACATCGGCGGCGGCCGCCATTCCAACTGCTCAATGCTGGAAGCAATTGCCAAGACCGAGCAACTGGTGGGTCGCACCCTGGACTGGAGCTACGACGAAACGAATCGAATGGGTGACCACATCTGGTACATCAGCGATCTTCGTGCCTTCCAGGGCGACTACCCGCGATGGTCGCTGAGCTATGACATCGACGCTATCTTCGCCGAGATCCATGAAGGGCTCAGCGAACGCATGAGCTCCACCTCGGAGTCGGCTTGAGCGCGCACTGGGAGGTGCAGTCCCTGGCGGACTGGGAACGCGCTGGCCGCGAAGGGATGTTGTCGGTGGTCATCCCAGCCCACAACGAGGCCGGCCACATCGAAGGCACCCTGCGCAGCCTCACCGAGACCCTGCAAGCCGAGAGCATCGAGCACGAGATCCTGGTCGTCAACGACAACAGCGGGGACGACACCGAGGCCATCCTGGCGCGTCTCTCCGAGGAGTTGCCCGCCGTCCGCTACGTCAACAACGAGCCGCCCAACGGGTTCGGCTTTGCCGTACGCCTCGGCCTCGCTGAGTTTCGCGGCGACGCGGTCGCCACCTACATGGCCGACAACTCCGACGACCCCGCCGACCTCGTCCGCTTCTACCGCAAGCTGGAAGAGGGTTACGACTGCGTGTTCGGCTCGCGTTTCGACACAGGCGGCGAGCTCATCGACTACCCGCTGCCCAAGATGATGCTGAATCGACTCGGCAACTGGTTCATCCAGGCCCTGTTCGTGACCCGCTACAACGACGTAACCAACGCCTTCAAGCTGTACCGGCGTTCTGTCATCGCCGGGATCCAGCCGCTCATGGCCCACCACTTCAACCTGACCGTGGAACTGCCGCTCAAGGCCATGGCTCGGGGCTACTCGTACGCGATCGTCCCCAACCGCTGGACCAACCGCAGCACGGGCGAGTCCAAGTTCCACATCCGCGAGATGGGTTCACGCTACTTCTTCATCATCCTGTACGCCTACCTCGAGAAGACATTGACTCGACAGGATTACAGCAAGCGCACCGATCTATGGCGCTCGCAGTTGCAGGTCTGGCGCAAGTAGCGAGACCCTGCCGACCCTACGATCCCCACGACCTTCCAACACGACGGGAGCGGACTGGTAGGATGCACTTCGCTCACACGCGCGGGTCGGCTCGATGGCGCGAGCCAGGAAGACCCAGAGGACGTCAAGAGAGCGCACAGCCGACCCTGGAGTAGCAGGCATCGCGACGATGGAGACCAAGCAACAGCCCAAGGGAACCGACCCGACGATCGACACCCTCGCGACGCAGAGGAAGCTGATCCTCAGCTTGGAAAAGGTGCTCCGCTCCTACCGGCTGTACGAAGCACGGGGCACCCAGTACGAGTCCCACGTCAACGAGCTCGCCAGCCACGCCGCACTGGCAACTGAACTCCAGCAGGTAGCAATCAACCTCAGCCCCTACGGGCCCTTCCTGGAGGGAGAGGCACCGCCGTCCGACGGAGAGTTTGCACGCCAGTGGTTCACCCTGTTCGAAGAGGGCGCCCGGCAGATCGTCTTCCTTCCCGGCATCGACAGCCGCCAACTGCGCGAGCTGCTGCACATCCTCAGCATCGAGGTCGAAGGAAACGAGGACATCGTCACGTCGCTGTGGCGCAAGGAGTTGACCCACATCCAGCTCTACGTGGCACGGGTACTGATCCGCGACTTCGGCGGAATGGGTGACAAGAGCCTCAGCCTGGAAGAGGACATGGGCCGCTGGAAGGCACTCCTACAGCACGGCGCAGAGCCCAATAGCGACGCAGTGGCGAAGGCGCCTGAGACTCAGCTTCAACTCAGTCCCGACGACTTCCGGGTGCTGGCGCTCGACGAGGACGGCTTCGACTGGTGCAGCCTTTCGACTGAGCGAACAGCCGAACAGCTCGAGCAACTGCAGAAGTCGAGGGTCGTCACGGCGGTCGACAAGGAAACCAACGACTTCGCACGCTTCCTCGACCTCGCTACCGACCTCGGCGAGAGCGCTGACGAGATCATCCTCAGTGTCATTTCGGGAATGACCCGCATGGGCAACGCCGAAGGACTGGATCAGATCATCTGCATGGTCTCGAAGCACGAGGGTACCGGTGGTCGGTCACTTCATCGGCTGCTCGATAGACAGGAAAGCCTCGATGCGCTGCTGCCGCTGTTCGAGGCGAGCCCTTCTGCTTTTCAGAACTCGCTGGCGGCGATTGCCGACATCAACGCAGACGCCATCGCGGACCTGCTGAGCAAGGTCGAACAGGAAGACGTCCGCGAGGAACTGCAGGGCTTCGTCGCGACCGCTGAAGCCGCGCCGATGCACTACTACGCGCTACGGCTGCTCAGCGACAACGCCGACGAAGCAACCGAGGCCGTCGAATCACTGGCTGCCATGCGCACGGACGAGGCCTTCATCCTCGCGCTAGAGGCCTACCAGTCGGTTTTCCCGAACGTCCGTCGGCTTGTGATGCGGAAGCTGTTCGAACGCTACAACTCGACCTTCGCCCACATCGTGCAACACGCTCTCGAGGACATTGACAAGGGCATCCGTGTCGTCACGCTGCGCTTCATCGCCAAAGACGGCAGCCCCAATCTGCTGCGGCACGTGATCAAGCTGATGAAGCAGAACGACTTCGCCAAGCGCGACTACAACGAGAGGGTCGCCTTTGTCCGGGCCATCGGCATGCACACCCGGCTGCCGGTGATCAACAGCTACCTCTGTAGCCTGCTGCTTGAGTACCGCATCTTCAGTTCCAAGGAGATGATCGACTTCCTGTCCGAGATCGCTCGGCACCTGGTACGGAGTCCAAATCCCGAAGCGCAGGCCGCCGTCAAGAAGGTGCTCGGACGCTGGTCTGTGCCACCCGAAATGAAGCAGGCCATCCGCACCGAGCAGGTCCGAATGAGTCACGGAGAGAGTGCTGGCGGAGAAGACACGCTGTTATCCGACGAAAGCACCGATGCGGATCGGCCGGCCCCCAGGATCAAGGCCGCCATCAAGGAAATACCGCCACCAGCAGCGGCCCCCGCAGCCCGCCACAGTACTACCGACAGCAGCGCAGGCGAGAAGGAGGAGGAGGACAGCTTCGAGTTGGACCTGCAGGTGGACAAGACCTGCGACGACATACCCGTGGTCGACTACATGGCCGAAGCACTCAAGATCATCGCCGACGGTGATGAGGAGGAGCTCGAGTGAGCCGGGGCAAGTCACAAGAGAACGTGATGAAGGAACTGGGCACCACCCTGGTGCTCAAGCTGCAGGTGTACCTGCGCGCCCTTCGCACCTACCAGAGCAACAACGCGATGGTCGTCCGCGCGAGGGAGCAGCTGGAGGAGACGCTGCTGGAGCACTTCAAGAGCAACAAGGCGGCGGTCCACCTGCAGTTCCTCGAAGGTGAGACCTTCATCAACGGAGACCTGCTGTCGGTGGACTTCCAGGCCTTCCTCCGCGCGCAGGAGGTCACCCGCCTGCTGCGCAGCTTCGATGTCGGTGAGGTGACCTTCCATCCACACGTCGGACGCAATGGGCTCGAGCAATTGGCAGAAGCCATCTACGCCTGCATGCACCAGAAAGAGGACACCCTCCCCGATCAACTCGACGGCATCAACCTGCGGCCACTCCATGCAGCAGGTATCGGTGCTTCGGGAGCAGAGATCCACCGGGTCTGCGTGTGGCTGTTCGGCGGGCTGCTGAGTGCGCTCGACAGCCTCCAGGAGTTGCACGACGATGGCCTAACGCCAGCGATGATGCCGTTCAAGCGACACCTGCGCCTGATGGCCGAGATCATGGCCGAGCGTCCCACGGTGTTTCAGCTTCTCTGTGCCCGGCGGCCCAAAAACCTCGAACAGGGCGACAGCCTGCATTGCACGATTCGCACGGTAGAGGCCGTAGGCCTCGGCATGAGCCTGGGCCTGAGCCGCGCCTCCTTGATGAGCCTCGGTCTCAGTTCCAGCCTGGACCGCATCACGGCTCACCAGGGCTCCATCGAGGTGTTCGAGATGCTCGCGAAGTTCGACACTCTCGGTGACATGGCTCCGCCGGTGATGATGACGCTCTGGGACCTCGAGTTGATCCGCAACGGCGGCAAGGGAGGACGGCTGGCACAGATCATCCACGTCGTCGACAACTACGTGACCCTGTCCCAGAGTGACTCCGAGGACTCGGTGGGCTCCGAGGTCTGGTCGCGTCTGCAGCGTGCGGTTCCCAGTTCCCGCTCGCTGATCAGCGCAATGCAGGAATGGAAGGGCAAGGTCCCCATCGGCTCGCTGGTGAAGCACCCGGACCTGGGCCAAGCACTGCTACTCGATGTCGGCGGCCCAGACGGCACACCAAGACTCAGCCGCTTCAACGAGTGGGGCATTCTCTCCGAACCGGTCGAGGGGATTACCATCCCGTCGGGCATGCCATCCCGATTCGGTAGGATTCACGCCCTGCACCTGCCGTCTGACTCGGCCCAGGCTGCGGCGAAAGCACAGACTACGCCTCCCTTCCGCGTCACTGACGGCAGCGAAGAGACGACCCTCGAGGCGGGATCAATGTTCGGCGGCCGCGACGGCAAGCGCTTCGTCGTCGAGAGGCTCGCCGGCAAAGGGGGCCAGGCGCTCGTCTACAAGGTACGAGACACCCGCCTCGGACGACTGGCAGCGGCCAAGCTCTCCACTGCCAACGAGTCCTCGATGCGCAAGCTGTTCCTCGAGCGCTTCGAGCGGGAGTTACTGCTCTCATCCCGAGTGACTCACCAGCATGTGCTGCAGGTCTATGACTGTGGCGAGTTGTCGGGTGGTACACCCTACGTACTGCTCGAGTGGATGGACCGAGGCGACCTGGTCGAGTTGCTCGATGCCGCCTGGGCAATCCAACGCAATCTGCCCTTGAGCTACATTCACTACTACGGCACGGCCATCGCGGGAGCGATGCGCGCAGTACACATGGCGCAGGTGATTCACCGCGACATCAAGCCGGACAACATCCTCATCCGCATGGACGGCGTCGCCAAGCTCACCGACTTCGGGGTTGCCAAGGACATCAGCGAGGGCGCCCCGGAATTGACCGAGATCGGCCAGACCATGGGCACCTTGGGCTTTATGGCGCCGGAGCAACTGTTGGGTCTGCCGGGACCGCAGTCGGACATCTTCAGCTTCGGCATCACGATGTATCGCCTGATCTGCGCCAAGGTTCCAGCCCAGGTGATGGTGAACTCCATTCCCGTGGGCCGGATCCTGGAGGAAGCCTGGCAGCACGTGCCCGAGAGTTGGGTTCCGCTACTCCAGCGCCTGACAGCTCCCGAACTGGAGGACCGTGCACAGAGCTTCGACGAGGTCCTGGAACTGTTCCGCGACATGGACCCCGGCGAACTCGACAACCGCGAGTTGCTGCAACCCAGCCTGCTACCGCCACTGCCCAGCGCGGAGTTCGGCGCAGTTGCTCCCCCGCCTCCCGCTGCAATCGGCAGGCACAGCGTGCCCGGACGACGTCGTCTGGGAGCCAGCAGCGACGCGAACGATCCGGGTGTTGAAATCGGGGAAACCGTAGCCCTCGAGACCGTCGAGGAACTGATGAAATACCCGGACGGATTCCGCGGCCCGATGGAAGACGACAACGGCGACGACGAGACCGCCGAAGCCGCGCTGGAAAGCGACTCGGACGAGCCACCGAGTGGTCCGTCCGGCGCGCCGCCGGACGCGACCTAAACCGGATTCACAATGGAAATTTTCGAACACCTCTCGATGGTCGTCTTCCTGGTATTGGGCATTGGCCTGGTGAAGTTGATGACGTCTTTCGGCTCGGTGATGTCACGCAATATCACAGCCCAAAGCGGCGATCACTCTCCGGTCCGGTTCTATTGGGTTCACAGCCTGTTGGTGACCATGGTCTTCATCGGCATGGTCGTGTTCTGGTGGAACGCCTACCCCCTGAACCGCGCCGACGTCATGGCCGAGAGCGACTGGAACCTGTTCCTGTACCTGCTGTTCCTGTGTTCGCCGATGACATACTTCCTGATGAGCGACGCCCTGATGCCCAAGGACACTGCCGACGGAGTAATGGACCTCAAGGAGTACTACTACAGAAACTGCCGCCTCTTGATCGGCCTGTCGCTGCTGTTGCAACTCTTTTCGCTACTGAACCTGCTCGTCTTCTTTGACGACGTGATCACGTCCCGGCGATGCATCAGCAGGGTCGTGCTGCTGTTCCTGCTGGCACCTTTGTTGTTCAGCAAGAACGAACTCCATCACAAGGCGACCATGGGAATCTTCTTCGCCGGTTTTCTGCACTCGATGATCAAGTACCACACGCACTTCTGACCCGTTTCAGCCGATGCGTGCGAACAGCGAGCGACGCATCGCTCGAATCCCCTCTTCGACATCCACCAGGGCCTCGATGGAGAGCAGGGTCGCCTTGTCGACGTGCAGCATCTTTGCGGCACGATGCACCGCATCTCGCTCGTGGGGGTGGTACTCGTCGTCGGCACGAGCCATCCGGATCGAGTCATACACCAGGGTGCGGGCATAGTTGATGCTCGTCTCGGCCTTGATGAGAGTCTTCCACTCGCCTTTGCGACGCTCCCTGGTCCCAGAGATGAACGTCTCGAGGTTCAGCGAGCCACTGTCGAAAGCGTCCCACTTACTGCGTAGTTCCGCTGAGGCACCGATGCTGTCAGCCCAATCCTCGAACCAACGGCGCTCCTTCGCTGAGATCTCGCCATCAGCCCCCGAGACCGCCAGCAGGATGTATCCGTAGGCTTCGAGAGCCTGCTCGGGCACATCGTCAGTGGAGTAGCGGTGGCGAGCCTCCGCAGACAGTGCAATGGACATCAGGTTTCCTTTCAACCTTGCCAGGCTTGCGCCCGGTTATTCGTTCTCACCCACCGGCTCATCGCCGGTGCGCAGGTAGACATCCCCAGACTCCGGGGCCTGTTCGAGGAATACCGGCTTCTCGTTGCGTAACAGGTCCAGGCAGCGCAGGTAGTCGTCCTTGCCCATCAACACCCTCGGCAACGCGTCATCACCCACGACCCGCCCCGCTTCGCCACGCCGAAAGATCAACTCGGCGAGGGGACGAAACTTGAGCCCCTTGACCAGGATTCGGTATTCGCCAGCATGGACGAAGCACTGGTAGTGAAGGATCTCCTCCATCGGGCACTCCGAGCGGCTCCCGGCCAGTCCCAGGAGCAATTCAGGCATCTTGACACGAAAGGGGCGGCAGGTGCGAACCTCGCCAACTCGCAGCAGCGATGCCCGGCCTCGCCGCAGCGAGGTAGTATCACCGCAACCCGCCGCTCCCGGCCGGCCGAAAGGATGACTCATGCCCGCGCGAATCCTGCTCGCAGCCGTTGTGCTGCTATCCGCAAGCGCCTGCATCGATGGCACGATCCGCGCGATCAATTCCGTACCCGAGGCGACGATCACCTCACCGGTAAGCGAGGAGCCCCACGCGCTGGGCAGCACCGTGACCGTACGCGGCGCAGTGTTCGACCCCAACAACAGCGCCTCCGAGTTGCGGGTGACCTGGCTGCTCGACGGCACCGAGGTCTGTAGTGAGTCAGAAGTCGACTCCGATGGCACGACGCTGTGTGAACTCAGCTTTGACCAATCCGGCAGCTATCGAGTTCTGCTGGAGGTGCGCGATCCGGACAACGCCACCGGCAGCGCTTTTGTCGACATCGTCATCCTGCCGGGAGACGCACCGGTGGTGACCTTGGTCCTGCCCATCGACGGTGCTGTCTATCCCGCCGACGAGCCGGTCCCCTTCGAGGCACAGGTCAGCGACAGTGACGGTGAGATTGGCGCAGTTGTCCTGGCCTGGGCCAGCTCCGCCGGCGACGACCTGACCAGCCTGCCCAGCCTCGGGGATGCCGAGGGCACAGCGCAGGGGCAGGCCCTGTTGAGTCCGGGGCAACACACCATCACGGTAACCGCCAACGACTCCTTCGCCCTGACTGGAGTGGACACCGTCGAGATCGAGGTGGTCGATGATCCAGACAACGACGGGGACGGCTACCCCGAGAGCGAAGATTGCAACGACAACGACGCGTCCATCTATCCCGGTGCTCCCGACCCCTACGGCGATGGCATCGACCAGGACTGTGACGGCGTCGATGGTACCGACAACGACGGGGACGGCTACCCGGCGCCCGGTCCAGGCGTTACCCCCGACATCGAGGACTGCAATGACGACGACGCGACAGTGCATCCAGGAGCTGGCGACATCGCTGGCGACGTCGACTCCGCAGGCAGCCTCATTGACCAGGACTGCGACGGCCTGGACTGCGACGCTGTGCAGGAAGCAGATGCCTACTTCGCCGTCTGTTCCACCCCCAGTGAACCGAGGATGTCCTGGCCCGATGCCAACACGACCTGCATCGCTCACGGCTACGATGCGCTTGCGTCGATCCTCAGTGCCAGCGAACTCGATGTCGTCGGCCACCTCAGCACCATCGGCGGTGGCAGCATGTGGATCGGTCTCAACGACCGGACGACTGAGGGTTCATGGGGCTGGGCAGACGGGCGCTTGCTCAGCTACGAGAACTGGGTGGATCAATCGTCACCCTTTCCCGGCAGCGAACCCAACGGTGGCACCGCCGAGAACTGCCTCGAGTTCATCGGCAGCAACGGCCTCAATCCGCTGTACTGGAATGATGCGCCATGCACCCTGGACCGCGGCTGGGCCTGCTCCCGCCGATAGCAGGCTCTAGGGGGCGGACTCGTCCACTTCCAACTCGCTGCGCCGCGGCAATACGATGCTCGGTTTCTCGGCGTGCTCCCGGTACAGGATCGCAGTATGCCCAACCAGGCCTGCAAGCTGTGCTCCGGTGCCACCAGCCAACTCCGCTGCCATGGCCTTCTTGCTCTTTGGCTTGTGCATCGCCACCTTGATCAGCTCGTGGTCGTCGAGTGCCCTCTCCACCTCGCGCAGAACATCAGCGGTGATGCCCAACCGTCCGATCTGGACGGCTGGCTTCAGGCTGTGGGCCAGTCCTCTCAGATACTTGCGCTGAAAGCCACGTAACTCGTCTGTGCCGGTCATGGGCGCAGCAATACCCTTCCTGCTAGCCTTCCTGCAAGGAGGTCTCGCATGGACCGCATTTCTCTCGGCTTCGGGCTGGCGGCCCTCTACAACGTCTGCATCATCATTTTCAGCAAGGGATTCAGCGACAACCTCGGCGCCGTCGACCCACTGTTTGGAGCCGGCGGCTGCGTAGGCGTCTTGCTGTGGGGCCTCGCGTACCTGGCCCTCGCCCGAAGTTACTCAACCGCACCTGCTGTGGCACTTGTGTTTGCCTTCGAGAAGCTCTTCTACGGCTGCCACTGGCTGTCCTGGCTCAAAGACCACAGCGGCGAGCTGGCGGCATTGACCGAGAGCGACTACCTGACTGGCACCTTCTTCTCCATCTACGGCACCGGTGACCTTGTTTTCATGGTCTTCTTCGGCTGGGTGGCCTGGCGCTACCGGGATCGGATCTGGGTCGGAAGTTCGAAGCAGTGACCGGCGCAAGCCGGGTTGAGAAGGAGCAGGACGATGAGATTGTGCTGGCCGAAGCGCTCCAGGAACCGGTCGCTCCCACTGTGCACCTGCAAATGGGGGATGCCGAGTCTCTCAGCGCTCGACTCATCGCGTCTGAGGCGGTCGAGGTGAGCACGCCACTGGAGGCTACCCACTGGGGCACTCGGTGGATCCGCGTCACCGACCCGGATGGCCACACCTATGCCCTCGAGGAGACGAGCTAGCGCGACAGCGCTGCGCCGCTTGGGAGGAACACGTGCCAACCACCCTCGAGAAAATCCGCTTCCAACCCGAGGCCGAACTGATCAACTCGCTCTTCGAGCGCTACGGCCTCGAGGAGATCCTGCAACACTACGTAGCCTCGGGGCGGGCCAGCTCCCTGCGCACCATGATGCTGGCGACACAACTGCGGCTCACCCCGGTCCTCTCACCACGGCTGTGCTCACTGTTCGACCAGTGTCGCGAGGCAGTCGGCTTCAGCGAAGACGCCGAACTCTACGTGGTCAATGATCCCGACATCAACGCGTTCGCCCTGCACTCGGCCAGCCCCGACGAGCCCCACAGCATCAGCGTCACCAGCGGCACCGTCGAGCGAATGACAGATCCGGAACTACGCTTCGTGCTGGGCCACGAGCTGGGCCACATCGCCTTTGACCACTACCGTGCCAACCAGGTGAACTTCGCCCTCGATGGCGACAGCGAGGACTCGCAGATGCCGGCCCTGTTGCAGGCACGCATGCAGGTCTGGGACCGCCTCGCCGAGCTCAGCGCTGACCGAGCCGGATTCCTCGCAACCGGCGAGCAACTCGAGCCTATCGTCTCGGTGTTTTTCAAGCTCGCCAGTGGCCTCGGACCAGAACACCTGCAGTTCGACATTGCCGCCTTCCTCGACCAACTGGAGGTGATCCAGGACATGGAGCAGGGTGACCTCATGGCCCACTTCAGCCACCCGGTGACACCGGTTCGGGTGCGTGCGCTGCAACTGTACTCCGAGGCCGGGGGCAGCAAGCTGCAGGACAACCGGCGCAGCCAGCTGGACACAGCAGTGATTGCCGTCGCCCAGCTCATGGAACACGAGTCGAACGAGCCATCGCAGGTGTACGCGCGGGACTTCCTGGTGGCCGGCGGCCTACTCGCCGGCAGAGCCGAAGGCCTCGGCCTCGATGCCGCCCAGCACGAGATGCTCGTCCGCTGGCTACTGGACTGGAGTTCGGACCCCGAGAGACTACTCGGCCAGGTGGAGACCCTGGAACAGGCCGAAGAGATGCTGACGGTCGCCGGTGCGTGGCTACGCGAGAACTCCGGCGAGGAACGCTACAACCTGTTCTCCGCCCTGGCTCATCTCACCGCCATCGACGGCGAGGTCAACGAAGCCGAGCGCGCCTTTCTCATGTCCCTGGCCGACTACCTTGGCATTCCCGAAAGCGCCGCCAACGACAAGCTGTACGAAGCGATTCGAATCCATCTCGACGAGCGCGCCTCCAGAGGGCGGCCGGAGTTTTTGAAGGCAGGGCAACCAGAAACGACCTGAGCCTCCCTTCCCTGCCAGGGATGCCAGAAAAGTCCCTGGACAATGTTGACAGGGCTCTGCTTCTCGGACTAGATCTCCCTCTACGTGATATTGATAATCACTATCAGTATCAGTTCGAGCGCTATAGGGAAACACTCTTTCGTGCTGCAATCAGAGCTTCTTCTCATGCTGAGATCACTCATCCCCAGGACCAGACGGCCAGGCGTTCTGCTCTTCCGTCGCGCTTGTCGCCTACTCGCCCTCGGACTCATCCTCGCGCTGGCGGCCGTGCCTGCAGAGGCTGGCGCTGAAGAC
>CAZBDA010000061.1:0-2597 GCA_964490445.1 uncultured Rickettsiales bacterium | reverse complement strand
GGGGGCTTACCGGGCCCACGCCCCGCCGCACGCCCCCCAGCCGCACGACGCCGAGCAGGACGACTCCGAGCAGGACGACTCCGAGCAGAAAAAGGACCCGAAAAAGGAGCCCGAACGGACATCCAAGACCACCGGGCCCCAGCTGCACGAAACCATCTCGGTCATTAGCAAACGCTCAGGGCCGGCTCGAGTGGCAGGTTCCGCGCACAGTGTGGATCAGGAGACCCTGGAGCGCTTCGAACACGAGGACATCCACCGGGTCCTCGCCCCCGTGCCGGGTGTCTACATCCGCGAGGAGGACGGTTTCGGTCTCCGGCCGAACATTGGACTGCGCGGTGCCAGCTCGGACCGCAGCGCCAAGGTGACCCTGATGGAGGACGGCATTCTACTGGCGCCCGCCCCCTACTCTGCACCTGCAGCGTACTTCTTCCCGATGACCACCCGCATGGTCGGGGTCGAGGTGTTCAAGGGCGCGGCGGCCATCCGTCACGGTCCCAACACCATCGGCGGCGCGGTCAACCTGCAGACCCGTCCGATCCCTGCTGCCAGCGATGCGTCCCTGGACCTCGCGGTGGGCAGCTATCGCACCATCAAGGTCCACGGGCACGGCGGAACACGGACTCCATGGGGTGGTTTCCTGCTGGAGGGCGTGCACCTCGGCAGCGACGGTTTCAGGGACCTCGATAGCGGCGGCAACACGGGTTATCTCAAGCACGAACTGATGTTCAAGGGGCGGCTCAATACCCCGCTGGACCGACCCGTCATCTCGGCATGGGACCTCAAGGTTGGCTACGCGCGGGAGCGCTCCAGGGAGACCTACCTTGGCCTATCCGACCAGGACTTCCAGGCCACCCCGAACCGGCGCTATGCAGCCACCCAACTTGGCCTGATGAACTGGAACCGCACCCAGGTGGAGTTCTCCTGGCAGCTCCAGAAGGGCGAGGACTTCGAGCTACGCGCGGTGGGCTACCACCACTGGCTACACCGCTCCTGGCGGAAAGTCGGCGGATTTGGCGACGGCCCCTCATTGGGCCAAGTCCTGGCACAACCAGCAACTGCCGAAAACGCACCCTACTTCGCGCTGTTGCGGGGCGAGGCCGACTCGCTGGGGGACGAACAGAGTCTCAAGGTAGGCACGAAAGATCGCACCTATCACTCCTACGGAGGATTTGCCACAGCACGCTGGCGAGCGCGCTTCCGCAAGCTCGAAAGCAACCTCGAGGTCGGTCTGCGACTGCATGCCGACCAGATCCAGCACAACGACAGCAAGCAGTACTTTCTCATGCAGCAAGGCTTGATGGTCGCCGGGGGCAGCAGCCCGGTCGACACCAAGAACAGCATCGGCCAGGCTCTGGCACTGGCTGCCCACGTCCACGAGGACCTGCGCATAGGCCCGGTGAGTATCGTGCCGGGGATGCGAATCGAGGTCATCCGCACCTCGAAGGACGACCCCACCAGCGGCGAGAGCTCCGAAGCCACACGAGCCACCCTACTGCCCGGCATGGGGCTACACTTCCAGGCAACCCCCTGGCTCTCCCTGCTGGCGGGTGTGCACCGTGGCTTCAGCCCCGTATCGCCGGGCCAGGACCCTGAAGTGAAGCCCGAGGACAGCTTGAACATCGAAGCTGGCGCCCGTGTCGCCTGGCGGGGCACTCGTGTAGAGGCCGTCGGCTTTTTCAACAACTACTCCAACCTGACCGGCAACTGCACGCTCAGCGCAGGATGTCCCGAAGACCTGCTCGACCAACAGTTCAACGCCGGCAGCGTCCTTGTCTATGGCGTCGAGGCCATGGTCGGACAGAGTATTGAGCTTCCAGCCGAACTGCAGCTCCGCGTCGGAGCCAGCTACACCTGGACCGGGTCCAACTTCCGCACCAGCTTCACCTCAGCCAGTCCCGTGTTCGGAACCGTCAACGTCGGAGACAAACTGCCCTACGTCCCCGAGCACCAGGGCTCGGCGAGCATCGCGCTCATCGCACCGGTGGCTTCCTTCGAGTTGGCGCTGGCCGCCCAGGGGCCCATGCGTGACCTGCCCGGAGAGGATGAGATCCCCGACGACCTGCTCATCCCTGCACACGCGAACCTCGACCTCGCCGCCGACCTGCAGCTACTTCCAAACCTGGCCATCTACACGACCATCAGCAACCTCACCAACGCCAGCTACATGGTGTCACGTAGACCCTATGGCGCCCGCGGCGCCCGGCCGATCCATGCGATGTTCGGATTGAAGTTCACTGCCGAAGAAAAGGGCCCCGGCCTGGTCAGTCTCGTCGGCGAGCAGGTGCGCCGCTCTCGCAGCCGCTGAGCGGTGCATCCACAGCCCGGCACCTGCCTGCCGCATTGTCGCCAGCACAGTTGAAGCAAGCTCCAAGCTGTGTCAGGTTGCCGCCTGCAGCGCCTCGACCGAGCTGCCGTGGAGACTAACCATGAGAATCCTAATCACCCTGCTCGTGCCGCTCGCCGTCCTCCTGATCTCTTGTAGTCCCGACCGGGCTGGTGGTGATGATGACGACTCCGCAGGCGACGACGACACCGCAGGCGATGACGACACCGCAGGCGATGACGACACCGCAGGCGATGACGACACCGCAGGCGAC